>CAMLFP010000463.1 GCA_946479335.1 uncultured Archangium sp.
GCGATCGCCTCGCGCGCGAACGCCGGCAACGCGAAGTCGCCCAGCGAGTTCCACGTGTCTGCGAAGAGATCGCGCGGGTCCTTCCACGCAGCGCCCTCCGGCACCGGGAGCGAATGGACGCGACGCATGAGCTGCCCGAGCTCGATAATCGACGCCTCCCGCGTGCGCGGGTTGTTCAGCCGCGCGAGGAAACCGCGATCACCGACGAGCACGCTGAGCACCGCCCGGCGCGCTTCGTCGTGATGCACCACCGCCGGCGCGACGCCCGCCTCCGCCGCAGACTGTTGGATCGCCAGCCGCGCGCGCCACACGTCGAGCGGGACGCCATCGGAGATCTTGAGCACGTACCGCTCGCCGTTCGCCTCCACCCGGTACACGCCCGCGCCTGAGAGCCCCCGGCTGATGCGCGTGATGGTCGCGCCGCGCAGCTGCGGCGGCAGGCACTCCTCCGGCGTCACTTGCCGAACTTCTTCATCACTTCCTGCAGGTCGAGCCACGCCTTCTTCTTCTCATCGGGCGAGCGCAGGAGGTACGCGGGGTGGAAGGTCGGCATCAGCGGCACGCCTTCGTATTCGCGCCACTGGCCGCGCATGCGCGTGATGGGCGTCGGGTCACGCAGCAGCGTCTGCGCCGCGAACTTGCCGAGCGCGACGATGGCCTTCGGTTTGATGACGCCCAGTTGCGCTTTCAAGAACGGCTCGCACGCGGCGATCTCATCGGGCTCCGGGTTGCGGTTGCCCGGCGGCCGGCACTTCACGACGTTGCAGATGTAGACCTCGTCGCGCTTGAACTTCATCGCTTCGATCATCTTCGTCAGGAGCTGACCTGCCGCGCCCACGAAGGGGATGCCCTGCTTGTCTTCTTCTTCACCGGGACCTTCGCCGACAAAGACCAGCTCCGCGCGCGGGTTGCCGACGCCGAAGACGATGTTCTTGCGGCCGTTGCAAAGTTTGCAACGCGTGCACGCGCCCAGCTCGGTGCGGACCTCGTCGAGCGTCGCGAACGTCCGCGCCGCAGCAGGAGGCATGGCGGGAGGCGCGACCGGCGCAGGCTTCGCCTCCACGCGCGCGGTGGGCGCGACCACCGGCTCGGGAGCCCGCGCGACGACCGTCGGATCCTTCAACAAGATGCGCGTGCCGTCGGCCTCCTGCCACGCGAGGTGCCGGCGCA
This sequence comes from uncultured Archangium sp., assembly GCA_946479335.1. The sequence goes on from CAMLFP010000463.1 coordinate 1,171, forward strand.
GCTCGAGCGCGAGTTCCCGAACGTCGTCGCTCACGGCTTCACCTGCTCGATGACGTCCCACACCTTCGCGGCGACCTCGCGCTTGCTGCCCTGCGCGTGCACCTCTTCGCCGGAGACGCCGATGATCGTCACCGCGTTGGTGTCGGTGCCGAACCCGACGCCGGGCTTCGAGACGTCGTTCGCCACTACGAGATCGAGCTTCTTCTTCTGCAGCTTCCCGCGCGCGTAGGCGACCACGTCATTGGTCTCCGCCGCGAAGCCCACCAGCACCGGGCGCTTCGCCGCGGCGTGCACCTTCTGCGAGGCGGTCAGCAGCACGTCGGGCGTGCGCACCAGCGTCACCGACTCCGGGCCGTCGCTCTTCTTGGTCTTGATCGCGGAGATCTCCGCGGGCTTCCAATCGCTGACCGCGGCGGTCGCGACGAATACATCGGCGCTCTCCACGCGCGCGAGCACCGCGGCGAGCATCTCGTCGGCCGTCGTCACGCGGACGATCTCGAACGGCGACTCCGGCGCGTCGACCGGGCCCAGCACCACCGTCACCTGCGCGCCGCGCGAATGTGCGACCTGCGCCATCGCGAGGCCCATCTTCCCGGTCGAGGGGTTGGAGATGAACCGCACGGGATCCATCGCCTCACGCGTCGGCCCGGCGGTGATGAGCACGCGTTTGTCATTCAACGAACCACTCGCGAACAGCGCCTTCGTCGCGGCGATGAGGTCTGGCAGGTCCGAAAGTCGGCCGGCGCCCACGTCACCATCCGCGAGCGGGCCTACGCCCGGGCCGACGAGGTGCGTGTTGGGCGTCGCGCGCAGGGTCGCGACGTTGCGCTGCACGGCCGGGTGATCCCACATCGCGGTGTTCATCGCGGGCGCGAGCAGCACCGGCCCGCGGAACGCGAGGAGCGAGGTCGTCACCGCGTCATTGCCCTGCCCGGTGGCGATGCGCGCGAGCAGATCGGCCGTCGCGGGGAGCACCACGTACGCGTCGGCCCAGCGCGCGAGGTGCAGGTGGCCAAACTTCTCCTCCTGCGACGAGTCGAAGTAGTCGGTCAGCACCGCGTCGCCCGACAGGCTCTGCATGGTGAGCGGCGTGATGAATTCCTGCGCGGCCTTCGTCATCGCCACGCGCACCGACGCGCCCTGGCGCCGCAGCTCGCGCACGAAGTCGCCGGCCTTGTACGCGGCGATGCCGCCGCCGATGCCCACCGCGATGTGCTTGCCCTGGAGACTCACGAGGCAACGGTTAACACGTCGTCACGGCGCGGGCAGCACCAGCCGCTCGTCGTTGCCGCGCAGGGTGATGAGCTCCGTCGCGTACGAAGGCTTCAGCGCGTCGAGGAACTCGAAGCTGCCGGGGTAGACGTTCTCGGGGAGGAAGCCGACCGCCACCGAATACGCGCCGCACTCCACGCCGGAGAAGACCAGCCGGTTCTGCTGCGCGAGCGCGACCATGGTGTTCGGTTGCACCTCCGGCTCGACGTTGAGCGCCGCGGGCTTCGAGGGCAGCAACCAGCCGGCCGCCAGTCTGCGGCCAGGCGCTTCAACCGTGAGGCCACACGACGACGCGGAGCGGCCGAGCTCCACGCGCGTCTCCGGCGCACGCACCTCGATGGCGCGCATGCCGTCGATGAGGCGAGAGGTGAAGACCCACACGCCCGTCGGGAGTTCGCCCGAGAAATGGCCCTGCGCATCGGAGCGGAACTCACGCTCGCCCCCCGGCCCGTCGACGCGCACGGTCGCCACCACGCCCTGCCCCTGACGATCGACGATGCGCCCGATGACGCGCGCGGCGGGCGACAACACGATGCGCGCGGGCGTCCCCGGGGTGGCGCGCGCCGTACCGCTGAGGCCGCCGAACGACGCGCGGAGCTCGACGCCGGCCTCTCCGTAGACCTCGAGCTTGAAGTGCCCCCGCGCGTCGCTGCGCACGCCGTCGGCGTGGCTGCCGAGGTGCACCGAAGCGCCGCTGACGGGCGCGCCCTCGGGGTCGACCACCTCGCCCTCGATCATCGGCGTCGAGCGCAGCACCACGTCGCCCACCTCGACACCCGCGTCGTCGCGCGACACCGTCGCGTAGCCCTCTGCCGACACCACCAACTGCCCGACCCACGGCACCTCGAAGCGCCCGTCGCTGGCGGAGATCTCGCGATCGTTCGCGCGGAACCGCGGCACCGGCCTGCCCTGCGCGTCGATCACCCGGCCGTGTGACCAGCGCGGCTCCGGGCACCGCAGCTCGACGCCGGTCGCGGGCGCGGTGAACGGGAATGACGTCGGCGGCGTGGTGCCGGTGTCGCAGCTCAGCAGCGTCAGCGGACCCGGCGGGACCCCGCGAAGCTCGAAGCGTCCGTCGTCTCCGGTGATCACCGCAGTGTGGCCGCGCGATGAATCGGCAGAGACACGATCGTTGCGCAGCGGGGCGCCGTCGTGGAGCAACACGCGGCCGGTGATCGACGCGCCAGGGTCGGCGGTGAGCTCCACGCGCGTGGTCTGCCCCTCGGTGACGTGCACCGTGCGGTTGATCGGCAGGTAACCCCACGGCTCCCCGCGCAGCACGTAGTCTCCGGTGCGCAGCGACACGCTCCGCGCCCAGCCGCCGTCGAGCGCCGGCGCGAGGTACACCCGGCGCCACCCATCGACCGGCGTCACGCGGAGCCCCGAGCTGAAGTCGTCGTCGGGCGTGCGCGCCCGCACCTCAAGCACTCCGCCGGGCTTGAGCTGCACCCGCACCGGCGGGCCCGGCACGGCGGTGCGGACCTCGGCGACGATGTTCGCGGCGGTCGAGCGCGGCACGCCGTAG
>CAMLFP010000464.1 GCA_946479335.1 uncultured Archangium sp.
CGTGTTCGCGAGCCAGCCGGTGCGCACCTCGTGGAGCCAGCGTCGCGACCTCGCCGTCTCTGGCGCGTCGGTGGTGAAGTCATCGATGAGCGCCAGCACGCCGCCGGGCTTCAGGTGCTTCGCGGCCTCCGCGAGGTACGCGTCGGCCGACGGAGAATGAATGAAGGCCTCGATGCTGAACGCGGCGTCGAAGAGGCCCAGCTCCGAGGGCAACGCGGTGAAGCTGCCCTCGACGCAGCGGAGCCGCTCACCCAGCCCCGCGCGCGTGAACTCCGCCTGCGCGAACTGCGCCTGCACCGGGCTCAACGTGACGCCCACGCCGTGGAGGTCGCTTCGCTTCGCCAGCCGCCGCAGGCTCGCGCCCACGCCGCACCCGAGGTCCAACACGCGTGGGGCGGGACGCTGCGCCACCAGCCCGGCGAGCAACCCGTCGAGGTACGCGAAGGCCTCGTCACGCGTGGTGACGCCGGGCCCCCACACCGCGCGGTGAATCGCCTGCCCGCCTTGCCCGGTACGCAAGAAGGACGACGTGTTCCTGTCGTAGTAGTGACGGACTTCGTCGAGGGCCGGCATGACGCGCGGTGGGCTTTTCAACCAACCGCGTCAGTGACTACAAGGTCGTTTCGCCCCATGTCCCCCCCGTGGCGCCAGTGCTTCGATGTCGCCCGGGTGCAGGCGCCGGCGTTCCGGCCCTTTGTCACGGCGGCGTTCGCGCTGTCGAAAGACGGGCTCCTCACGGCGGTGCGCGGCCAGCCCACGCCCATCTCATCGCGCGCGGCGCTCGAGGTGACGCACGCGCTGCGCGCCGCGCACGACGCGATTCTCGTGGGCCGCGGCACGCTGGAGGCCGACGACCCGCGCCTCACCACGCGCTTCCAACCGGGTCGCACGGGGCTCCGCGCGGTGCTTGATTCGCGCCTGATGCTCTCGCCCGACGCGCGGCTGGTCCGGAGTGAGGAGCGCCCGGTGGTGGTCTTCACCTCGCCCGAGGCGTCGTCGAGCCGGGAGCTGGTGCTGCGCGGCCGCCAGGTCGACGTCGAGCGCGTGCCTCGCGCGCCGGGCGGCGTGGCGTTGCCCGAGGTGCTGGCGAGGCTGGCGAAGCGCGGCGTGCGCAGCGTGATGGTGGAGGGCGGCGCCGAGGTGCTCGAGTCCTTCTTCACGGCGGGGCTCGTCGACTTCCTCTGTCTCACCACGTCTCCGCGCGCGCTGCGCACCGATGACGCGCTCGCGTGCGGGCCGGTGACGCGCGCGGTGCTCGATCGCTGGTCGCCCGAGTCGACGTTCCCGGCCGGAGACGATGTCATCACCGTCGGCGCCGTCGCCGTCGCGCCGGTGGAGGCCGCGGGCTGAGGTGATGAAGGCGCGCGCTGTCTTTCACGTGGCTCCCCGGCAGGTGGCGCTGCGCGAGGTCGACCTCCCGGCGATGGCCGCGGGTGATGTGCGGGTGCGCGTGGAGGCCAGCGGGCTGAGCGCGGGCACCGAGCGCCTCATCTTCAATGGTCAACTGGAGCCCGGCGAGCCGCTCGACACCTCCATCTCCGGGCTCGAGGGCGGGCTGCGCTACCCCTTCACCTACGGCTACTGCGCGGTGGGCGTCGTGGAGGACCTCGGCGCGGAGGTCGACGCGTCGCTGCGCGGCCGGCGGGTGTTCGTCTTCGCGCCGCATCAGTCGCAGCTGGTGGTGCGCGCGAGTTCGGTGATTCCACTCCCCGAGGTGGACGCCGCGACCGCGACGCTGCTGGCCAACGTCGAGACCGCAGTGAGCCTGGTGATGGATGGCGCGCCGCTGCTCGGTGAAGTCGCGGGCGTGGTGGGCCTCGGCGTCGTCGGGCAGCTCGTCGCGGCGATCCTCGCGAGGCTGTCGCTGGGGCCGGTGCTGGCGCTCGAGCCGCGCGCTGACCGTCGCGCGTTCTCTCCGGTAGAGACGTTGACGCAGCCGACGCGCGGCGCGTGCGACGTGGTCTTCGAGCTGAGCGGCAAACACGCGGGCCTCGCCTCCGCGCTGGAGTGGGCGCGCGACGAAGGCCGCGTCATCGCCGGCAGCTGGTACGGGCCCGAGGCGCAGCCGCTGGTGCTGGGCACGCGCACGCACCGCGCGCGCCAGAGCGTGCGCTTCAGTCAGGTCAGCCGCATCGACGCGTCGCTGCGCGGCCGCTTCGACCACGCGCGCCGCATGCAGGTGGCGCTGACGTGGTTGCAGAAGCTGGAGCTCGCGCGCTTCGTCACCCACCGTTTCCCCGCGGAGCGCGCGGCCGACGCTTTCAACGCGCTCCACTCTCCCCCCGAAGGCTGCCTGCACACCGTGCTGACGTGGCCGTGAGGAAGCTCCATGTACAAAGTCGCCGTCCGCCGGAAGTTCACCGCCTTTCACCACCTCATCGGCGGTGACTGGGGCCCCGAGAACACGCACCACAGCCACGACTACGTGCTGGAGGTCGTCTGTCTGGGCCGCGCGCTCGACCAGCACGAGTACCTCTTCGACATCTCCGTGCTGGAGCGTCATCTGGAGGAGCTCATCGCGCGCTACTCCGGCGCGTCGCTCAACGCGCTGCCCGGCTTCGAGGGCAAGAACCCCAGCATCGAGCTGTTCTGCGCGGTGTTGAGCCAGCAGCTCGAGCCCGCGCTGCGCACGCAGAAGAACCTGTCGGGCTTCGACGTGGTGCTGTGGGAGCACGACTCCGCGTGGGCCAGCTTCCACACGCACTTCGCATGAAGGTGCGCATCGTCGTGCCCGGCGGCGTCGCGGAGGGCGCGCCGCGGTCGGGCGGCGACCTCTACGACGTGGAGCTGGCGCGCGCGCTGTGCGCCCTCGGGCATGACGCTGCGGTGTGCGCGACGCCGGAGCGCGACGCGGTGAATCTCTTCGACGGCCTCGGCGCTCCGCACTGGGCGCCACGGCTCTCGTCATTCACCGGCGTGAAGGTCGCGCTGCTGCATCAACCCGCTGACGCGCTCGGCGCGGAGCCCGCGCGCGTGGAGGCAGAGCGCGCGTTGCTCGCCCAATGTGTCGCGGTGCACTTCGTGAGTGCGCGCGCCCAGGCGGGAACCCGCGCGTCATCGCCGAGCTGGGTCGCGCCGCCGGGCATCGACCACTTCACGCCGCTCACGCCGGCGCCACGGCGGCGCATCGTCGCCAACGGCCATCTCTGGGCGGGGAAGGGCGCGCTCGAAGCGCTGGAGTTGCTCGCGGAGTTGCCGGGTGACTGGCACCTCGACTGGCTCGGCGCGCTCGACCTCGACGTGGCGTACACGGAGCAGGTGATGGGCGCGCGCGCGCACCTCGGGCTCGAGTCACGGGTCACGTTTCACGGGCGCGTGCCTCGCAGCGAGGTCGCGCGGTTCCTGTCGCAGGCCTCCGTGTTCCTCTGCACTTCCCGCTACGAGTCGTGGGGCCTCGCCGTCGCAGAAGCGCTGCGCGCGGGCGTGCCGGTGGTGAGCAATACGCCGGCGGGCGTGTTCGACTTCGTCGAAAGGCGCGGCGTGCGCGGTGGCGACCTCCGGGCGGCGCTGATGCAGGTGCTGGGCAGCGAGGGGCACGCGCTTCGCGAGGAGGCGCGCGCCGCGGGGCAGGCGCTCCCGACCTGGGCAGACTGCGCCGCCATCACCGCGCGCGAACTGGAGGCGTTGTGCGCGCGCGAGTGAATGGACTGGTGAGCCGCTGGGGTCTCCAGACATTCGCCGCCCGGAGCCTCGCTCGCGCGGCGTTGGTGCGCGACGCGTGGTGCGGTGGGCCCGACGCCCGCGAGGCGAAGCGGAGCTTCTTCGCATCACGTGAACCGTCGTCGAGTGCATCGGTCGACGCCGCACGGCTGAGTGACAGAAGGCTCGTGTCCGTCTTGTTGCCGGTGGTCGCCGACCGCCTGCCGCGTCGCTCCGGCCGGGTGTCGGTGACGCTGGTCCACGGTGGAGACGCATGCTGCGCAAGGTGCCTGATGCGGCGTGGCTGGCGCTGG
>CAMLFP010000465.1 GCA_946479335.1 uncultured Archangium sp.
GGACTTCTTCAGCGCGGACTTCTTCAGCGCGGACTTCTTCAGCGCGGACTTCTTCAGCGCGGACTTCTTCGGCGCGGACTTCTTGGGCGCGGACTTCTTGGGCGCGGACTTCTTGGGCGTGGACTTCTTCGGCGTGGACTTCTTCTTCGTCGTCGACTTCGCGCCCCTCACCCCGGCCCTCTCCCCACGGGAGAGGGAGGCGAACCAGGCCTTCATCGGCGCGAAGTAGTGCTGGTGCCAGCCGTCTCGATACGAGTCTCCCTGCTCATCGGGGATGTTCTCGTGCACCAACGTCACGTGCGTGCCGCCGTCGAACGGTTCCAGCTCCACGGTGACCACCGAGTCGGGCGCATCTGCCGCGAAGTGCGACGTCCGCCACGACTGGACGATCTTCTTGAACGGTGACGCGCTCAACGTGCGCCCGGAGATGTACCCATCCCACGCGGTGAACGCGCCGGCGCCTTCGTCGCTGGTCGCCGCACCCGTCATCAGCGCGTGTTTCTTCGGGTCGAGCCACGCCTCGTACACCGCGCGCGGAACCGCAGGAATGACGTCTGCCACCTTGAGACTCTCAGCCATGTCGTCCTCTCGAAACGGGGGAGCGCGAAGACTCGCGCGCGACGTGAAACGCGAGTTAACTCCAGCTCCAAGCCGATGCGTACGAACTTCAGTCTGGTGTTGTGTCTGGTCGTGAGTTTCACCGCGGAGGCTGCCTCCTCCCGTGCGCAGGACCGCGAGGCCCTGAAGAAGACGCTCGACTCGGTGCTCTCCACGACCACGTTGGCGAAGGCGCGCGTGGGCGTGCAGGTGAAGAGCCTCGACGACGGCGCCATCGTGTACTCGCACGACGCCGACGAGCTGATGAACCCCGCGTCGAACGTGAAGCTCTTCACCGCCGCCGCCGCGCTCAGCCGCCTCGGCCCGGAGTACCGCTTCGATACCGAGTTCTTCGTCGAGAAAGACTGGAAGGACGGCAAGACGAAGGTCCTCTACATCCGCGGGAAGGGCGACCCCGCCATCACCACCGAGCGGCTCTACGGCATGGTGGCTGACCTGCTCCACAACGGCGTCAAGGAGGTGCAGGACATCGTCGTCGACGACTCATGGTTCGACGCGGAGCGCACGCCGCCGGGCTTCGACCAGGAATACGGCGACAAGGCCTACCTCGCGCCGGTCGGCGCGCTCTCGCTCAACTGGAACACCGTCGGCGTCTTCCTACGCCCGGCTGACACCGCGGGCGCCGCGGCCAGCGTCGAGGTGGAGCCGCCCAGCGACTACTTCGTCATCGAGAACAAGGTGACCACGGGCACCAACACGCAGCGCCGCTTCACCGTCAGCTCCGACACCGACAAAGACAAGGTGCGCCAGAAGATCGAGGCCGAGGGCGTGGTGCCGGTCGAGAAGGGCACCTGGAGCGTGTGGAAGAAGATCGACCAGCCCGCGCTCTACTTCGGCTTCACCGTCAAGCAGCTGCTCAAGGAGCGCGGCGTGAAGGTGAAGGGGCGCGTGCGCTCCGGCACCGTGCCGAAGTCGGGCGTGAAGCTGCTGCAGGTCAACCAGAGCGACACCCTCGACATCGTGCTCAAGAAGCTCAACAAGCACTCGTCGAACTTCGTCGCCGAGCAGCTCATCAAGACCCTGGGCGCCGAGGGCCGCGGTGAGCCCGGCAGCCACGCGCGCGGCATCGACGTCGTCGAGGAGTTCCTCCAGCAGGACGTGGGCATCGCCCGCGGCGGCTACGTGATGAAGAACGGCTCGGGCCTCAACGACACCAACCGCTTCTCCGCGGCGCAGGTGAACAAGCTGCTCACGTACATGTACAAGCGCTTCGAGGCGATGCCCGAGTACATCTCGTCGGTCGGCATCGCCGGCAAGGACGGCACCCTCAAGTACCGCTTCGAAGGCAGCGACGCCGTCGGCCGCCTGCGCGCGAAGACCGGCACGCTCGAGACCGTCTCCGCGCTCTCCGGGTACGTCGAGTCGGTCGGCGGCGAGCGCTTCGTCTTCTCCATCATGGTCAACGACTTCGCGGGCCGCGCGGGCACCGTGGTGCCCAACATCGACGCCATCGGCGCCGCGGTCGCCGCGCAGGGCAGCTCGGGTGGGCCGTCAGCCGCCGTCGCCGCGCTCAAGCCCGCCACGGTCGTCGGGCCCTTCGCGGAGCTCAAGCAGCGCCTCACCACCTACGTCGGCCTCGCGCAGCAGGGCGAGACGCGCAACGTCGCGCTGCTGCGCACCGCCTGGCGCAGCGAGAAAGACCCCGCGGTGCGCGCCATCATCGCCGACGCGCTCTACAAGTCTGACCCGCGCGAGGGCGCCAACGTGCGCGTGCTGCTCGACTCCGCGTCGGCCAGCGAAGACGTGTACGGCCGCATCAAGAAGGCCTCGCAGGAGGCCGGGTTCGATCTCCCGGTGCTGCCGTCGCTGGTCGAGCTCGCGGCCGCGGGCAACGTGGAGGCGAGCCTGCGCCTGTTCGAGTTCGTGAAGGCCGACCTGTCTGACGAGCACGCGTCGGCGTGGCTCTCGGAGCAGCTCGCGGTGGTGGCCACCGACGCCCCGCAGGAGCTGCTGCTGGCGCTCAAGGCGCTCCCCGAGGCCGACCGCGCGCCGGTCATCGACAGCCTGGTGCGCGGCATGGTGAAGGCCGCGCAGCCGGACGCGCCGCTGTGGAGCGCGATCAAGAAGAACGAGGGCGCCGCCGACCCCGCGATGGTGGAGTTCGCGCGCGGGCTCGAGGTGCTGCTCTCGACGCGCATCGCCGAGGCCAAAGCCCCGGGCGCGGCGCAGCAGGCCGACCCCGCCAGCGGGAACAGCGCGGCCACGCCCGGCGGGTGAGGCGCGCCGCCTGAGGTCTCGCGGGGTTTTCAGGCCGATACACCGGGGCTGGCGGGCATGTCGGTGGGGTGTGCTATGCGCTGATCCGTGACCGGCTCGCGGTGAGCCGGTACTCGAACGACAAGGAGCAGCGCATGGCAGGCGGCATCAACAAAGTGATCCTCATCGGCAACCTCGGGCGTGACCCGGAGGTGCGCTTCACCAACGGCGGCCAGGCGGTCGCGAACTTCAGCATCGCCACCAGCGAGTCGTGGACCGACAAGGCGTCGGGTCAGAAGCAGGAGAAGACCGAGTGGCACCGCATCGTGGTGTGGGGGAAGTTGGCCGAGCTGTGCGGTGAGTACCTGAAGAAGGGCCGCCAGGCGTACGTGGAAGGGCGCCTCCAGACGCGCGAGTGGACCGACAAGGAAGGCAAGAAGAACTACACGACCGAGGTGGTGGCCAACACCGTGCAGTTCCTCGGCGGCGCGGGCGGCTCGGCGGGCCCGCGTGAGGGTGGCTACGCGCGGCCTGAGGCGGGCGGCGGTGGTGGCGGCGGCGGCCCTCCGGCGGACGACTTCGGGGCACCACCCCCCGCTGATGACATCCCGTTCTGAGAACAAGCTGATCCCGCCACTTGACGGGAGTGTGACACTTCTGTTTGTAGCCGCTCCCCTTACAATCCTGTCGTTCCTCCCCCAACCCCACGCGCCCGAGCCCGGTCAGGCGCACTTGAAGTCGTAGGAGCAGTCATACACATGAAGATCAGAGCTCTCGCGCTCGGAGCCGTCATTGGCTTCGTTGTCGCTGTCGCCCCCTCCTGCGGTCCCGCGAAGTGCGGTCCCGCCAACTGCGGTGGTTGCTGCACCGCCGACGACAAGTGCGTCGCCTCCCCCAACAATGAGAACGCGGCGACGTGTGGCTCGGCCGGCGGCGCCTGCGAGGCGTGCGCTGCGGGTGAGGTCTGCGGCGCGACGTTCACCTGCGTCGCGGGCACCGGCACCGGCGGTGGCTCCGGCGGCGGCACCGGCAACACCGGCGGCGGCACCGGCAACACCGGCGGCGGCACGGCTGACTGCGCCGACGGCTGCAAGGCCCCGAACGGCACCTGCCAGCGCTACGCGAACCAGACG
>CAMLFP010000466.1 GCA_946479335.1 uncultured Archangium sp.
GACGGCAGGCCGTGGTTGAAGCGCGTGTCGACCAGCAGCGCCAACTGGCGGTCCATCAGGTCGGCGAGGTTGGCGACCACGTTCTTGAGCGTATCCATCGCCAGCGCGACGTGGCCTCCGTAGAAGTGGCCGCCGTGCATCACCTTGCCGCTGTCGGGGTCGATGAGCGGGTTGTCGTTGGCGCTGTTGAGCTCGTTCTCGATGAGGCTGCGCAAGAAGGGCAGCGCGTCTTCGACCACGCCGATGACGTGCGGCGCGCAGCGGATGCTGTAGCGGTCTTGCAGGCGCGACTCGGTGCGCTCGCTGCCGTGGAGATCTTCGCGGATGGTGGCCGCCGCGCGCTGCTGGCCCTGGTGCGGCTTGGCGGAGTGCAGCAGCTCGTCGAAGTGGTGCGGGTTGCCGCCCATCGCCGCCGAGGCCATCGCGGTGAGGTGCGCCGCGAGCCGCGAGAGGCCCTGCGCGCGCTCGAAGGCGAGGCACGCGAGGCCGGTCATCACCGCGGTGCCGTTCATGATGGCCAGGCCCTCCTTCGGCAGGAGGCGGATGGGCGCGATGTCGCGCTCCTTGAAGACCTCCGCGGTGGGGCGGCGCTGGCCGTCGACCAAGACCTCGCGCTCACCGCACAGCACCGCGGCCACGTACGAGAGGGGCGTCAGGTCGCCGCTGGCGCCCACCGACCCCTCGGAGGGGATGACCGGGAGGATGTCCTGCTCCAGCAGCAGCTCCAGCTGGCGCAGCAGCGTCACCGACACGCCCGAGAAGCCGCGCGAGAGCGACTGCAGTCGCGCCGCGAGGATGGCGCGCACCTCCACCGGGGTGAAGACGGGGCCGAGGCCGACGCCGTGGTACGTGTAGAGGTGCTGCGGGAGCTCCGGCACCAGCTCGGGGGGCACGCCCACCGTCACCGAGTCGCCGTAGCCGGTGGTGACGCCGTAGATGACGCCCTTCTGCGCCAGCGTCTTCGCCACGTGCGCCGAGCCCGCGCCGATGCGCGAGAGGAATGACGAGTCGTGCGACAAGCGCCCCAGCGCCGCGCGCCGCGACAGCGCCGCGACCTGTTCGATGTTGAGCGGGCCGCCATCGAAGGTGATGACGGCGGTGTTCTGCGCGGGCTGCGTCATGGCGCCGCGCCTGTAGCACAATGCCGCGCGGGGTCAGCCCGGGCGCGCGCTTTTCTGCCGGGGCGTCACCTGGCTGGTTCGACGCGCACCTTCAGCACCCCGGAGACCTTCTCCAGCGTGTCGACCAGCGAGAGCAGCTCGACCTTGCGCGGCACCGACACCGAGGCCTCGTACGCGCGGCGCTGGGCGGTGGCGTCGAACTCGTATTCTTCGTGCGAGAGGTGCACGCCCAGCTCGGCCAGCGAGGCCTTCGCGGCCATCAGCACCGCGCCGTCGTCGACCAGCACCAGCTTCAGCTCCCCGCGCGAGCGGTCGTCGGTCTTGTCTTCGAAGCGGCGCAGCACCGTGAGCACCGTCACGCCCGCCAGCGTGGCCACCAGCGCGGCGGCGTACATGCCGCCACCCGCGGCGAGCCCGATGGCGGCCACCAGCCACAGGCCCGCGGCGGTGGTCAGCCCCTGCACCGTCAAGCCGGTGCGCAGAATCGCGCCGCCCGCGAGGAAGCCGATGCCCGACACCACCGACGCCGCGATGCGCGACACGTCGACCTCCGCGATGCTGCCGGGCGCGTAGTGCTGGAAGTAGACGAACGCGGTCGACACCACCATGAAGGTCGACGACGCCAGCCCGACGATGGCGTGGGTGCGCAGGCCCGCGGGCCGCCCGTGCAGGTCGCGCTCGTACCCGATGACCGCGCCCAGCACGCCGCCCAGCAGCAGCCGCCCCAACAACTCGAGATGAAGTTCAAAGCTCACGCAGCGCGCCTCCAGCGTTCTCAGTGCCACGGGGGCGCTGGCGTGGGGAGCGGTATTTCACACCACGGACGAACGCGTGGCGCGCACGGGGGGAAAGGCGTTACGAGGGCGCCGCCATGCAAGGCCCTTTCTTCGAGCTCATCCCCTGGTGCGTCGGCGTCATCGCCGTCACGTATGTGTTGTCGGTCATCACCCGCGAATACTCGTGGGTCGATCGCATCTGGTCGGTCGCGCCGCCCGTCTACGCGTGGGGCGTGGTCGCCAAGACCCCCGACGCTTCGCCGCGCGTGTGGCTGATGGCGGTGCTGGTGACGCTGTGGGGCGCGCGCCTGACGTTCAACTTCGCGCGCAAGGGTGGCTACAAGAAGGGCGGCGAAGACTACCGCTGGGTGGAGCTGCGCAAGAAGCTGGGGCCGGTCGGCTTCCAGCTCTTCAACGCCACCTTCATCGCGCCGTACCAGAACGCGCTCATCTTCATGCTCATCGCGCCGATGAACTCCGCCGCGCTCAGCACCGCGCCGCTGGGGCTCGCCGACGTCGCGCTGGCCGCGGTGTTCCTGCTGTTGCTCGCCGGGGAGACCATCGCCGACCAGCAGCAGTGGAACTTCTACAAGGCGCGTGAGGCCCGCGGAGGCGCGGCGCCGAAGTTCCTCACCACGGGGCTCTTCAAGTACTCCCGGCACCCGAACTTCTTCTGCGAGGTCTCGCAGTGGTGGGTCATCTACGCGTTCGGCATCGTCGCGTCGGGCCAGTGGCTCCACTGGACCATCGCCGGCCCCGCGTTGCTCACGCTGCTCTTCGACGGCTCGGTGCGCTTCACCGAGAGCATCAGCAAGTCGAAGTACCCGGAGTACGCGGAATACCAGAAGACGACCTCCCGGCTGCTCCCGATGCCGTAATCGGGGCGCTGGCGGGCGCGCGTTTCCTGACCGGGTCTGGATTCGCGGCCGAAATCGGCGGCGGAAGCGCTGAAAATGGTGCGGTGCGTAAACTTTTTTCAGGCCGGGTCTGGAGTCACGGCCGAATTCGGGGCCGTGAAGCGCTGAAAACGACGCTCGGTGTCGCTTTTCGCACCGAAAACCCGGCGTTGGCGGCCGTCGCGTCAGGCCCGGTCAAGGCTGCAGGTCACGGTGCGCAGACGCGAGGGCCAAACGGGATCGTCTGGTCGCTCGCGATGCCCAGCTGAATCGTGCTGCGGTGCCCGGTGCCCAGGTAGAAGTGGGATTCTTCAGGCGTGCCGCCAACCGCGGTGAGGTCGCCGGGTCCCGTCTCGTAGCCCGCGGCCACCACCACCGCGCGATCCGTGCCCGGCACCCGCAGAATCATGCGCGTGCCGCGCGCCGGCCGTGAGGTGGCCTGCCAGTACATGTTCACGTACCAGCCCTCATCGACGACGGGGAACAGCGTGGGGCTCCCGATGCCCGCGCCGTAGAAGGTGCCGCCCTCCAGCGGCGCCCAGACCTGCGTGCGGTGCATCACCAACCCGGTGCGCGACTGCGAGAGCGCGTAGTGCGCGGCCAGCTCGTCGGTGTCGGTCTGCGGGTAGGGCGGTGGCTCTTCTTGCGTGACGAGGTGCGCCTCCATCACCACCGGGCCCGTCGCCGGCATCTGCAGCGTGTTGCCGTTGTCATTCACGCGCGGCATCGAGCCGACCTCCAGGTCACACGCGCCGTGGGAGGGCGCGATGAAGCCGATGTCGACGGTGTACGCGCCGGCGTTCGCCGCGCCGCCGTACGTGTCGACCACCACGTAATACGTGCCCGCGGTGACGTCGGCCTTCGCGTGGAAGTTGCCGCGCGCAAGGCACGCCTGCGCATCGAGCGCGCTCAAGAGGTGCACGTCGACGTCGACGCCGTTCGCTTCCGTCACCGCGGCGGAGAGGAAGCCGTCTGACGGCACCTCGACGCGGTAGACGACCTCCCGGCCGCTCTCGTCGGTCGACGGCGCGCAGGAATAGCCGTCGAGCACCGCGGGCAGCGCCGTGTCGCTGGTGTCATCGGAGTCGCTGTACACGAACGTCGTCACGCACTTGAGGCCGGGCGGGCAGGGCGCGCCCGCGTCGCTC
>CAMLFP010000467.1 GCA_946479335.1 uncultured Archangium sp.
GGCAGGAACAACGCGAGCTCCCATCAACAGTGCAGCGCGCGTCGAAGGCTTACGGTGTCAGCGCGGTGAGCGCGTGAGCGGCGCCATGTGCCGCGTGCGCGCAACGGCGTGACGCAAGCAGGAACGACGCGAACTCCCACCGACGGTGCGACGCACGCCACGACGTCAGCGCAGTGAGCGGCGCCAGGTGCTGCGTGCACGCAAAGGCGTGACGCAGGCAGGAACGACGCGAGCTCCCACCGACAGTGCGGCGCGCGTCAAAGGCTTACGGCGTCAGCGCGGTGAGCGGCGCGAGGCCCGCGAGCTGGCCGGTGTGCGCCGGCGCCAGCAACTTCACCACCGCGCCCTCCGCCTTCAGCTTCTGCCCCAGCGCCACCAGCGAGCGCACGTTCTCGTCAGGGTCGTCGCTGAACAGCCGCACCGCGGCTGACAGCTTGCCGTCGCTGTCAGCGTTCGCGTTGTCTCCCAGGTACAGCACTTCATTCGCGAGGTAGCTGGCGCTGCCGCCGGTGTGCCCTGGCGTGGCGAACGCGCGAACCGTCAGCGCGCCCACCGTGACGCTCTCGCCGTCGGTCAGCGGGTGCGTCACCTTGCACGTCCGCTCCGGAGGGTTCTTGCGGCCCGACGTCAGCGCGCCCTTCGCCGACTCGGTGCCCGCGGCGAGCCCCACGTCAGCGGGGAAGGCCATCACCTGCGCGTTGGGGAAGAGGTGACAGCCGCCGAGGTGGTCGCCGTGGCCGTGCGTGAGGAAAATCGCCTTCACCGCGTCGGGCCCGAGGCCGCGCCGCGAGAGTTCCGCGAGCAGCGCAGTGCCCGACGCGTCGTTGCCGGTGTCGATGAGCGCGACCTCCTTCTCACCGGCGGGCAACACGAAGCTGGCGACGAAGCCGTCTTTCACCACGCGCGCGCCGCCGGGCAACTCCGCGCCATCGACGAGCGGCGTGCGCCCACCGAACGCGGAGTACCCGATGGCACCGACGACTGCAGCCACCAGCAGCACGATGACACCCAGAACCTGGAGCGCTCTTTTCATGCGGCCCACCTAACGTGCGCGCGCGTGGCGCGTGTCCCCGCTTGACGATTCTTCACGCGCCTCAGCGCTTGATGCCGTTGATGCGGTCGGCCTCCGCCTGCATCAGCGCGGCGAACTTCGCGTGCAGCTCGGGTTTGAACTTGTCGTTCTTCTGCCCGAGGATTTCCGGCGAGCCGACGATGGGCGTCCAGTAGCCCTCGCACTCCAGCCACGCCTGGTGATGCGTGCCGTTCTGCGCCAGCACGAGGTGGTGGTTCATCTGCTTGCCGGTGGCGTCCTTGAGGTACGCCATCTCCGCGTGCACCTTCGTGTAGAACTCGAGCGTGCACGGCTCCTTGCCGCCGCGCGCCTTCGCCTGCGCTGCCTGGTACAGCGGCATGAAGGCCATCGCCGTCTTCCCCATGTCTGACGGGTCGCTCATCTTCGCGGTGTAGTGCTTCTTCGCCGCGTCCCAGTCGCCGCCCGACACGCCCGCGGCCTCCGCGAGTGCGTTCTCCTTGCTGACGTCACCGCCGGTGTTGGCCATCTGCGCGCACAGGTCGGCGTATTGCTCGATTGAGATCACGTGGTGCTCCTTGAATGAGGGTGGGGACGGCGTACGGCGCGAAGCGCTGCGAACGGCGCGCGAACCCTACTACGACTGCTGCACGGTCCAGATGACGGCGTAGTGCATGCCCGCGGCGACCAGCACCATCGCGTGGAAGACCTCGTGGTAGCCGATGGTCTTCGGGTCGGGGTTGGGCCAGCGGCGCGCGTAGACCGCGGCGCCGAGAATGTAGATGGCCGAGCCCGCCGCGAGAATCAGCGCGCGCGTGCCGCCGATGATGGCCTGCAGGTCCCAGATCAACGGAGCGGCGCACAGCCCGAGCACCACGTACACCACCGCGCGGATCCGCCGGTCGCCGTAGAGGTTGATCAACGCGTGGATCATCCCCGCGATGGCGCCCACCCACATGCCGATGAGCCCGTACGTCGGGGCCTGCGGAGACTGCAGCGCCGCCAGCGGCGTGTACGAACCTGCGATGAGCAGGAACACGCCGAGGTGGTCGACCGCGCGCAGGCGGTGCCGCGCGGCGTGGCTCCACATCGGCCGGTGGTACAGCGCCGAGAGCCCCAGCATCGCGATGAGCGTCGCGCCGTAGACCAGCCCCGCCCAGTAGCGGAAGCCCTCCACCGGCGCCAACGACAGCTCGAAGAAGCCGAACAGCGCCGCCACGAAGCCGAACGAATGGAAGGAGCCGCGGTACTTCGGCTTCACCTTCTCGGGCACGGGGGGAACGCTCTCCAGGGAAATCACGGCGCAACCGCTCACTGCCTCAGCGCGGGGCGTCTGTCACCAACTGGAACCTGCCGCGGCGCGGCGCCTGGCGCCGTCGCGTTCAATCGTCAGCCAGCGACAGCCGGGCCGCTCGCGGGCGCGCGCGTGGAAACCGTCGTACGTCGCGGTCCACACCGTGTCGGCGCCTGCGGTCTTCGCGTCGGCGTGCACGTCGAGCTTCGCGTCGGCCTGGCCGGTGAGCTGCGCGTGCAGCATCGCCCAGTCCTCCAGCAGCGACGGGAACGGCTGGTCGCCGCCCCGCACCAGCAGCGCACTGTCGGGCGCGAGGTTGATGAAGGCCGCGTCGGCGCCTCCGCGCGTCAGCGCCTGCGCGCCCTCCTCGGTGAGCGTCACGCGCAGCGCGTTGTGGGCGCACGAGAGCTGCCGCGTCGCGGGTAACCAGATGACGCCGTCGGTGGGCGCGTCACTCGAAGGCGTGCCCGTCACCAGCGGCGCGGTCATCGGGCGGCAGTCGCGCTGACACGCCTCGAGCTCGCGACGGCAGAGGTCGTAGGTGATGCCCGGGAGCCCCAGCTTCGCGGCCTCCCCGTTCTGCACGCAGCGCTGGTGCACCGTCGCGCAGTGCGTCTCACACTGCGCGCTCAGGTCTTCGACGTTCGTCGCGTGGTACCGGCATGACGCCAACACCAGCACGACGAGCGCGCGCTTCACGAGTCGAGCCAGAAGGGGAAGAAGTTGAACCAGTTCAACGGCGCGCGCCGGGTGAACGCCTCGAGCTTGTCGGCGTAGCGCTGGGCTTCGGCCTCCACCGCCTCGTTGCGGCCCTTGCGCGGGAGCTCGATGCGCTGGCTCAACGGCACGCAGTGCAGCTCGTACTTCGAGGGCGCGTCGTAGATGCCGGCCACGAAGTACACCGGGCACTGGAGGATGTGCGCCAACACGTACGGCCCGGTGGGCAGCTTCGCCTTGCCGCCGAGGAAGTCGACGATGACGTCGCGGCCTTCGCGGTCGGTGCGGCGGTCGCCCAGCATCGCCACCAGCTCGCCGCGGTCGATGGCCTCCTTCACCTGCAGCATCGAGAGCGGGTCGTCTTGCTTGAGCTCCAGCAGGCGGAAGCGCACGTTGCCCGCGAGCTGCTGCAGAATCGAGTTCACCTTCTGCGCGTTGGCGAAGTCGGCCAGCACCAGCAGCGGCACCTCGTACTTCTCGGCCAGCGTGCGCATCGCCTCGAAGCTGCCGAGGTGCGAGCCGACCAGCAGCGCGCCCTTCTTTGCATTCACCGCGGCGACGAGGTCGTCGTGCCCGAAGTGCTCGAAGGTGAGGCCCTTGATGTCGCCGAGGAGGAACAACAACCGGTCCAACCCGACGCGGGCGAAGCGCCAGATGAGCGCGTGCACGTTCTTCAAGGTGGGCGCGAGGCCGATGCGCTTGAAGTAGTCGAGCGCCGCTTTGCGCTGCGTCTTGCCGAAGAGCGTGAAGTACCAGGCGATGCACCACAGCAGCGCGCCGGCGAGCGTGCGGCCGAACAGCCGGTACGTGCCCGCGACGATGCGAATGCCGAGGATGGTTCCGGCTTCTGGGACTGAACGCCACGCCATGTGGCCGCGCCTCTACCGCAA
>CAMLFP010000468.1 GCA_946479335.1 uncultured Archangium sp.
GCCTTCTCATTCGACGCCTGCTTGCGCAGCCACGAGATGACCGGCGTCTGCCACACCATGCCGTTGAGCTCCGGCTCGGGCGCGGCGGCCTCGAGGCCCAGCCCGTCGCCGCCGAAGTACAGGTAGTCGGTGGTGGCCAGCACGTAGTCCTTCTTCGGGTCGAGCTTCGGCGCGAGGAGGAACGCTTCCGGGTTCTTCTGCAGCTTGAGCAGCTCCTCGCCCTTCACCTTCACCGTCAGCACCGCGTTCTCGAAGGGCAGCACGCTGTGAATCGACGCCTGGGTGATGGCGCCCTTGGGCAGCCCCTCGCGCATGCCCTTGCGGTTGATGAGCGCCGCGTCGGCCTTCGTCTCGTCGCGCAGCGCGGTGGCCACCAGCGTCAGCAGCCGCGCGTCGCCCTGCGCGTAGCCGGCCTTGGTGAAACCGATGACCTCGCCGAGGTCGGCGTCGAGCTTCTCCTGCCAGCGCTTGCGCAGCGTGACGAGGTCGGCCTCTTCGTCGGCCTTCGCGTTGACCTCTTTGCGCTGCGCCTTCACCACGCGCGAGCCATCGGGGCGCACGTCGATGCGCGCGGCCACGTAC
Source organism: uncultured Archangium sp. (assembly GCA_946479335.1). Next base: position 583 of record CAMLFP010000468.1, read on the forward strand.
TTCGAGAGCCCGTCGCCCACCGAGAAGAACGCCGTCGCGCCGCTGCTGTCTTCCTCCGGCGTGCCTTCGCAGCGCGTGCCCACCACGAGGTCGACTTTCCCCTCCGCGAGGGGCTTGAGCACGCTGAAGCAGTCGTCGACCAGCGCCAGCGTGACGTCGGGCTTCTCCTTCGCGAGGGCCTCGAGCGCCGCGGGGAAGGCCTGCTCCAGGGGGATGAGCGAGAGCCCCGCCGCGCGGCCCGACACCACGGTGGTGACGGTCTTGGGGCTGGTGAAGCCCACCACGCCCACGCGCACGCCCTCGCGCGTGAAGACGCGGTACGGCGCCAGCTTCAGCGGCGAGTCAGATTCGTCTTTCAGGTTCGCCGCGAGGAAGGTCACCGCCGACGCGTCGCGGAAGTTGCGGAACACCTCGGGCCCGAGGTCGAGGTCGTGGTTGCCGAAGGCGCTCGCCTGGTACTGCATGGCGTGCATCACCTCCGCGGTGGAGCGCCCGTCGAAGTGCGACGAAATCGCCGCGCCCGAGAAGGTGTCGCCGGTGGAGAACGCCAGCGCCGCCGGCCAGCCGTCTTCCTTCTTCCACTGCGTCAGCAGCTTCGGGCCCAGCTCCACGAGGTTGCCCGTCTCGTGTCCGGTGATGAGCAGCGTGACGCGCTTCGGCTCCGGGGCGGCGGGCGCCGCGGGCTGCGCGGGGGCGGCCGGCGGAGGCGGAGGCGTTTCTTTGCTGCACGAGGAGACAGCGACGGCAACAGCCAACACGAGCGAGGTGCGCATGAGGCGCGTCCTAGAGAGTCGCCCACGAGGAGGCAACAGCCCTTCAGAGCTCGTTGATGCGGCCGCTCTTGAGGTCCTTCTTGTCGACGGCGCCCTCGGTGGCCTTGAGCGCGAAGCCCACGACGCCGGCGGTCTCGGTCTGCGAGGCGCGCAGCCACGAGACCACCGCGAGGTTGCCGCCCGCGGCCTGCGTCAGCACCTTGACGTCGTCGAGCGCGCGATGGAGCTGCACGGTGCTCTTGTAGTGCAGCGTGAAGCGGCCGATGAGCTCGAGGCCCGAGCCGTCTTTCACCGCGGCGCCGCGGTCGGAGAGGTCCATGCCCTGGGGCACGGTGTCGACCAGCACCTCCACGTTGCGCGTCGCCTCCACGCGCTTCTTCGCGAACTCCCGCATCGTCACTTCGCGGCCGTTCTTGAGCGTGACCTTCGCGTCGGGGTTGTTGGCGTTCCGCAGGAGGATGGCGCGGTCGTCCTCCCAGGTCTCGACGATGGCTGCGTCACCCGCCGGGTTCGCGCGCCCGAAGGAGGTGAAGAGCACGTTGGGCGCCGGCGCGGCGCAGGCACTCAGCAGCAGCAGGGGGAGGGCGGAACGCATGGGCGCGCGTCCTACCTCAAGGCGCGCCACGCGTGGCAACTGCTCAGGGGGCGACGGTGATGATGACGCCGAAGTCGCCGCCGGTGTCGCGCGCGCCGCCCGCGGGCCACCACACGCGCGAGACGTTGCCGTCGAGGTACAGCGCGTTCTTGCAGCCCAGCGCCTGGAAGTATGCGGCGAAGGCGTGGAACGTCACCGGCTGCTTCGACACCACGAACACCACGCGCCCGTCGGGCAGCACGCCGACGCCGTTGCGGGTCGCGGTGAACTTCGAGTCTTCGGTGAAGCCCTCGTGCATCACGCCCTCGACCAGCAGCATCGGCCCTGACTGCGTCGCGGCGCGCACGTGGTCGCTCGCGTAGCGGCTGGTCTCGACGACCGCCGCGGTGCCGTCGTCGCGCAGCACGAACACGCCGTTGGGGAGCCACCCGAAGTTGCCCTCGCTCTTGTTGCGCGACAGCTTCGCGAGCTGCACCCCGTTCTCGACGTACAGCCCGACGGGGCGGCGGTCCTCCATGTACATGCCGCCGTTCATCGCGAAGACCGGCTTCTTCCCCTGGTGCTCCAGCGCGGAGACGACCGCGCCGAGGCTGCCGTAGTGCTGCTTCTTCGCGTCGCGCCAGTGCAGCGAGACCTCCGCGGGCCTGGCGACGAAGGTGAAGAAGCGCGCGTCGTCCTGGCCCGGGAGCGGCGCCGACAGCAGCAGCGTGACGACGAGGCTCAACACGTCAGCGCACCAGCGCGCAGAGCTGCGGCAGCGCGCGCGCCAGCGCCGGGCCGGGGTGGAGCAGGTCGGTGGTCGGCAGCGCCACCCACTTCACCGTCTTCAGCGGCGCGAGCTGCTCCAACTCGGCGCGACCTTCATGCACCTCCGACGCGTCGAGGATGAGGTCTGGCTTCGAGGTGACGAGCTTCTCCACCGAGTACGTCGGGTACGCGCTGGGCGCCTTCTGCGCGAGGTTCACCGCGCCGCAGTCTTCGAGCAGCTCGTGCGCGAAGCTCCCCGGGCCGGCCACCACCAGCGGCGAGAAGCCGTAGACGAACAGCACCGACTTCTTCTTCTTCGGCTGCGCGGCGCGGGCGTCGGCGCGGGCCTTCGCGAGTTCGTCGGTGAGTTCCTTCGCGCGCGCGTCCTTCCCCAGCGCGTGGCCCAGCGTGGTCATCGCCAGCGACACGTCGTCGACCGTGGTGAGCGGCAGGGCCAGCACGCTGATGCCGAGGCGCGCGAGGTTCTCCACCGCCTGCTGGTTGCCCGGCGCCTTCTGCACCACCACCAGCTGCGGCTTGAGCGCGACCACCGTCTCCATCGACACGTCGTTGAAGCCGCCGGCCTTCGGCAGCGCCTTCACCTCGGGGAAGTCACAGAAGCGCGAGACGCCGACCAGCGCGTCCTTCGCGCCCAGCGCCAACACGGTCTCGGTGAGCGACGGCGCCAGGGTGACGACGCGCGTGGCGGGCGAGGGCGGCGGAGGGCCCAGCCACTGAACCGGCGACGCAGCGAGGACGAATACGAGAAGCATGGGCCCCCCCATACTCCCTCTTCGCGGTGCGCGGCGCGCGGTAGGCTGACGCATGGTCGCTCTCGGCTCGCGGCACTTCGCGGAGCTGCACGCAGACGTGGTTCGTCAGTTCTGTTGCGTCTTCTGCGGCTACGAATCGGTGGCGATGATTCGCGCGTCGGGCTTTGGAGACGCCGCCAGCCCGCTCTTTCTCGGGGAAGACCAGGCCCGCGAAGAGGCGGCCGCGTTCGCGGCGAGCCAACTCGAGCAGCACGCCGACCTGCTGGTCAGCATCGCGCGCTGCACGCAGTGTGGTCAGCGCGATGACGAAGCGTGGGCGAGGGCGCAGCGCGCGCGAACGAGGCGGGCGCTGAAGAACGGCGCGGCGCTGGCGGCGCTCTTCGGTATTCCCCTGCTGTTCCTCGACGGGTCGCCCTCCAGTGACTGGCCGCTGGCGCTCGC
>CAMLFP010000469.1 GCA_946479335.1 uncultured Archangium sp.
TGGCGATGCGCGCCGAGTTCGAGTTGAGCTCGTCGTCGAACGCTTCGCCTTCCGCGTTCAAGTTCGCTGCGCTGATCACGAAGAGCGCGGCGAGGAAGAACATCAAGAGGAAGATGTTGAGGACGGTGAAGTCCACCGAGTCGGCCAACTCCACGAACACGGGCTTGGGCTGCGGCTGGAAGAAGACCTCCACCACGACCCCGCCGAGATCGACCCACACGAAGTCGTCGTTCTGCAGCGTGATGGCCTGCGCGTCACCGTCGCTGCTCGCGGCGCCCGTCTTGCGCGCCTGATCCAGCGTGACCGGCGAGGCTTCGCCGTGCGTAAACTCACCCTTCATCTTCGAGGTGAAGCGCAGCGTCGCACCATTTTTCCCGAACTTGACGAGATCGAAGCTGGGCCCGCCGAAGCGCTCGTCGCCCATCTCGAAGTCGACGCCCTTCGCGGAGCCGACGCGGAACACCTTCTCCTGCGACGGCGGGAGGAAGAACTCGCCCACCATCTGATCGCCCCAGAGGAAGCGCAGCTCGAGGCCGAGCGGCCCAGACCCCTTGCGACGACGCGGCGCCGCGCGAACGCGCTCACCGGTGCTCTCGTTCTGAACCGGCGCCTGCACCTGCACCACCGGCGCGGGAGCGGGAGCGGGCGGCGCGACCGGCTGCGGCGCGACGGCCTCGACAGGCGGAGGCGGCGGCGCCACTTCGACCGGCGCGGTGGCGATGACCTGCGCGACGGCGGGCGGCGGCACCACGGCGGCCGAGGTGACGGCGGCGACCGCGGGCGCGGCTCCAGCGGCCTCGACCTTGATGGTCGTGTTGCCGACCTTCACTTCGTCGCCGAACACCAGCGAGCCCTTGTTGACGCGCTTGCCGTTGACGAACGTGCCCTCGACGCTCCCCATGTCGATGATCGACAGCGTGCCATCGGGCGCGACCTCGATCACGGAGTGGATGCGCGACACCTTCTCGTCATCGAGGACGAGGTGCGCAGAAGACAGGCGACCGATCTTGATGATGTCGCGGTCGTAGTCTTTCGAGGTGACGAGCTCGTCGCCTTTGAAAACTCTGAGTGTGAGGGGGACAGCCACTGTGCGGCCTCCAGAGAAGTGGTGGTTCGGTGAGTCAGACAGCCGGCGGGGCGCCGGGTTCCGTCAAAGCTCGCCGACCGACTGCATGACCTTCGCTTTGAACTCTTCGCGAATCTTGATCAGGTTCGAGTGCTTCACCTTCTGCTTCGCCTCGACGTACTCGCCGTCGGGCTTCGTCAAGTCGCCTTCGATGGTGTCGTCTTCGAAGGAGTACTCGGTCTGCTTCTTGTACTGCACATTTCCGCCGCCCTTGTCTTGCGCGAAGGCCGGCGCCGACAGGGTCACCAGCATCATCAACCCGAGAATTTTCTTCATGAGTTCCTCCAAGGCATCAATCGAGGCGCACCCTAGCACCTGATGTCGAAACGCAAATGACCTGATGGGGGGTCTTCTCGCCATGTGCGACAGCCCTCACCTTTCGTGCACGCCGCCCTTCCGCCCGCCGTGGCCACCCGGGGGCAGTGCCGCGCTCCACTCAGCGGCAGGCAGGCTGGGTGTCGCCCGCGCAGCCGAACAGCAGCGTGTCGACCGTGCAGATGGCTTCATCGACGACCCCCGCGCGCACCAGCCGATCGATGTCGGGGAGCGCGAGCTCGGCGTTCGAGCGCGGAGAGAACGCGTCGCGGCTGGTGGAGAAGATGGTGCGACAGACCGCCGCCGATGAATCGATGGCGAACTCGTCATCGCGCTCCGCTTCGGCGAGCCGGCCCACGACCCAGAGGAACGAGCCGCGCTGATCGACCGACTGCAGCTCGTCGACCGCGTTGAACAGCGCCCGCAGGCCGAGCGGCTCGCAGCCCTCCTCGATGGCGAGCCGATACCCGAGGCGGATCGCGTCGAAGTTCGTGTCTTTCACCAGGTAGCAGTTCAAGACCTTCTTCATCGGCGTGGTGATCTCCTGATGGCCGAGGAGCAGCACCAGATCATCGACCACCGGCTGGAGGTCAGCCTTCACCGAGTCAGACAACGGGAGCTGATCGATCGTGCTCCGCAGCTGCGGGCCATCGGCGCTGATGACCACCGGCAACACCGCGCGGAACAGCGCCACGTAGCCCTCTTCGGTAAGCGTGGTCGTCGCGCCATCGAGCAACGCCGCGACCGACGGCGTGTGCACCAGCGTGTTGAGATCGACCAGCAGCTTCCGGCCTTCTGCGGTGTTCGCGTAGTCGGTGAAGGCGACCACGAGATCCAACGTGTCCGACAGCTGGCAGTTGCCGTCTTGCGCGCACAGCCCGTTGAGCAGCGTCGCCACCTCGTAGTGCGCGACTCGCGGGCGACCCTTGCAGTCGTTGCCAGTGCCGGTGATGTAGTCGAGCACGTCGGTCAGCGCCGGCTGCAGCAACTGCACGGCGTCGATCGCGTTGCCTTCGTGCACCAGGGTCTGCAGCGAGCGGCGCATCTCGCAGAGCTCGTTCGCCTGCTCCAACGGCGGCTGGTTCGCGACGCTGGCGCACAGCTGCCCTTCCGGCGCGCCGACCTCGGGGGGCTTCTGCGCGTAGCGCGTCAGCTTGTCGAAGATCGCCCGCAGTACGTCGTTGATCGGCGGCGGCACGCCCTCCCGCGGCGAGACGGTCAGCTTGTCTTCGATCAGCTCGCGGAGGTTCTCGGTGCCGCCGGTGCGCAGCGCCGTCTGGAACGCCGGCATCAGCTGCTCGATGCTCTGGCAACGCGCGAGGTCCTGGTTCTCCGCCGCGGGCGCGACCTTGTTCTCGGCGCCGCACGACGCGAGGCCCGCGCACACGAAGAACACCGTCAGTGCGATGGCGAACCGGAGGTGATTCACGCACGCGACTGTACGCGCGGCCGCTCGGAGAATCGTCGCAATCAACCGGCGCGGCGCGTCACAGCGCGTCGACGCTGTTGGCGAGCTTGTCGTTGAAGTTCGCGCGCATCTGGATGAGCGAGTCGAACTTGCGCTTGTTCTTCACCGTCACCCAGGTGCTCGACGGGAGCTCGCGCCGCCCATCGACGTCATGGTCACCGAACGTGACCTGTTGAGCGTTCGGCTTGAGTTGCTGCTTCGGCTGCTCGGTCTGGGCGAACGCGAGCGAAGAGACGACCACCAGGAGAGCGATGAACGTGCGCATGCCCCATTCAACGCGCCCCCGCCGCGTGAGGTTCCACCACTCCTGATCGGCCTGACACGAGACGCTGCGAAACACAGGCGCCTCGTGGCCCGAGGTCATCCGTGCACCCACGCGCTCCTCGTCGAACTGGCAGCGGTACCGCTTGTTCCCGCAGGAGGCGCGCCAGACCTCGCTCTGCTCCGAGCACCCGCCGCGACAATCGACGATCGGTTCGTCTTTGCAGAACCAGCCCTTCGCCGTCTTCGTCTGCGCCACGCGCGCGCTGTTGATCGACGCGACACACGCGGGGAGCACCGCCAGCAACACCACGAACTTCAGCCGGCTCACGCGATGCCGCACTCGCGGAGGATCTCGTCGGTGTGCTGACCGATCTCCGGCGGCGCTGCGAGCGGAACGTCTCCGAAACGCAGCGGCGTGCGCAGCCACACCACGTCGCCCCGCTTCTCGAAGAGCCCCCGCGCCACGAGCTGCGGGTCGTTCATCACTTCATCGCCCTCGAGCACCGGCTCCACGCACAGGTCGAGCGGCGCGAACAACGTCACCCACTCGTCGCGCGTCTTCGTCGCGAAGATCTTCTCCAGTTCTGCGCGCACGCGATCGCCCGCCTCTCCGATCGCATACGCGTCATCGAGCAGCTCCGGGCGGCCGAGCGCCTTGCAGACGCCCGCGAAGAACTTGGGCTCCAGCGACCCGAGCGCGAGCCAGCGTTCGTCCTTCGTGCGGTACAGCC
>CAMLFP010000470.1 GCA_946479335.1 uncultured Archangium sp.
GGCGGCGACGGCAGCGTGGGCGGCGGTGACGGCACCACGGGTGGCGGCGACGCTGATGCGGGCACGGGCGGCGGTACGGCGACCGACGGTGGCGACACCGACGCGGGCGCTGACACCGACGCGGGCATGGACACCGACGCCGGCACCGACACCGACGCGGGGATGGACATGGACGCCGGCACCGATGCGGGCACCGTGGCCACCTGCTCGGTGTGCATCGACCCTGCGTGCACCGGGTTGAGCGTCGTCAGCTGCGCGGCGGGCGAGACGGTCTGCACCATCCACACGAAAGACAACAACCCCTCCACGCGCGTCATCACCCGCGCCTGCTCGACCGCGGGCGCGGCGCAGACGGCGGTGGCCGCCAACCCGGCCCAGTGCGCGAACATCGAGGCGGGGCAGCTCGCGAACAACACCCAGTGCACCTTCGCGTGCGACGGCGTGACCTTCCCCGACTGCAACCACCCGCCGCTCCTCGTGCCCGACGCGGGTGGGCTGTTCGACGGCGGCCCCTGAGCGCCAAACCGACGCCTCCTTCTGCAGCCGGTGGTTCCTTCGGGGAGCCGCCGGCTGTTTTCTTTTTGCGGCAGATTCTTGAAGCGTCGCGGCAACGCGGTCTAAGAGGCGGGCAGCCTGGGCCCACACATAAGGAGTGCAAACGTGAAACTCAATTCGAAGCTCCTCGCGATCACGATACTGGTCGGAGCTGCGTACACCCTCTCTGGTTGTGCATTGGAGTGTCTCGACCAATTCGACTGCGCCGAACAGTCCAAGAAAGACGGCGGCAAGCGCTACACCTGCGTCGCGAACAAGTGCCAGGTGATGATCATCCCCGAGACGGGTGGCGGCGATGGCTCCACCGGCGGCGGCGATGGCACGACCGGCGGCGGCGACGGCATGACCGGCGGTGGTGATGGCACCATGGGCGGCGGCACGGCGACCGGCGGCGGCGACGCTGACGCGGGCACGGGCGGCGGCACGGCCACGGGTGGCGGCGACGCCGACGCGGGCACCGGCGGTGGCACTGCGACCGGCGGCGGCACCGGCGCTGACGCGGGCGACACCGACGCGGGGATGGACATGGACGCGGGCATGGACATGGACGCGGGCATGGACATGGACGCGGGGATGGACATGGACGCGGGCATGACCACCGACGCAGGCATGACCACCGACGCGGGCACTCCCGCGACGTGCTCCGTCTGCACCGACCCCACCTGCGGCACCAACGCGAACGTGTCGACCTGCGCGAGCGGCGAGACGCTCTGCCTCACCCAGGCGACGCAGGGCACGCTCGGCGCGTTCTTGACCAACCGCTCCTGCTCCACCCCGGCGGCCGCGCAGACCGCGGTGGCGAGCAACCCGCCGGAGTGCGCCGACTTCGACACCGCGCCGACGGCCACCGTGTGCACCTACGCGTGCGACGGCGTGAACTTCCCCGACTGCAACCACCCGCCGCAGGCCATGCCTGACGCCGGCGTGTGGGACGGCGGCCTCTGACCGCGTAAAACGTTTCGCAGATTGAAATGACGGGCGGGTGGAGAGTATCCACCCGCCCGTTGTCTTTGCACCGTGTCACCGTTTGTCATCGCCGTGTCATCGCGTCATCAGCTCGCGGTGGAGTCTTCGTGCGCGGCCTGTTGATGAAGGAGCCATGATGACGCCCGAGCTCTACGAAGACCGAGACCTCGCCCTCCAACTGCACCAGGTGCTCAGCGACATCGACCCGGTGCGCTGGCGCGCGGAGATGGCGGCGAAGTTGAAGTCGCGCCTCACGGAGCTGCAGCCGAAGCTGCAGCAGCGCCACGCGGGCCTCGCTGGTGCGCTGCAGACGGAGCTGCCGGCCTCCGACAGCAAGAGCCAGTGGTTGGCGTTCAAGAAGCGCATCCAGCCGAAGTACACGGAGTTCGCGCGCGACCTCCAGGCGTCGTCGATTCACGTGCCGTCGTTGCGGCCGACCAACTGGAGCCGCAGCCTGCTCCACGTGTCGTCGGGCGTCTTCGGCGTGCTGTGCCTCGAGGTGGCGCCGCACTGGCTGGTGGTGTCGGTGGCGGCGGCGTGGGCGGTCTTCAGCTGGTCGTGTGAAATCGCGCGGCGCCGCTCTCCGCGCGTCAACGCGCTGTTGATGAAGGTCTTCGCGCCCGTCGCGCACGAGCACGAGACGTACAAGGTGAACTCTGCGACCTGGTACGCCACCGCGCTGATTCTGTTGGCGGCGACCAACCAGATGCTGTGGGGCATCGCCGGCCTCGCGGTGCTGGCCATCGGCGACCCGGTGGCGGGCTTCATCGGCCGGCGTTGGGGTCGCACGCGGTTGATGCACGGCCGCACGCTGGAGGGCACGGTGGCCTTCTTCGTGAGCGCCACGGTGGTGACGGCGACGCTGTTCATGGTGCTGCACCAGGTGGCGCCGGTGACGGCCTTCGCGCTGGCGGGCGCCGCGGGGCTCTTCGGCGCCATCGCGGAGCTGGTGAGCCTCCGGGTCGATGACAACTTCTCCATCCCCCTCTCGGCGGCGGCGGGCGTGGCGGTGATGCAGCTCCTCATCGGCTGAGAGCGCGCGTCATCGCAGCATCGTCGAGTCGCTCTTCGGTCTGAAAGGCAGCGCTGGACGCGGAGCCCAAGGCACCTGCTCGCCGTCGCTCGCGCACGGTGAAGCGTGGGGAGCGGGGCGCCTCGACTTCAGGCTCGCGCACTCGCGGAGGCCTCCCGGTGTTGAGCGTGATGCGCGTGAGCCAGGTGCTCGACGTCGAAGCCCCGCGCTCGCGGAGGTTTCCCGGTGTCGAGCGTGACGCGCGCGGTGAAGCGTGAGGAGAAGCGTGAGGAGTTGGGCGCATCGAGGCCCACGCACTCGCGGAGGCCTTCCGGTGTTGAGCGTGATGCGCGCGGTGAAGTGTGGAGCTGCGCGCCTCGAGGTTAAACCTGCGTGCTCACTCAGCGCCGCCGTGCTGCGCGTGACGTTCGCGGTGAGGCGCGTGAGCCAGGTGCCTCGACGTCGAAACTGCGCGCTCGCGGAGGTTTCCCGGTGTCGAGCGTGATGCGCGCGGTGAATCCTGTGGACCTGCGCGCCTCGAGGTCAAACCTGCGTGCTCGCTCAGCGCCGCCGTGCTGCGCGTGAGCCAGGTGCCTCGACGTCAAAGCCGCGCTCGCGAAGGCTCCAGGTGTTGGGCGTTCGGGAGAGATCGATCGGGTGAGCCGCGCGACGTTGGCGGCGAGTCACTGACCTCGCTCGAGGTGAGGTTCCCGCAGGTCGGCAGCCGGCTGGAGCTCGCCGACGCACGCGACGCGCGCGGACACCTTCATGGCGCGCCCGGACGGCCGCAGCGCGCAGCGCCAGTTGGAGCGGCGCTGACGATTACGGCCCGCAGGACGAGAAGCCGCAGGCGAGCGCCGCGAAGGTGACGCAGGTCGCGTCCCACGCGGTGGTGCAGCAGGCCGCGTTGAGCTGACAGATGATGCCCGTGCACACCGAGCAGGTCGGGTCGGCGGGCGAGGTGCTCTCCGTGCACTCGCCGCACATCGGCGTGCCGCCGTCGAGGTCCAACCCGGTGCCGCCGCCGAAGCCGCCGCCCAGGCCGCCGAACCCGCCACCGGAGGTGCCGACGCCACCCCCCGACGTGCCGACGCCGCCGCCCGACGTTCCGACACCACCGCCCGACGTGCCGACGCCACCGCCCGAAGTGCCGACGCCACCGCCAGACGTCCCGATGCCACCGCCCGACGTGCCGACGCCACCGCCCGACGTTCCGACGCCGCCACCCGACGTCCCAACGCCACCGCCCGACGTTCCGACGCCGCCGCCCGACGTCCCGACGCCACCGCCAGTTGCACCGACACCACCGCCGGTCGCGCCAGTACCGCCGCCAGTGACCGCGACGCAGGCGCCGACGACAC
>CAMLFP010000471.1 GCA_946479335.1 uncultured Archangium sp.
GAACCCGCGTCGAACTCAGAACCCGCGTCGGGGTCAGCACCGGCATCGACGCCCGAATCAACTGCTCCACCGCCGTCGTGCCCGTTCTGCTCCTGCGGAACACACGAGGTTGCTGCCAGCACTGCGAACGCCCCAAACGCCCAGAGTCTCATGCGCCGCACCCTACGCAAACCGGGCGTGCGAATGAACCGCGCCCCGGTAGAGTCGAAGCGCGCATGCGCTCTCTGCTCTTGATGCTGGTGGTCTTGTCTGGCTGTGCACCGACGCTCTACGTGACGCGCCCGACCGCGCCGGAGGCCACGCTCGGACCGGTGCGCACCGTGTCGGTCGAAGCGAGCTCCAACATGGGCCAGTCGGTCGGCGATGCGGTGGTGAAGGGCCTCTTCATGGGCACCATCTCCGTACCCATCGCGACGCACACCGCGGTCGCGAACAAGGTGAAGAGCCGCCTCGCGCAGCTCGGCTACCAGGTGTGTGAGCCGGGGCCGTGCGGCGACGGCGTGTTCCACGTCAACGTGCTGGAGTCGGCGGTCGACAACCAGCTCACCTCGTCGGGTCCGCGGGCGCGCGTGTTCATCAAGGCGCGCATGTTCGTCACGCTGCCCGACGGTCAGATTCCCTTCGACTACAACTTCTGGGACACGCGGTATGGCTCCTCGGGGCAGGCCGGCCAGTTGGTCGACGCGGTGGCGAACACGCTCGCCACGCGCTTCGCGAACACGCTACTCCCCGGCTCGGAGCGCGTGGAGTTCCCCCTCGATGACGGCGGCGACCTCTCGCCCGGCGTGAACATGCTCATGTCGAGCAACTGGGACGGCGCCATCGCCTACTTCACCGACCTCACGCAGAAGCAGCCCGACCTCGCGGGCGCCTGGTACGACCTCGGCGTCGCGCACGAGGTGAAGAACGAGTGGCCGCAGGCGCTCAACGCGTACGAGCAGGCCGCCGCCCGGAGCCGCAAGCAGTACTACCTCCAGGCCGTCAGCACCGCGCGCGCGAACCAGCCCGCGCCGGCGGTGCAGCCCATCCCCCTCGACGCGCAGCCGGCGCCGGACGCGCAGCCCCCGTCAGACGCGCCGCCGCCGGCGCCGCAGCCGTGAAGGAGCGCCCATGAACACGTTGATGCTGTTGGTCCTCTCGTTGTCGCTCGGTCAGAAGATCGAGATCATCAAGGGCAAGCGCGGCTCGGGCAAGGCGACGGCCTCGGTGCAGACCATCGAGCCGGCGCAGAGCTCGAAGCGCCAGCGGGAGCTCGACGAGAAGGAGAAGGCGCTCGAGGCGCGCGAGCAGCAGCTCAACGCGCGCGAGAAGTCGCTCGACGACAAGCAGGCCGCCGCCGACGAAGAGGCGAAGCAGCGCGCGGAGCAGGAGAAGAAGACGCGCGCGCAGGCGAAGCAGATGACCGAGCAGCTCCAGCAGCAGATGCAGAACATCAACGACGCGTTGACCCAATAGGGAGCCGCCATGCACCACAGCCGCCTCGCCGGTTTCATCATCGACTGCCGCGACACCGCGCCCGACACCGCCGCGAACTTCTGGAGCGCCGCGCTCGGCATGAAGTCGAGGGGCGACGACGGCCACGGCTACGCGCAGCTCGAAGACGGCCCGCGCGACCTGCACATCGAAGTGCAGAACGTGAAGCACGAGAGCCGTGTGCACCTCGACATCGAGACCGATGACCAGCCCGCGGAGGTCGCGCGCCTCGAGAAGCTGGGCGCGAAGCGCGTCGGCGAGGGCCCGAGGTGGACGGTGATGGAAGCGCCCACCGGGCAGCGCTTCTGCGTGGTGCGCGCGCGCGCGCCGATGCAGGGCCTCCCCGGAGCCAACACGTGGCCGTGAGGCGTTGGCTGTGCGCCGCGCTGCTGTCGTCGTGCGCGAGCTTCAAGCCGGTGGTGGTGGTCGCCGCGGGTGACATCTCGCTCGCCGAGCCCTCGGAAGGTGCGCGGCTGACTGCGGAGCTGGTGGAGTCGCTGCACCCCGACGCGGTGCTGGCCCTGGGGGACCTCCAGTACGACGACGGCGCGTTGGAGCGCTTCGAGGGCGTGTACGGCCCGACGTGGGGCCGCTTCAAAGACAAGACGTACCCCGCGCCCGGCAACCACGAATACAAGACGCCCGGCGCGAGCGGCTACTTCAGCTACTTCGGCGCGCGCGCGGGAGACCCGGCGAAGGGCTACTACTCGTTCGACCTCGGCGCGTGGCACGTCATCGCGCTCAACACGAGCGAGCTGTGCAAGCAGGTGTCGTGCGAGGCCGACGGCGAGCAGGTGAAGTGGCTCGAGGCCGACCTCGCGGCGAACACGAAGAAGTGCGTGCTGGCGTACTGGCACTACCCGCGCTTCTCGTCGGGCAAGCACGGCAACTTCGACAAGGCCGCGCCGTTCTGGAAGGTGCTCGCGCTGCACCACGCGACGCTGGTGTTGACCGGCCACGAGCACTTCTACGAGCGCCTGCGACCCATCGACGGCATCACGCAAATCACCGTCGGCACCGGCGGCGCGCAGTTCGCCGACTACGCCGACGTGCACCCCAGCAGCGTGGCGCGCGACAACCAGACGCTCGGCGTGCTGAAGCTCACCTTGAGCGACGGCGCGTGGAAGGCGGAGTTCATGGGCGTGTCCGGTAGCGCGTTTCATGACACTGACTCGGGCGCCTGCCGTTAGTGCTAAGGCCCGCGCGCGTATGAGTTCCATCTACGCGGTGATCATGGCGGGCGGCAGTGGCACGCGGTTCTGGCCCTTGTCGCGCGGCTCGCGGCCCAAGCAGTTCCTCCCGCTCACGTCGAAGCTGCCGCTCATCGCGGAGACGATGAAGCGCATGTCGGGGCTGACGACGCCCGCGCGCACCAGCGTGGTGTGCGGCGCGCGGCACGTGGCGCTGGTGAAGAAGGCGCTGCCGAAGTTGAGCGCGAAGAACATCGTGGTGGAGCCCGAGGCGCGCAACACCGCGCCGGCCATCGCGCTGGCGTGCATGCACATCGCGCATGACGACCCGCAGGGCGTGCTGGTGGTGCTGCCGTCTGATCAGCACGTCGCCGATGTCGAGGCCTTCCAGGCGGCGGTGCAGGAAGCGGTGCGCGTCGCGGAGACCGGGGAGATCGTCACGCTGGGCATCGCCCCCACGCGCCCGGAGACGGGGTACGGCTACATCCGCGTCGGCGCGAAGCACTCGGGCGCCGCGCACAAGGTGGCGGCCTTCGAAGAGAAGCCGAACCTCCAGACCGCGAAGGGGTACCTCGCGTCGGGCGACTACCTGTGGAACGCGGGCATCTTCGTCTTCCGCGCCGACGTGATGCTCGAAGCGCTGACGACGCACCTCCCGGAGTCGGGCAAGCCCATCGCCGCCCTCCGCGAGGCGTGGGGCTCGCGGCGCCTGAGCGCGGTGCTGCGGCGCGAGTTCAAGAAGCTGCCGTCGACCTCCATCGATTACGCGGTGGCCGAGAAGGCGTCGAACATCAGCGTGGTCCCCGCAGACTGTGGCTGGAGCGACGTCGGCAGCTTCAACGCGCTCCCCGAGGTGCGCCCGCTCGATCGCGGCGGCAACGTGTCGGAGGGCGACGCGCTGCTCATCGACACCGAGGGCAGCGTGGTGCTCGCCGGCACGCGCCCGGTCGCGGTCGTCGGCATGAAGGACGTGGTGGTGGTCGACGCCGGTGACGCGGTGCTGGTGCTGCCCAAAGACAAGAGCCAGGACGTGCGCAAGGTCGTCGAGGCCCTCAAGTCGCGGCGCGCGTTGTCGCTGCTCTGAAGAGAGGGGAGCTTTTTTGACGCTCTTCGAGAAGCAACCAAATGGTTGCGCCTCATCTGGTCGCGAAAAGAGTCTCGCACTCCGGTCGGATGAAGTTCAGCGCGCGTTGAGGGCCTTCAGGCGCTCCAACTTCGCCGCGTACAGTT
>CAMLFP010000472.1 GCA_946479335.1 uncultured Archangium sp.
GGGGCAGCGCGTCGGCACCTCCCTGACGGTCTCGCGCGCGGGGTGGATGGCCTTCAACGCCCCGGCGACGGTGAACGCCACCGAGGCCGCGCTCCCGTCGAGTTCGGCCGCCGCGGGCCTCATCGCGCCCTACTGGGACAACCTGACGTTGACCGCGACCTCCGGCGTCTTCGTGCAGGTGGTGGGCGACGCGCCGAACGAGACGCTCATCGTGCAGTGGAACAAGCTGCAGGCGGGCACCACCACCGGCACGGAGCTCACCTTCCAGGCGCGGCTCACGCAGCGCGGGGTGCTCTCGTTCCACTACCAGACGATGAACCTCAACCTCTCGCCGAGCTTCACGGTGGGCGTGCAGGACCTCTCGCGCACGGTGGCGGTGACGGCGCCGGGCACGCCGGCCAGCAACTCGGCGCTCTACTTCTTCTCGCCGGTGACGCCGCCGGCCAGCGTCAAGGTGACGCGCAGCTCGCACTACGGCGGCTTCGTGCAGGTGGGCGAGGTGTACGCGCCGCTCGACGAGCTCTCGCACGCGGTGGTGCCCGGGCAGGACCTCACCATCTCCGAGCTGATGTTCCGCCCGGCGGAAGCGGTGGGGCTCCCCGGCCAGTACGTGGAGATCCTCAACAACAACGCGGCGGCGCTCGACCTCGGCGGCTGGCAGTTGCGCGCCAACGGCACCTTCGAGTTGCCGCCGGGCTTCGTGGTGCAGCCGGGCGTGCCCACCGTCATCGGCGCCACCACCGACGCGGCGCTCAACGATGACGCGGGCGTGCAGCTGGCGTGGGGCAGCGGCTTCTCGTTGCCCATCGACGGCGGCGCGCTCTTCGCGGGCATCAACGACGCGGGGGCGACGGTGCTCTTCGCGCGGCCCACCGACGGCGGCTTCGGCAACGCCGTGGAGTTCGACTCGGTGGTGACCTCCAGCGGCACCTCGACCTCGTGTCTCTCCACCTCGACGTACGGCGGCCAGGTGCCGCCCCAGCATGGCTCGCCGGGCCGGCTGTGGGGCTGCAACCCGTACGTGAAGAGCACCATCGCGGGGGCGTTCGTCACGCCGCCCACGGGCAGCGACATCGCGGGGAGCGACTGGGCGGCCTCGGGAGGCTTCGACGAAGACTCGTACGCGAACCCCACGCTCCCGGCGCCCTTCACCTACTTCGGTACCGCGTTCTCGGCGACGGTGGGCGTCTCGAGCAACGGGTTCCTCACGCTGACGCAGGCGACGCTGGCCAGCCCCTCCTACAGCAATGACACGTCGCCCTCCACGGGAGCGCCCAACGGCACGGTCGCCGTGTTCTGGGACGACCTCTACGTCAGCGGCACGTCGGGCGTGTCGATGTGGCGCGCCGGCGACCGCACCATCGTCTCGTGGAACCACATGCAGTTCTCGAGCGGCGGTGACCTGAACTTCCAGGTGCACCTCGTCGACACCGGCGTCATCGAGTTGCACTACGGCGCGATGACCGCCAGCGACGCCGCGCGCGTCTCCGGCAACTCGGCCACCGTGTGGCTCGAGAGCCCCGACGGCACGGTGGTCGTGCCGTACTCCATCAACACCGCCAACTCCGTGTTGCCGAACACCGGCATCCGCTTCACGCCCCGGTGACTCCGACCATGCGCGCTCTTCCCGTGACCCAGAACCTCTTCGTCGCCGCCGCGCTGGCGGTGCTGCTCCCCCTCACCGCGCAGGCGCAGGTCAGCGACTGGTGCGACACCGCCCCGGCGCTGCAGGTGAACCGGGTGGTGGCCCTCACGCTCGACTCCGGCGTGCTGCTGGCCGACGGTGGCGTCTCGACGCTGACCACCAACGCTGCGCAGCTGACGGCCGACGGCGGCGCCGCGGCGTGCTTCTCGAACTTCAGCAACGTCAGCAACACCTTCTCCACGGCCCTCGGCCGCGACACCGCGTGGAGCTTCACGCCCGCCGTCGCCGGGGCCTACTCCTTCCGCGCGGGAGTGCCGTCGGCCAGCGTCAACACCGTGCTGTACCTGACGAGCAGCTGCCAGCCGGTCTCGTACGCGTACGGCGCCGACGAGTGCGTGGCGGCGGTGAACCACACCTCGGGCGTGGGGCAGGAGGAGCTCTCGTGCGTGCCGTTGATGGCGGGCACGCCGGTGTACCTGTGGGTCGACGAGGCGAACCTGAGCGCCGCGGGGGCCAACCTCTCGCTGGAGGTGTCGACCTGCTTCGCGGAGAGCGAGCCCAATGATGCACCGGCCACCGCCAGCCCGCTGGCGTGCGCGGTGACGGGCGGCATCCGCGTCGCGGGGGAGGCCGACTTCTTCGCGCTCGGCTCGCTGCCCGCGGGCACGCGCGTCTTCTCGCTGGTGGAGGGCGCGGCGTCGGCGGTCAACGACTTCGACCTCCGGGTCACCACCGCCACGCGCACGCTGGAATACGACAACAACAACGCGGCGCCCGTCTTCGGTGACAGCTCCGCGGTGGTGGCGGGCGCGCCGTTGCCGGCCGAAGACACCTTCCTCCGCGTCAGCTACGCGTCGCTCACCGCGCGCGCGGAGCCCTACGTGCTGTACACCAAGGTCGAGCTGGGCGCGCCCGCGCCCGAGGTCGAGCCGAACAACGCCATCACCGAGGCCACCACGCAC
The DNA here is from genome assembly GCA_946479335.1 of uncultured Archangium sp. The sequence continues at coordinate 2,608 of CAMLFP010000472.1, forward strand.
GCCTCGCAGTACTTCACGGGCTTCGTAGGTGACGCCGGCGACGTCGACTTCTTCGCGGTGTACGCCAACGAGGGCGACGTCATCTTCGCGGCGCTCGACGCGGTGCCTGACCGCAGCGACGCGGGCACCACCAGCACCAACCTGAACTTCAACCTGACGCTGACCGACGCCGACGGCGGCACGCTGCTGGCGGTCGATGACGGCAGCAACAACACCTTCAACTTCACGCAGTCGCCCACCGGGCTCGACGCGGGCACGCCCTTCGGCCCCGCGGAGGCGCTGGTGTGGCGCGCGCGCGTGGCCGGCACGTACGGCGTGCGCGTCGCCAAGTCGACGACGGTGCCCTCGGCGTACCTGCTGTCGCTCTCGGTGGGCTGCACCAACACGGCCCCCACCGTCACCGACGTCACGCCCGACACGGGCCCGGTCGCGGGCGGCACCACCGTCACCATCACCGGCACCGGCTTCTCGCAGAACTCGCAGGTCTTCATCGGCGGGCGCCGCGCGCCGCGCGTCAGCTTCACCGACACGCAGCTGGTGGTGACCACCCCCTCGCAGCCCTTCGAAGGCCCCGCGGCGCTGGTGGTGACCGACGGGCTCGGCCGCCCCGCGACGTCTGACGTCTTCACCTATGCCGACCCGGCGGGGACGCCGCCCACGGTCACCAGCGTGACGCCTGACCACGCCCCCGTCGCGGGCGGCACCACCGTCACCATCACCGGGAGCATCTTCCGCGACAGCGTGGCGGTGTTCATCGGCGGCACCGCGGCGACCAACGTCACGCGCCTCTCCACCACGAAGCTCACGGCCACGACGCCCGCGGGCACGGTGGGCCCGGCCGACGTGCGGGTGCTGAACACCGACGCGCTCGAGGCCACGCTCGCAGGCGGCCTCACCTACGACGGCGCGCCGACCGTCACCGCGGTGACGCCTCCGAACGGCAGCTCGCTGGGCGGCGAGACCATCACGCTCACCGGCACCAACTTCCGCGCGGGCACGCGCGTGTTCTTCGGCGCGCTGGAGGCGACGGTGACCTCCATCGACCCCGGCGGCCTCTCGCTGACGGTGCTCTCGCCGTACACCACGGTCGATGGCGCGTACGACGTGAAGGCGGTCGACACGTGGGGGCAGCAGGGCACCCTGCCCGGCGGCTTCACGTACGGGTTCGCCGCGCCGACCGTCTCCGGCATCACCCCGGTGCGCGGCTTCTCGTCGGGCGGCACCACCGTCACCGTCACCGGCACCGGCCTGCGCGACGGCGCGCAGGTGAACTTCATCGTCG
>CAMLFP010000473.1 GCA_946479335.1 uncultured Archangium sp.
GCCGATCAGATCAGCATCAAAGGGAAGACCAACGAAGGCGTCGACTCGATGGGCTTGAGGGTGACCGGCGCCATCGGCTTCACCGGCGGCAGCTCGCGACGCTCGAGCGCGGCGCCACCGAACGTCGGCGGTGCGGGCTCCGGTGGCGGCTGCGGCGCGGGCGTGCCGCGTGATTCGTAGCGATGCCAGCCGCTCGTCGCGCCCCAGCTCGAGTCGCTCTGGAGACCTTCACCCTCGATGGAAGACCACTGGTCGAGCAGGCGGCGGCGCGCGCGCTCCAGCTCGTTGGGCGCCTCGGCGACGAGGAACTGCGACTGCGGCGGCGCCGGCTGCGGCTCGACGCGCGGAGGGGGCGGCGGCGTGGGCCGGGAGCCCCTCGGGCGCGGCTCGAAGCGGTGCACCTCGGCCTTCGGCTGACTCGGGCGCGGGGGCGCGACGGCGGTGGGCTCCGGCGCCGCGGCGTGGGTCGGCGGCTCGACCTCGATGGGCACCTCGGTGGGCTGCGTCGGCACCTCGGGCTCGGCGGCGTCGAGCTCCGCGCGCAGCGACACCGGCGAGGGCACGATGGGCGGCGGCGCAGGCGGGAGCGCGACCGCGGGCGTGACGGCCGGCGCCACGTTGCCTTCCCCACCCTGCGGCGCGGGGCCGGTGTTGAGCCACTCCTCGATGCCCGGCTTCTTCTTGTTGGCGTCGTCGGCCGCTGCGGCCTCGGCGCCCACCTCGCGGATCAGCCCCTCGAAGTAGAGCTTGGAGATGATGCCCAGCGCGGCGAGATCTTCGAAGTCGGAGTCGTCGACCACGCGCGCCAGCGTGCGGCGCCCGTCGAACAGCCGCAGCAGGCCGTTCACCTCGTCGGGGATCTCGGCGAGCCGATCAGACAGCTGCGAGTAGTCGAGCTCGAAGATGGTCTCGAGCGGCGGCAGCTGCTCCAGCATGCGGCCCCACTCGTCGAGGCGGCGCATGCCCTCCATCAACAGGCCCTGCGTGGAGACCTCGATGCGCTCCGGCCGATCGCTCGCGACGAATGACACCTCGAACTTGCCTTCGAAGGTGTTGAGCATCCGGTAGAAGGCGTTCTCGCCGCGCAGGCGGCCGAGCTCCGCGTCGATGACGCGGCCTTCCTTGAAGTACACGACGCCGGCGCGCTCGCCCTCGAGCTTGATGGTGCCGGTCTTGCGGCCGATCTCGAAGGTCTGCACGAGGTCGACCACGCCCATGTCGGCCAGGTTCCCCGCGAAGCCGTTCTTCGTCTCGCGGCGGTCGCTGCGCTCCTTCTCCACCTTCTGGAGAATCATGCGCACGCGGGTGACGACCTCTTTGATGTAGATGGGCTTCGTCAGGTAGTCGTCGGCGCCCTGCTCGAGGCCCTTGACCTTCACCTCCACGCCCTTCTGGCTGGTCAAGAAGACGAAGGGGATGCCCTTGAACCGGTCGTCGCTCTTGAGCACCTTGCAGAGCTCGAGGCCGTCCATCTCCGGCATGCGCGTCTCTGACAACACGAGATCGGGCGGGCTGATCTGCACCTTCTCGAGCGCGTCTTTTCCGTGAATGGCCGTGGTGACCTGAAAGCCCGCCTTCTTGAGGCTGACTTCCATGACGCGGAGGCTCTTCGCGTCTGCATCGACCAACAGCAGGTGCTGCTTCGCCACGGTTTAAACGCCTTTCCGAAGGTGAGAACCGGCGGACTTTCGCCTTGCTACGCGCAGAGTCAACGTTTCCAATCACCTCAATGAGCCAGGAGCAACGCAGCGAGCAGCGAGCCGAGGTGGAAGCCATCTTCGCGGCGCGCGACGAGGGCGGCGCGGGCACGCTGGTTTTCACCTCCGCCGACGTCTCGGCAGGGGGCGCCTTCCTCAAGTCGGAGCTGCTGCTCGAAGTCGGCGAGACGCTCACGCTGGAGTTCCGCGTCGCTCCCGACATGCTGGTGCGCACCGCGGCGCGCGTCGCGTGGGTGCGGCGTTTCCCCGAAGGGGCGCAGCCGGCCGGCATGGGCGTGCAGTTCACCTCGATGGGTGAGGCCGAACGCGCGGCCGTGCAGCGCTGGCTGGGCTGACGTCACCTCACCCGAAGAAGCCGCCACCCTTCTTGGTGGTGTCGGTGGCCTTCTTGCGGCGCATGTCGATGAGCCGGAGCTCCTGGTTCGCCTCGAGGTGGCGCGGGTTGGACCGCACCGCTTCGCGGAAGTGGCGCTCGGCGGTGGCCATGTCGCCCTCCACGCGCGCGATGACGCCCAGCTGGTAGTGCGCGCGGTCGTTGTTGGCGTCGATGGTGAGCGCCTTCTGCATCAGCGCGCGCGCGCTGCCGTGCTCGGCCTTGCGCGCGCCGTCCATGTAGATGGCCCAGCCCTGCGCCGCGAGGCTCGAGGCGCCCTGGTCGATGGCGTGGGAGCGCGCGAAGTGCGCCTCCGCCTGCCGGTAGTCGCGCTTCTTGAAGAAGACCTCGCCCATCTTGAAGAGGTCTGACGCCTCGCGAACCCGGGCCGCGTCAGGCGCCTTCGCGTTGGCCGGCGCGGCGAGCAGGGCGGCGCGGCGCTGGTCGTCGTACAGCGTCTCGTACGCGTCGCGGATGCCCTCGAAGACGGAGCTCATCTTCTGCGAGAGGTGCGGGAGCGACGGCGGCAGGCGGTCGGGGTGGAAGGTCTTCGCCAGCGAGAGGAACGCGCTCTTGACCTGCTCCCGCGTGGCCTGCGGCGTGAGGCCGAGCGTCAAGAAGGGGTCTTTCTTCGCGAGCTGCGCGAAGCGGGCTTCGATCTGCGCGGCGAGCTGCTGCTCGGCGGGGCTCGGCGGCGCGGGCAGCGCCTGGACGGTCGGCGGCGCGGTGATGCCCGACCCGCTGCTCACCCCGGAGCCGCTGCTGATGCCCGACCCGCTGGACGACGGCATGCTGCTGAGGTTCTCCATCGCGCGCTTGAGCAGGCGCTGGCGACGGGCCTTCGCGGCCTCGGCAGAGTCGGTGGGGTTCTCGAGTTCCTCGACGCGCGGACGCGCGGGCGGCGGCGGCGACACGATCTCCGCCTCGATGATCGGCTCGATGAGGGGCTGCTCCTCGACGGGCTGCGCGCCGACCAGCCGCTCGAGGCTGGAGTCGACGCGGCGGAGCGCCTCCTCGAAGCTCTGCACGCCCGCCGGCGGCGTCGCGGCCTGCGGCTGCGCGATGCTCCAGAGGTCGGCGTCTTGCGAATCGGCCTGACCGCCGAGCACCAGCGGCTTGCGCCCCGGCTCCGACGGAGACGACGGCATCACGATGTGCGGGTCGGTCTTCTCTTCTCGCGGGCGCGCCGTCGGCGCCGGGCCGGCGTAGGTCGCCTGGCGCAGGGCCGCGTTCATGCGCTCGATGAGCGACTGCTGATCATTCTTCGACGCCGGCGGCGAGGTGACTCCCGAAGGAGACGCCGCGGTGACGCCCGAGGGGGAAATGACGGGGTGCAGCCCCGAGCGGCTGGCTTGCACGCGCGCCTTCGCCTCGCGGGCGGCGGCGAGCAGGCGCTCCTCCTCGGCGGCTTCGAGGTCGCGCGACGCCTCCGACGCGAGGAGCTGGCTCTGGCGACGCCGCGCCTCCACCTCTTCCTCGTCGTCGGCGGCCTGCGCCGCGCGACGGAGTTCCTCGCTGGCGAAGCGCTCCTGCTCCTCCTGCTCCTTTCGGCGCTTCTCTTCCGCATGACGGAGGCGCGCCTCCTCGAACATCCGCGCGCGCGCTTCGGCGTCGGCTTGATCGGCCGCGCGCCGACGCTCCTCCAACTCGGCAGCGGCGCGCTCGGCGGCGAGACGCGCTGCTTCCTCGCGCTCTGCAGCGAGACGCTCCTGCTCAAGACGCTCCGCTTCCGCAGCGATGCGCTCCTGTTCAAGACGCTCGGCTTCTGCGCGCTCCGCAGCGAGGCG
>CAMLFP010000474.1 GCA_946479335.1 uncultured Archangium sp.
GGCGCGCCATGCCGATGGTCTGGGAGCCGAAGCTCCACAGCGGCGTCGCGGCACCGCCGGCGTCCAGCAGCTCCGCGTCGCGCTCGCGCGAGACGAGCATGAACGCCAGCAACGTCAGCCCGCCCGTCATCGCGACCGCGGTCATCGTCGCCGCGGCCGCGCCGGTCATCGAGCCCGTGCGCGCGTTCTCCAGCAGCATCCGCGCGGGCAGCCAGCGGCTCACCCGCTCCAGCCGCACGAGCCACACGTCGAACGTGCCCGCGCGGGCGCTCTCGGCGATCCTCGGGCCCAGCCAGCTCATCGCGCCGCCGAAGAGCGGGAGCAGCAACAGCAGCGCGCGGAAGCGCTTCGCCAGACGTTGCGCGAAGCTCCCCACCACCTGCTGCATCGAGAGCAGGCCGAGGCCGTGCGTCACGAAGAGCACGATGAAGAGCGGGGCGGCACGCGGCGCGCCGACACACGCGCCGAGGCACCACAGCGCGAGCCCGGTCAGCTCGACGATGGTGATGGGCTCCGCGGCGCCCGCGAAGAGCTCTCCCGCGAAGAGCGTGCGCGGCCGAACGGGAAACGCGCGCAGCGTCTCCCACGGGAGCTGTCGCGTGCCCCCCGCGATGCCGCCGAGGAAGCCGCCGATGAGTGGGAACGAGGTCAGCCCCACCGCGACGAGCGGCAGCCAGCGGGCGAGCTCCGCGTCGTCGAGCGCGGTGCCGACGAAGTAGCCCAGCGCGCCGAGGCCCAGCAGCACCGGCCCGATGACCGTGAGCCCGAGGACCAACACGAGCAGCACGAACGCCCAGACGCCACGCGCGCCGAGCTGGCGCAGCAGCCGGTTCGCCGTGCTTTGGAGGTGCGCGGCGGCCAGCGCGCGGAACGGCGTCACAACCACGAGAGGGTCCCTCGCGGTGCGCCGCCGACGAGCGAGACGAACAGCGCCTCGAGTGACGTCGCGCCGGCGCTCAATTCAGCGAGCGTGCCGAAGCCCTTGAGCTTGCCCTCGTCGATGATCGCGATCTGCGGGCAGAGCTTCTCGACCACCTCGAGGATGTGGCTCGTCAGCACCAGCGTCACACCGCGCTGCTGCAACTGCAGGAGGATGTCCTTGATGGTGCGGTTGGTGACCGCGTCGATGCCCTCGAAGGGCTCATCGAGGAACAGCAACCGCGGCCCGTGCAGCAGCGCCGCGCACAGCGCGAGCTTCTTCTTCATGCCGAACGAGTAGTCGGCCACCAGCGTGCGCGGCCCGGGCTTGAGGTCGAGCGTGTCGAAGAGCTCCAGCGCGCGCTGGTCGATGGCGGCGTCTTCGAGGCCGTACATGCGACCGACGAAGCGGAGGTACTGCGGCCCGGTCAGCAGCTCCAGCAGCGCCATGTCTTCGGGCATCACGCCGATGTGCCGCCGGGCTTCGAGCGACTGCGTGCGCAGATCGAACCCCAGCACGTTGATGGTGCCGGAGGTCGGTTCGATGAGCGAGGTCGCCATCTTCAGCGTGGTCGACTTGCCCGCGCCGTTGCGGCCCAACAGCCCGACGAAGGAGCCGGGCTCGATGCGCAGCGAGAGGTCGTTCACCGCGACCTTCTCGCCGAAGCGCTTGGTGACGTTGACGAGCTCGAGCGTCGGGGTCATCGCGCCGTCTTCGGGCGCCGCCGCATGCGCGCGAGCAGCACCAACACCGCGCCGAGGAAGTTCGCCGTCGCGCCGTCGGAGGAGCAGCCGCAACCCATCGGGGCATCAGGCGTGTCGCTGCCACCATCGGCCGTCACGCCGCCATCCACGGCGACGCCGGCATCGGTCGTCACGCCTGCGTCGGCGAGCGCACCCGCGTCCATCTCACCCGCATCGGGCGTCACACCGGCGTCGAGGTCACCCGCGTCCGCGAGCATGCCTGCGTCGAGGTCGCCTGCGTCCACGTCACCGGCGTCGGTCGTCACACCCGCGTCCATGTCGCCCGCATCGGTCGTCACACCCGCGTCCACGTAGCCCGCGTCGAGTTCGCCAGCGTCGGGCGCACCTGCGTCGAGTTCGCCCGCATCGGGCACACCTGCGTCGGACACACCTGCGTCGAGCACGCCCGCGTCGAGCACGCCCGCGTCAGGCACACCCGCGTCGGACACACCCGCGTCGGGCACACCTGCGTCGGGCACACCTGCGTCGGGCACCCCGGCGTCGGGCACCCCGGCGTCGACCGGCGCCGGCGTATAGGTGTGCACATGCGCCGGCAGGTTTGCCGCGAGCAGGTTGAGGTTCTCCCAGCCAGCCGTGGCGCCGAGCGGCAGCAGCGGCGAGGTGCCCACCGGCGTGCGCCCGCGGAGGTCGGGCAGCGCGAAGGTGTTGACGCCGTTGCCGCCGAAGCTGGTGCCCAGCAGCGAGAACAGCGCGCTGTTCTGCTGAATCGAGAGGATCTGCCCGGCCGCGAGCGCCCAGCCCTTCGGCGCGAAGTTGCCGGCGAAGCCGACCAGCTCTCCGAGGTACGGCGAGTCGGAGTTGAACGCCCCGGACCCCGAGTGCGACGGGTAGATGCCCTGCGTGGCGATCAACCAGGTGATGCCGAGCGACGGCTGCTGCGCGCTGAACGACTGGCTGAGCCCGGCGGTCGCGGTGGGTGACTCCCCGGAGATGCCGTGCGCGTGCGTCGCGAGCTGCGCGGTGGTCAGCGTCACGTACGGAGAACCCCACAGTTGCCCGAGCACCACCGGCGAACCCCCCGGCGCCTGCCCGGTGCCGACCGGCACGCGCCCGCGGAGGTCGGGCACCGCGAAGGTCGTGACGCCGTCGCCGCCGAAGGTGGTGCCGAAAATGGCGTAGGTCGCCTGGTAGCTGTTGATGTCGAGCAGGCGGCCATCGCACGGCATCCAGTTGTCCGGCACGTAGCTGCCGGCGAACCAGCGGATCTCTCCGATGAAGGTGAGCCCGGTGGTGCCTCCCGTGGTCGGGAAGTAGCCCTCGACGGCCACCCACGGCGTGAGGGTCAGCGTGGGCGCGTCGATCGCGAGCTGCTGGCTCTGGCCGGTGAACCCCGTGATGCCACCGGAGACCAGCGCGTGCGCGTGCGTCGGCAGGGTGCTGGAGGTCAGCGTCGCCGTGTCGAAGCCAAAGACGTCACCGGTGGTCCGCGAGGTCAGCCCCGGGCCGCCGCCGTTACCGGCCATGAAGCGGCCGCTGAGGTCGGGGAGCGCGAAGGTCGAGGTGCCGTTGCCGCCGTACGTCGTCCCCAGGATCGAGAAGAGGGCGGAGTTCTGCTGCGGCGCGTACAGCCGCCCGTCGCACAGCGGCGCGTCATCGGGCCCGAAGTTGCCGGCGAAGGTGTGCACCAGCGCCATCGAAGAGCTGTCGGCGCTGGAGTAGCTGGGGAACAGCCCGGTGACCGACAGGGCCTGCGTCAGCGCCAGCCCGGGCTGTCCGAGCGAGAAGGGTTGGTTCCCGCCGGCGGGGTCCGTGGTCTGGGCGGAAGCCGCCGTCGCCAGCAGCACCACCCACGTCATCATTCGAACATGCATCATCGGCGCCTTGTCGCCCGCGCGCGGTGGCGGCGCAAGCGCGCCGGTGCTTCACGTCTTCGGCGCCCACCCGAGGGTGAGGAGGAAGAGGCTGTCGTCGAGCGCCTGCACGTCGTGCGGCAGCCCCGCGGCGAGCACCAGCAGTTGGCCCGCGGCGAGCTCCACGGTGTGGCTCGGGAGGCGCAGGCGCACCCGCCCGCTGAGCGCTTGCACCGTCGCCGTCACCTTCGCCTGATGTTCGGCGAGCTGCTTGCCGGCCTGCAGCGCGACCAGCACCACGCGGAGATCTTCCGTGCGGGTCAGCGTGCGCGCGGTGTGGCCGCTGTGCTGGTACGCGGGCTCCGCGCGCAGCTCCGCGGAGAGCGCCGTGAGCTCGA
>CAMLFP010000475.1 GCA_946479335.1 uncultured Archangium sp.
CCGGCTTGAGCGCGAGGTCGCTGTTGTCGACCTCCACCACCACGCCGTAGGTGACGACGTCCTGCATGATCTGCGGCGCGTTGCGCACCTCGATCACCTTCCCGTTGAAGACGCGCTCCGGCCACGCGGTGACGGTGAAGGTCGCGGGTTGCCCGGGCTTCACCTCCGCGATGTCGGCCTCGTCGACCGCGGCGACGACGCGCATGCGCACCAGGTCGGCCGCGACCGAGAACAGCACCGGCGCCTGCAGCATCGAGGCGACGGTCTGCCCGGGGTCGACGTTGCGCGCGATGATCACCCCGTCGCCCGGCGCGCGGATCTCGGCGTGCGCGAGGTTGCCCTGCGCGACGTCCAGCGCGGCCTCCTGGGCGGCCACCTGCGCGGCCACCGCGTCGACGCGCGCGCGCGACAACTGCGCGGCGGTCTGCGAGGCCTCGTACTCCTGCTCCGACTGCGTCTTCTGCGCGTAGAGCACCTTCGCGCGGGCGAACAGCCGCTCGCTCTGCTGCGCGTCGACCTTCGCCTGCGCGAGCTGCGCCTTCGCCGCCGCCAGCAACGCGCGGGTCTGCGCCACCTGCGCCGAGAGCACGCGCTTGTCGAAGCGCGCCAGCACCTGCCCCGCCTTCACCGGCGAGTTGAAGTCGACCTCCACCGACTCGATGCGGCCCGAGACCTCGGCGCCGACCGGCACCTCGGAGACCGCCTCGAGGTGACCGGTGGCGCTGACCTCGTGCACCACCGCGCCGACGGTGACCGGCTGCGTGCGGAAGCGCGCGCTCAGCGGCACCGGCTTCGGCCGCAGCGCGATGGCGAGCCCCCCCCCGAGGCCCGCCACCGCGACGACGCCCGCCACCCACCACCACAAGCGACGACGGGCCTGTCGCTTCTCCCGCTCGACGAGCTGCTGCAACGAAGGCGGCGGCGGCGGGCCCACGGGGTTCGCTGGCGGGAGGAGCTGGAGCGGCGCGGCCATCGGCATCACACCTTGCTGGGCGACGACTTGACGGCGATCTTCTTCGGCTGCGCCTCGGGCTTGCGCGGCACCGCCACCGTCAGCACACCGTCCTTCAGCTCCGCGTGGAGGTGCTCCACGTCGACGCCCTCAGGCAGCGTGTAGCCCCGCGAGAACGAGCCGTAGCGGCGCTCGCGCGAGTAGTACGTCTCGCCCTTCTCTTCCTTCTCTTCGTTGCGCTGCCCGGCGATCGACAGCCGGTTGCCCGTCACCGTCACCTCGAGGTCCGACTCCTTCACGCCAGGCACGTCGGCCTTGAAGAGGTACGCGTCCTTCGTCTCCTTCACCTCGAAGTCGGGCGCGAAGGTGCCGAGGGCCGCGGTGCCCCACAGCGGCTCCATCTCGCGGAAGGGGTCCCACTTGAACAGCTCCTGCAGCCGCGACTGCAGCGAAGGTTGAACCTGACCGCCGTTGTCTCTGCGAACCGTGATGTCCGTCATGGTCATTTCTCCTTGCGAAGCACGGCCCCGCGGAAGCGCGAGGGCCACCACGGCGCACAGCAACGCGCGTTCCACCCGTCGGCAGAGAGGACGTGCGCCCGGCGTGACGCACGATCTGCGTCGCCGCCACCCCGCGCGCAGATTCCGCGGCCCGCCACCCGAGGGCCGGGGGAGCACGCAGAGGCACAGCCGATGCAGCGACCTTCGCGCATGGCCACCAAAGCAGAGCGGTTCCGGTACGAAGCAGAGCGAAGCAAGCCGCCCCGCGCGAAGAAGCCGGCGCAGGGAAAGAAGCGGCGCGACACCACCGACGCCGGTGCGCGCAACCTGACCAAGCGCGCGGGCAAGAAGGCGCAGGTGGTCACCGAGGAGTCGCAGAGCGGCAAACGGAGCCGCAAGTCGACCCGCCCGGCGAGCCACCACGGCAAGAACAGCACGATGCTGGAGTACGCCGAGCGCCTCCAGTCACAGACATCACAGTTTCGTCACAACCAGCGCTGATCACGGGCGAGCGACGGAAGGTGCTCACGTCTCCGCGATGGTTCGCGTAGAGTCCCGCGCATCTCATGTCTCCGGGAACGAGCATTCCCCAGCGCACGGTGATTGGTGTGCGCGCTGCGACCAACACGCAGTTCGCGTCGCAGGAGTTCAACCTCGTGTTGGTCAGCGGCCCTCAGTCGGGGCAGGCCTTCCCCATCGGGGAGACGCTGCGCATCGGCAAGGCGCCCGACAACGACGTCGTGCTCGACGACCCCACCGTCAGCCGCAACCACCTGGTGGTGCGCCGGCAGGGCGACGCCTTCATCGTGCAGGACCAGGGCAGCACCAACGGCACGTTCATCGACGGCGCGCAGATCCGCGAGGGGTTCTTGCGCGCGGGCGCGTTGCTCGAGGTGGGCGACGTGCAGCTCCGCTTCCAGTCGACCATCAAGTCGCTCGACATCTCGCCGGCGGCAGATGATCGCCTCGGCGATCTCGTCGGCCGCTCGCTGCCGATGCGGCAGCTGTTCACGCTGATCCAGCGCATCGCGCCGACCGACTCCACGCTGTTGCTCATCGGCGAGACGGGCAGCGGCAAGGGCGCGACGGCGCACACCATCCACAAGCTCTCGCAGCGCGCAACGGGGCCGTTCGTCACCTTCGACTGCGCGTCGGTCTCGGAGAACCTCATCGAGAGCGAGCTCTTCGGCCACGAGAAGGGTGCGTTCACCGGCGCGGTCGCGCAGCGGGTGGGCTGCCTGGAGCGCGCCGACGGCGGCACCCTCTTCCTCGACGAGATCGACGACCTCCCGTTGGATCTCCAGCCCAAGCTGCTGCGCGCGCTGGAAGACCGCGAGTTCCGCCGGCTGGGGCAGTCGGGCGGCGCGGCCCACAAGTTCGACACGCGCGTCATCGCGGCGTCGAAGAAAGACCTCTGGGCCGAGACGCAGGCCAAGCGCTTCCGCGAAGACCTCTACTTCCGCCTCTCCGTGTTCACGCTCTCGCTGCCGACGCTGCGCGATCGCAAAGAAGACCTGCCGCTGCTCATCGACGCGCTCTCGGGCGGCAACCTCTGGGGGCGGCTGTCTGACAAGCAGCGCGAGCAGTTCGTCAGCCACACCTGGCCGGGCAACGTGCGCGAGCTGCGCAACGCGGTGGAGCGCCTCAAGCACGTCGCCGACATCCCCGAGCTGGCGAGCGAGAACTTCCTCCGCGAGTACAACGGCCCCGGCAAGCAAGACGGCGAGACCCTGCCGGTCAGCTACGCGGGCCCGTTCAAAGACGTGAAAGACGACCTCATCCGCGCGTTCGAGCGCGAGTACCTCACGCGTCTGCTGTCGAAGACGCGCAACAACATCGCGCGGGCGGCGCGCGACGCGGGGCTTGATCGCAAGCATCTGTACTCGTTGCTGCACAAGTACGGCCTCGTCCAGACCAACGAAGAGTGACTCGTGAACAAGAGCACGCTGACCCGAAGTGGCCTCGTCGCGCTGTGCCTCGCCGTCGGCTGGCTGTCGTGCGGCGGCTCGTCAGTCAGCGGTGAGGTCGGCGCCGGCGGCGGAGAGGTGTGCCTCCCCGATGACCGCGTGTGCCTCACGGTGCCGCTGGGCGGCCTCGACAAGCAGGTGCCGGTGCGCATCTCGCCGGGCACCGACAAGCCCGCGGGCGCGCTGAGCGAGAGCTACGACATCGCCGCGATCTCGGGGCAGGCGCTCACCTTCCTCAAACCGGCCACCGTCACCTTCTCGATGGACCTCGTGGATCAGGCGGTGCTCGACGACCTGCCCAGCGAGTCGGTGCTGCGCATCTATACGCGCGACGGCGACGCGTGGGTGCCGCTCTCCGACCCCGGCCTCGATCGCGTGAAGCGCGTCGTCAGCGGCACCACCCTGCACCTCTCGC
>CAMLFP010000476.1 GCA_946479335.1 uncultured Archangium sp.
AGCGCTGTTGGCGTGGCTGGTCATCGGCGACGCGAAACGCGGCGCGTGCTTCGAGCTCAAGAAGGGCGCGGTGGCGCGGCTCGAGGGCGAAGCGGTGCCGGGCGGCATGGTGCTCCGCGCGTTGTGGACCCCGCGCGTGCTGCGATGACGGCGCTCGCGCCGTGGCTCACCCGCTTCGAGCGCTCCCGGGCGGCCGCGCTGCGCGGCGACGTGGAGGCGTTGCACCAGGTTCGCGTCATCGCGCGGCGGCTGCGCGTGTGGCTCGCGCTCGCGGGGCTGCACGTGTTGCAGGGAGATCTCCGCTGGTTGTGCCGCGAGACCTCGGCGCTGCGTGACCTCGACGTGCTTGATGAGGTGCTGACCGCGGAGGGCCGCGCGACGCTCCGCCCTCCCGCCGTGCGGCGCGCCCGGGATGCGCTGCGGTCCTCCCGGGTCGACGGGGTGGTGGCGGCGCTGCGGGTGCTCCCGGAGTTCGACGTGGAGCGCGCCCGGGCGGCGTCGCGGGCGTTCGAGGCGCGGCTCGACGTGCGCTGCGCGCAGACCGACGACGAGCTGCACGCGCTGCGCCGGCAGGTGCGCCGTGCGCGCTACGCCCGCGAGTGGTTGGAGGAGGACACCGCCGGGCTGCGACAGCTGCAGGCCGCGCTGGGCCCGCTGGCCGACCTCGCCGCGCTGCGCCGGCTGGTCACTTCAAGAACGCGGCCTCGGCCTCCGCCTCGGAGAAGGCGAGGTGCGCGGCGTGGTTCTTCAGGTGCCGCGCGAAGCGCTCCATGGTGACCGCCGCCTTCGCGCTCTTGCCCACGATGCGCACGCTGCGCCGCACGCCGAAGCGGTGCAGCCGCACGCCGATGGTCTTGAAGCCGTCGACGAGGTGAGGCCCCAGCTCTTCGAGCTCGCGCACGTCGGAGAGGATGTCGATGGGGGGCCGCAACCGCACGAGCGCCGCCTCGAGGTCGCGCAGCACTTCATCAAGGCGGTCACCGGAGGGGGACCCGCTCACGACGATCAACAGTCTGTTCCGGCCAACATCTGCTTCGACACGAACCACGAAACCCCTGCGACTTCTCCCCCGAGGAAAAGAGGAGTTCTGCTTACGCTGGAAGTCACCGGGTGTCACGCCGCCGCGCGCAGGAGCTCGTCGCCAGCGATGTTCCCATCTTGCAGCCGCACGAGGCGATCGCCGACCTCCGCGGCCTTCGGGTCGTGCGTCACCATGACCACGGTCAGCTGACGTTCGCGCGTGGCCTCGCGGATGAGCCGCAGCACCTCGGTGCCAGTCTTCGAGTCGAGGTTGCCGGTGGGCTCATCGGCCAGCAGCAGCGCGGGCTCGGAGAGCAGGGCGCGCGCCACGGCCACGCGCTGCATCTCGCCGCCCGACAGCTCGTCGGGCCGGTGGTCGCCGCGCCCCTTGAGGCCGAACTGTTCGAGCAGCACCTTCGCCTTCGGTTCCAACTCGTCGCGGTGCTTGCCCGAGAGCAGCTCGGGGAGGATGACGTTCTCGAGCGCGGTCAGCGTGGGCAGCAGGTTGAAGAACTGGAAGATGAAGCCCAGGCGGTCCCGGCGGAAGCGTGAGAGCTCGTCATCGGGGAAGCGGGAGATCTCCTTGCCCTCGATGCGCAGCGCGCCGCTGGTGGGCACGTCCAACGCGCCGAGCAGGTTCAGCATCGTCGACTTGCCCGAGCCGCTGCTGCCCATGATGGAGAGGAACTGCCCGCGCGGCACCGACAGCGACACGCCGTTGAGCGCGCGCACCTCGGTCTTGCCCCGGCGGTACACCTTCACGACGTCGACGGCTTCAATCACAGCTCCACCAGGCTTTCTTTGTCCGCCCAGCCTTCGAGCGAGTTGGGCAGGCGCACGCGCGCGAACTTCCCCGACGTCTCCATCACGCGCACCTTGAGGCCCGCGTGCACCTCGAAGGCCACCTTCGCGGCCTCACCGGGGAACTCGCGCACCTGCACCACCTCCGGCATCACCACCGCTTCCTGCACGGTGGCGCGCACGTGCGCGGCGATGCCCAGCGCGCCGCCCAGCAACGCGCCCGCCAGCAACAGCACCGCCGCGGTGAGCCCCAGCACCAGCCGCGCGTTCGAGCGCCGCGCGAGCCACAGCAGCGCGAAGCCCAACCACCACGTGGTGAGGAAGCCGATGGCCACCCCGCGCTCGTTCATCGACGCCGCGAGCCGCTGCGTGAAGGGCGTGGCGGTCTCTTCGCCCACCACCTTGTCGCCCTGGCGAGCGCGCGCCACGCCGAGGTTCGCCTGGATGTCGTCGTCATCGGAGAGCTGCGCCGCGCGCTCGAGGAACAGCACCGCCGGCCCGAGCTTGCCCGCGGCGAGCTGCGTGGTGCCGAGGTTGAAGAGCACGTCGGGCCCCGAGAGCTGCGCGTCGAGCAGCTTCTGGTAGCGCGTCGCCGCCGCGTCGTAGTCGCCCTTGTAATAGGCGTCGTTGGCCTCCACGAAGAGCGCCTGCGCTTCTTGCGGCGTGTACTGCCCGAGCGAGAGCGTCAGCAGCAGCGGCAACATCATGGCCAGCCCTCCATCGCGGTCGCGGCGTCGTCGAGGGCGCGCTGGCGGGCCGACGCCTCGGCGTAGCCCGGCGCGTAGCGGCCTTGATCGCACACGTCCAACACGGCGGTGATGCGCGCGCGCTCGGCCTCGCCCACGCCGGCCGCGGTGAGCTTCGCCACCAGTTGCTCGCGCGTCAGGCCCAGCACGGGTTCGCCCAGCTTCGCGGCCATGAAGCCCGAGAGCGCGGTGGCGATCTCCGCGTAGTACGCGGTCGGCGAGCCCGTCTTCATCAACTTCTCGGCGCCGGCGAGCTGCTTGCGCGCGGCCCGGGCGGCCTTCGAGAGCCGCGCGGCGTCGGTCTCCGCGCCCAGCTTGCCGCGCACGAACGAGAACAGGCTGCCGAGCAGCGTCAGCAGCACCGGCGCGAGCGCCACCGGGAGGAACCACGGCGCAGACGACAGCGGCGCCGCGGCCTGCGCGAAGTGCGCGGTGTGGCGCAGCGACTTGAGGCCACCGCCGATGAGCTGGTTCTTCGGCGCGTCGAGGGCCGCGTCTTGACTGCCGGGCACGGTGACCACGTTCGCGCCGCCGGCGCCCGGCCGCACGGTGATGACCACCTCGTCGACGCGGAGCTCCTCGTACTTGCGCGTCTCGGGGTCGAAGGAGGGCAGCGTCAGCGCGGGCAGGGTGAAGGTGCCGGTCTGCTGCGGCACCAACGTGTACTCGACGGTGCGCGCGCCGCCGACGTACGCCTTGGAGTTGGCCGGCCGGTCGGAGATCTCCGGGTCGTAGGTCTTGAACGACGGCGGCGCGTTGATCGGCGGCACGGTGATGGCGTCGAGGTTCCCACGGCCCTCCAGCAGCAGCTTCACCTGCACCGGCTCGCCCAACGCCACCTCGCTCTGCGACACCTCGCGCGACATGCGCCAGCGCCCGACGATGCTGGTGGCGGGCCCGGGCGGCAGGTTCTTCACCGAGAGCTTGAGCTCGTTGCCGACGCGGTGCACCCGGCGCCCCGCGTAGAGGATGTTGCCGGTGGTGATGTCGGCCTCCGCGCCCTCGATGGTGACGTTGCCCGCCTTGAGCGGGAACAGCGCGCGCTGACGCAGCAGGTATTCGCGGTAGGGGATGCCGTTGATGACCCGCTGCGTGGAGCTCAGCTGCGTGGGCGACTTGAAGTCCTTGCTCAGGAACCCATCGAGCTTCGGCATCGTCACCGCGTCGACCGACGAGAGGTCGACCCGCGAGTAGAGGTGGATGGTCAGCATCACCTGCTCGCCGACGTA
>CAMLFP010000477.1 GCA_946479335.1 uncultured Archangium sp.
GAAGGTGAGCTTCTGAAAGAGGTGGAGCTTCTGCAGCAGCTCCACACCCTCGAATTCCCCGAAGCCAGTCAGTTCGAGTTCCACGCGCGGCAGTGTATGCCAACTGCTACGGTGGGCGCGTGAGCAACGGCATCGACCGCAGAAAAGACCCGCGCTACGCCGCCCACTTCGATGTCCGGGTCGCGCGCGCCCGCGCCGCCGCGCGGGCGCTCACCCCTAACTCCGTGAATTTCTCGGCCGGCGGGCTGGGCGGGCGCCCGCACAACGCCTACTCGTTGGGCGAGCAGCTCTCGATGTCGCTCACCATCGAGGGTGAGACCTTCGAGCTGGAGGCCGCCATCTCGTGGATTCGCGGTGACGCGGTCGGCGTGCGCTTCGTGAACCTCGAGGAGGGCATCCGTGCGCGCCTCGAGTCGGTCGCGCGGTTGCTCTCGACGCGGGGCCCGCCCGTCACTTGAGGCGGAACACGCCGACGTCGGCCGCGTCGAAACCGCACGCGCGGAAGAAGGCCGTCACCTCGGGCGTCGCCGCGCCGTAGGTCTGCACCTCGAGGCGCTTCACGGTCAGCACCTTGGCGCGCTCCACGACCTTGGCGAGCAACGCGCGGCCCACGCCCTTGCGCTGCCAGCCGGTCGCCACGTTCAGCTCGTCGATGGAGGCCGCGCGGCCTCCCGTCTTGAGCAACGGCCGGTGCGACAGCGTGGCGAAGCCGATGGGGCGGTCGAGCTGATCAGCCGCGACGAAGATCTCCATCTCGGGGTGCGAGATGATCCACGTCACGGTGTTGGCGTCGGTGGTGATGTTCTGCTGCGCGAGCAACGCGACGATGGGCACGGCGTCGCCGCGCCGGGCAGGGCGGATGCGAAACGAGCCTGGACCTTGAGGGACGGGTGTCATCGCGACCC
This sequence comes from uncultured Archangium sp., assembly GCA_946479335.1. The sequence continues at coordinate 906 of CAMLFP010000477.1, forward strand.
CGTGACTCTAAGCCCATGCGCGCGCGACGCAAAAACTCACACGTCGACGAGGAAGACCTGCACGGCGAGATCCAGCAGCTCGCGTGAGAGTGCGGGCGCGACGCCCCGGTAACGGGCCGCGTCTTTCACCAGCGTGACGAGATCGCGCGGGTGGCAGCTGCGCAGGGAGAGGCTGCGCGGCTTGTAGGTGTGCTCCAGGAGGTAGGTGACCGCCTGCTCGACGTACGGCACGCCCGACGCCTCGCACACGCGGCGGAAGATCGCGCGGTACTGCGCCTCGTCGGGGTCGCCGACCTCGATCTTGTATTTGATGCGCCGGAGGAACGCCTCGTCGACCAGCTCCTTCGGGTCGAGGTTGGTGGAGAAGACGATCAGCTGATCGAACGGAATCTCGAACTTCTTGCCGGTGTGCAGCGTGAGGAAATCGATGCGCTTCTCGAGCGGCACGATCCACCGGTTCAAGAGATCCGTGGGGTGCACCTTCTGCCGCCCGAAGTCGTCGATCAGCAGCATGCCGCCGTTGGCCTTCACCTGAAACGGCGCCTCGTAGAAGCGCGCGGTCGGCGAATAGATGAGGTCCAACGTCTCCAGCGTCAGCTCGCCGCCGACGATCACGCTGGGGCGGCGGCAGAGCTGCCAGCGCGTGTCCATCTCGAAGCTCTTGCGGCGACCTTCGCTGTCGCGCCCCAGCTCGAGCGACATCGGGTGGTGGATGAGCGAGTCGAAGACCTTCACGATCTGCCCGTCGATCTCCAGCGCGTGCGGCACGTACGCCTCGCCGCCGAACATCGCGGAGATCGCTTCGGCCAGTGACGTCTTCCCGTTGCCCGGAGGCCCGTAGAGGAAGAGCGAGCGCCCGGAGTTCACCGCGGGGCCCAGCTTGTCGACGATGCCCGGCGGCACCACGAGGTGGCCCAGCGCGAGCTCCAGCTGCTTGCGCGACACCGTCGGCGTCTCGCGCGTCTGCTGCGTGATGAGCGCGTTGTATTGCTCGATGGGGATCGGCGCGGGCCCCACGTACGTGGTGCGGGAGAGCGCGTCGCGCGCGTACTCGCGGCCCTTCTCGGTGAGCTGGAAGTCGACCGACACGCGGCCGAAGCCCTTGCCGCCGCGCAGGTCGACCAGCTTCTCGGTCGCGAGGTGGTCAATCACGTGCTCCACCACGCCGCTCCACGGGAGCTTCACCTGATCAGCCACCTCCGCGCCGGTGGCCATGCCCTGGTAATAGAAGAACTTCAGCGCGAGGTCGGCGAGCAGCCCCAGCTTGAGGCCCGTGTCGTCGACGCTGGTCGGCGCGGGCGGCGCGAGGTCGAGGATCGACGGGTTCTCGAGGTTGAAGGGGTTCTCGAGCTCCGCGGTCTGCGCGGGGGAAGACATCGCTGCGTGAACGGTCGGGCGGCGTGTCGCCATGCGCGCGACGCTAGCCCACTCATGCCGGCGGCGCGGTCAGCTTCAAACCCACGATGGAGACGATCAACAGCGTGAGGAACGCGAGCCGCGCCGGCGGCATCGGCTCGGCGAGGAGGAAGTGCCCACCCAACGCCGCGCCGGCGGCGCCGATGCCGACCCACACCGCGTACGCCGTGCCCACCGGCAGCGTCCGCACCGCGTGGGCCAGCAGCAGCAGGCTGGTCACCAACGCGACCAACGTGACCGCGGTGGGCAGCGGGCGCGTGAAGCCCTCCGTCAACTTGAGCCCCAGCGACCACACGACTTCGAAGAGACCTGCGACGACGAGGAACAACCAGGCCATGACGACTCCTTCACGGCCCGTCGTTCATTCCCGGTACGGGTCGGCCTCGTCGGGGGTCACCATGACCAGTGCTGCTCAGTTCATCGGGTAGTCGGTGTAGCCCACCGGGCCCGGCGTGTAGAAGGTCTTCACGTCGTACCGCCGCAGCGCCGCGCCGGTCTTCAGCTTCGTCACCAGATCAGGGTTGGAGATGAACGGGCGCCCGAACGCGGCGAGCTCCCCGCGCTTGCTCTCGAGCGCTGCCTCCGCGCGCGCGGCGTCGAAGTTGCCGACCACGATGAAGGGGCCTCCGAACGCCTCGCGCATGCCCTTGAAGAGCGCCTCGTCGAGCTTCGGGGAGCCCATCGCCGAGTGATCGACCACGTGCACGTAGACGAGGCCCGCGGCCTTCAGCTCCTGCATCAGGCGCAGGTAGACCTGCGCGGTGTCGGCGTCGGGCTGCATGCCGCCGTTGCCGCCTGCCGGGCTGACGCGCATGCCCAGACGCTCGCCGCCGATGGCCGCCGCGACCCGGCGCGCGACCTCCGCGGCGAACCGCACGCGCCCCTCGACCGAGCCGCCCCAGCGATCGGTGCGCTGGTTGCTCGCGGTATTGAGGAACTGATCGATGAGGTAGCCATTCGCGCCGTGGAGCTCCACGCCGTCGAAGCCGGCGGCGATGGCGCGCTTCGACGCCTCGACGTACTCGGTGATCGCCTTCTCGATGTCGGCCTCCGTCATCGGCGTCGGGGCCTCGAAGGGCACCTCGCCCTGCGCGTCGGTCCACATCTTTCCGGGGTTGGCGATGGCCGAGGGGCCCAGCACGCGCGCACCCTCGGGGAGGTTCGCCCGGTGCCCGGTGCGCCCGGTGTGCATCAGCTGCACGAAGATGCGGCCGCCCTTCGCGTGCACCGCGTCGGTGACGCGCTTCCACGCCGCCTGCTGCGCGTCGTTGTACAGGCCGGGGATTCGCGCGTACCCCACGCCATCGGGCGAAGGCGAGGTGCCCTCGGTGATGATCAGCCCCGCGTCGGCGCGCTGCGCGTAGTACTCCGCGACCAGCTCGTCCGGAACGTTGCCCGGTGAGCGGCTGCGCGTCATCGGCGCCATCACCACGCGGTTCTTCAGCGTGAGGGGGCCC
>CAMLFP010000478.1 GCA_946479335.1 uncultured Archangium sp.
TTCGAAGGTTGACGACATTCGTTCGGCCTTAACCGATGTGAATCGCGGAGTCGCCACCCGAACGCCACGAGGGCGGAACGAAGCGATGCCACCAGGGGATGGGCGGCAGCTCGTGCTCCGGGTGCAGCAACACCTTCGCCGAGAGCCGCCACACCGTGCCGACGGGAACGCCGGGGCTCGGCGCCGGCCCCGTGGCCTCCAGCGCCCGCTCCAGACACGGCCCAAGCTGCGGGTACTGCGGCAGCGCCTCGGCGCGCGCGAACTGGAGCCGCATGCCGTCCCGCTCCTGCGCCAGCAGCAGCTCGATGGTCACCGCGCCGCTCTCCTGCGCGCGGTACAGCTCCTCGTTGCAGTGCTGCATCGCCTCGCGCGCCTCCACGAAGAGGCTGGTCACCACCTCGCGGCGGGGAGCGTCACCGGCCCACGCGCGCTCGTCGTCGACGGGCAACGCCGCCCACGGCGCGTCGTAGCCATCCGGGCGGGCGCGCCGCGGGCGCTGCAGCACCGACAGCACCACCACCGCCGCGATGACCAGCACCACGAGGGCCGCCGCGCGTCGCTTCATGGCAGTCGCAGCTCCACCATCGCCTTGCAGTGGGTACACGAGAACCGCGCGGGCCAGCCGGTGAGCTTCGCGGGCAACGGCAGCGCGTCACTGCACTTCGGGCAGGTGATGGTCGCCGCGCCGAAGACCGCTTTCTCGAGCCACGTGATGAAGCCCATCACCGGGCCCACCACGAAGGCGATGAACAGCCCACACGGGTGCGGAGGGATGATGGTGACGAGCGCGCCCGGCACGGAGATCATCAGCATCCGCAGCGCGCCGCGGCGCACGCGGTCGAGCCCGCTCAGGTGCAGCACCGGCAACGTGAAGGAGAGCGGCGGCCTCTGCGAGTCCATCACTCCGGCGTGCACCACGGTCGGCTGCATGCCGAGGAGGTAGCGCATTCGCGGGTTGTCTGACGCATTAAGGTCACATAGACTCTTTTGCATGAACATCGACCTCAATCGCGCGCGCGGGGTGTTGTGGGGCCAGGCGGTCGGTGACGCGCTGGGCACCACCGTGGAGTTCTCCGACGAGCTCACCATCGCCACGCTCCGGGGGCGCTGGCCGCGCGAGATTGTCGGCGCGGGGCCGTTCCACGTGCTGCCCGGGCAGGTGACCGACGACACCGAGCTGGCGCTGGCCCTGGCGCGCACGCTGGCCTCGACGCACCGCTACGACGACGACGCGGTGGCGGAGGCCTACCTCGCGTGGTTCGCCTCGGAGCCGTTCGACTTCGGCCGCGCCACCTCGCGCGCGTTCCGGGCGGCGGCGAAGAGCGCCGAGGAGGTGCGCCAGCGCGCCGACCCGAAGACCGAGGCCAACGGCTCGTTGATGCGCAGCTCGCCGCTGGGCGTGTTCGGCGCGCGGCTCCCGCGTGAGGCGCTGGCGGCCCTCGCGCGCCGCGACAGTCAACTGAGTCACCCGTCTCCGGTCTGCCAGGCGGCGTGCGCGGTGTACGTGACGACCATCGCCGATGCGCTGACCTCCGGCGTGAGCGGCGCGCAGCTCTACGACCGCGCGCTGACCTTCGCGCGCACGCACGCCCCCGAGGTCGTCGACACGCTCGAAGACGCCGCCGAGGGGCTGCCGGTGTCTGACGACGAGCACAACCAGGGCTGGGTGCGCATCGCGCTGCAGCACGCCTTCTTCCACCTGAAGCACGCGACCGACTTCGAGGCGGCGCTGGTGCAGACGGTGGTGAAAGGCGGCGACACCGACACCAACGGCTGCATCACCGGCGCGCTGCTGGGCGCGGCGCTGGGGGTCGAGGCCATCCCCGCGCGATGGAGGAAGACGGTGGCCGACTGTCGCCCGCCGCGGCCCGCGCGCTACGGCTGCGCCGACCTCGACGCGCTGACCGACGCGCTACTGCGCTGACTTCTCGCGCAGCGCGACGACGCGGTTGCGCACGGCCTTGAACAGCTCCGGCAGCGAGCCGGTCTGCGCCGACTTCAAGATGCCATCGGGGATGACGAGGCCCGGGTCGGAGTCGACGACGTACACCGCGAGCGTCTTCTGGTTGTCGTCGCCCCACGGCACGAGCCGCCACTCGCCGTTGTTCCGCTTGTACATGCCGCGCACCATCTTCCACCCGCGGGCGTACCGGCCCGACGGCTCCTCGCGGATGATGGAGAGGTTGTCGCTCCACAGGTCGGGGATGGGCCACGGCATCTTCAGCTCGGTGTGACAGATGGGCGTGCCGTTCTCGTCGCGCAGCTCGGTCTTCTTCACGCGCGGCATGAACTGGTCGTACTTCCCGCAGTCGCGGATGACGGGCCACACCTCCGACGACGGCGCGTCGATGATGGCCATCGACTCTGCCGCCACGCCGCGGTTATCGGTGGGCTTGCGGTCGCGCAGCACCATCTCGCCGGCGGCCAGCTTCTTGAGCTCCTTCTCGTTGAAGGTGGGCACCTCGATGGCCTGGGCGAAGGCGGGCAACGAGACGACCGCGAGGGCAAGCAGTGAACGCATGGGGCGGTTGTAGCTCAGCACGCGCCGACCGACGCCAGACCCGCCCGAAATTCAAGCGGCGCGACTGTTTTCGAGCCTCGGCGGAGGTCTACGCTTCACGCCATGAGGGTCGCGCTCCTCCCGCTGAGCTCGATGTTCCTGCTGGCCTGCGCCACGGCGCGACCGATGCCCTCCCCGACCGACCTCTTCCACGACGAGCTCTTCGCCGCGCCGTCGGCGGCCGTCGCGCCCGACGCCGCGCTCACCCTGAGCGACGACATGCGCGCGTACCTCGACGAGCACATCACCGAGCGCCAGGGCGACCGCCGCAAGCAGCTCGTGCACGCGCTCTACAGCGACAAGGAGCTGAAGCTCGAATACGACGCCGCCACCACGCGCACCGCGGCGGAGGCCTTCGAGTCGCGCTCCGGCAACTGCCTCGCGCTGGTGTTGATGACCGCCAGCTTCGCGAAGGCGCTGGGCATGACGGTGCACTACCAGCTGGTGCTCGGTGACGAGGAGTGGGACCGCGCCGGCCGCCTCTACCTCTCCGTCGGCCACGTGAACCTGACGCTGGGAGAACGCCCGCCCATCGACGAGTACGCGCTCACCCAGAACGCGAGCATGACGGTCGACTTCGTGACGCCCCGCCGCGGCGTCTTCGAGCGCACGCGGCAGATCCCGGAGGCGACGCTCATCGCGATGTACCTCAACAACCGCGCGGTGGAGACGCTCGCCCAGGGCCAGGTCGACGACGCATACGCGTGGGCGCGCGCGGCGCTGCTCAAAGACCCGGAGTGGTTGCCGGCGTACCTCTCGCTGGGCGCCATCTACCGCGCGGCGCACCACCCGCAGCAGGCCGACGCCACGCTGCAACGGCTCCTCGCGCGCGACCCGGATCATCTCGTGGCGCTCTCCAACCGCGTGCTGGTGCTGCGCGACCTCGGCCGCTTCGACGACGCCGACCGCCTCACACAGCGCCTGCAGGCGCTCGATCCCCACCCGGCGTTCAGCTACTTCCATCAGGGCCAGGTCGCGCTGCGCGAAGGCCGCCTCGAAGACGCGCGCGCCCTGTTCGCGAAGGAGGTCGCCCGGGCGCCGTCGTTCCACGAGTTCGAGTTCTGGCTCGCCATCACCTACCTGCGCATGCACGACTTCCCGCGGGCGACGGCGCACCTCAAGCGCGCGATGGAGCTGAGCCCCACGCGGCAGGATCACCAACTGTACGCGGCGAAGTTGGAGCGCCTGAAGGCCCTCAACGCGCGCTGAACTTC
>CAMLFP010000479.1 GCA_946479335.1 uncultured Archangium sp.
CGCATGTTCCGCCCTGCCGTCGACCACTGTGAGGAGTGCCCGCTCGGCCCATCGCCTTCGTGCCGCTTCAAGCCGCGGCCCATCGCGGCCGGCGCGCAGCTCTGGGAGCAGGGGGCGGCGAAGCCCACGCTCCTCTTCATCAAGAGCGGGCTGTTGAGCCTCGACACCGTCGACGTCGAAGGGCGCGCGCTGCACGTCGGCGTGCGCGGCCCGCGCTCGATGCTGGGCTTCGAAGCGCTGCAACACGCGCCGGCGCGCGGCACGGTGGTGGCGCTGACGCCGGCCACGGTGTGCACCCTGGCCGAGCCCGGCACGCTCACCGCCGGCGAATCAGCCCAACTGCTGCGGCTCGCGGTCGAGGAGCTGTCGCAGGTGGAGCGTGACGTCGACCTGCGCACCGGGCCGGCGTTGTCGCGCGTGGCGCGCTTCTTCGCGCGCTTCGAGCGGCTGCTGACGCCGGGGCAGCGCGCGCCCTTCTCGAAGCGCCACGTCGCGTCGCTGCTGGGCCTGCGGGCGGAGACGTTCTCGCGGTGTCTGCGCGAGCTCTCACGCCTCGGTGTGCTGGCGTCGGCGCGTCAGCCGTCGGTGCGCGACGCGGCGGAGCTCGACGCCATCGCCGCGGGGTCTCTGCCGGAAGAGTGAAGCGGCGGCGCGACTCGCGCGTCAACGAACCTTCTCGTCGTCGGAGGTGAGGCGCACCACCGGCGCTCAGGCCACGAGGTCCATCGCGCGCACCCGACGCAAGCCTCCCCACGCCGCCACCGCGCCCAGGGTCGCCGGCCACAGCACCGCCAGCGCCAGCGCGCGGCCCTGCCCCAGGGTGTTCGCCAGCCAGAAGCCGACCGGCCCCAGCACCGAGAGCTCCGGGTCGACGGCCGAGAGCAACCCCACGCGCGCCGCCTCGCTGGGGTTCAGCGCCGAGAGCGCGAACACCACCTGCGGCGGCAACGACGTGCGCAGCAGCACCGTGATGAGCAGCACGTCATGCAGCGCCGCGGTCACCACGAACAGCAACAGCGCCCACACCAGCGCGCGCTCCACGTTCTTCGCCCACGAAGAAATGAGGAGCCCCAGCCCCACGAAGGCCGAGATGAGCGCGACGCAGATGGTGAGGCTCTTGAACGCCACCAGCCCGAGGTTCTCGTCAGCCTCGAGGAACGCGGAGCCCACCAGGCACCCCACCAGCAGCACCACCATCGGCCCGGCGAGCACCAGCAGCCGCGCGGCGAGCAGCGCACCGAACCAGCTCCCGCGCCGCACCGGCTGCGTCAGCATCAGCTCGCAGAAGCCGCTGCTCCGCGCGCGCACCACCGCGCCGTGCGTCGCCACCAGCACCAGCAGCGGGAACATCAACAACACCGCGTTGGCGAGGTTGAGCAACACCCGTGAGAGGCCGGTGAAGCCCAGCACCGTCGACTCGCGCAGCCCCAACCACACGAAGGCCGTGGTCAGCGTCGCGTAGAGCACCACGGTGAAGGCCAGCCATCGCGAGCGCCGCGCCTCGGCGAGCTCCAGGCGGAGGAATGACGTGAACGCGCTCACGGCGCCCTCCGCGTCTTGCGCACCACATCGGCGCGCACCTCTTCGAAGCCGACGCCCTCTGCGGTCGGGAGGAAGCCGAAGTCCATCGGGGTGACGTGGCCGGTGGAGAAGCGCGCGACGTCGGCGGAGAGCCACCCGTCGTTCGCCGGCGTGCGCACCCAGTGGCCCTTGAGGTGCGGCGCTTCACGCGCTTCCCAGGCCGCCATGCAGCCGAGGTCGTCGAAGAACTTCCGCTGGCCGTTCTCCAGCAGCGCCTGCGCGGCGGGCGCCTTGTCGGTCACCAACATCGCGCAGTGCGCGCACGCCTGCTTGCCCCAGTACGGGTCTTCGGCCTTCGGCGTGTCCGCCGTGCAGGCCATCAGCACCAACAGCACCCAGCGCTTCATGTCTGGCTCCTCCGCAGCGGCACCACGACGCCGCGCTCCTCACTCCACGACGCTTCGTCGAGCGCGCCGTCGTGCGTGACGCGCCCTTCATCGAGCTGCACCACGCGCCGCACGAGGTGCCGCACCTCGTCTGCGCGGTGGCTGCACAACACGAGGATGGAGTTCGACGGCCGCGAGAGCACCTCCTCGAAGAAGACGTCTCGGGCGCGCGCGTCGAGGTTGGCGGTGGGCTCGTCACACACCAGCACCGGCGCCTCGGCGGTCAACGCCAGCGCGGCGAGCAGCTTCTGCTTCATGCCGCCCGAGAGGTCGCGCACGCGCGTCTTCGCCACCTCCTCGAGATCGAGGCCCAGCCGCGCGGCGCGCTCCACGCAGCGCGACGGTTGCCGGCTGCGCAGCGCGCACACCGCGTTCACCAACTCCTTCACCGGCGCGTCGAGCGGCGGCGCGACCTGCGGCATGTACGAGAGCGAGCGCAGCGCCACCTCCGGCTCGCGCTGCACGTCGGCGCCGAACACGGTGACGCGCCCCTCCACGCGCAGCAGGCCGCACAGCGCGCGCAGCAGCGTGGTCTTGCCGGAGCCGTTGGTGCCCACCAGCGCCACCCGCTCCCCCGGCGCGAATTGAAGCGACACCGCGTCGAGCGCCTGCACGGCCCCGAAGCGCTTGCTGACGTTCTCAAAGCGAATCATCGCGTGACCTCCCGATGCGGCCGCACCGCGGGCCGCGCGTCTTCAAGCAGCACGGTGCTGGCGAAGTACGGCATCGCCTGCGCCACCGCGTCGTACAGGCCCATCGCGGCGGTGCCGTAGAACCAGCGCAGCTCCGGGTGCGCGTCGGTCAGCGTCGACGAGAGGCGCTTCACCTGGAACGCCACGTCACCCACGCCGTCGCCGTCGAGGTCGTAGCCCGCGTACGCCGCCCAGTGGTTGTTCTCGAACTCGATGCTGCGCGCGTCGCCGTTGCCGTCGACCTCCACCAGCGCGTCATTCTCGAGGAAGTCGTTGTGCACGAAGCGCGCGCCGTGCTCGCTGGAGTGCGTGCGCAGCGCCACCGCGTTCAACGCCAGCAGGTTGTCTTCGAACAGCACCGGCTGCCGCGGGTCCCGGGGCGTGTAGTCGAGGTAGACGCCGGTGGTATTGGCAACCAGTTGGTTGCGCCGCAGCGTCACCGCGTCGCTCTCCTTGAAGCCGATGCCCATGCCCGCCGGCCCGCGCGCGCCCGAGAGCTCGTTGTCTTCGGCCAGCACGCGCGCCGAGTACATGACGAAGATGCCCACGGTGTTGCCGCGCAGCACGCTGCGCCGCACCGTCGAGTCGTGCGCGTACATGAAGTGCGTGCCGTAGCGCCCGCCGGTGATGCGGTTGTCTTCGAGCGTGACGCCGCGCGAGTACCAGACGACGACGTCGCGCACGCCGTGCACCGTGATGCGCCGCACCGTGGAGCCGTGCGCCTCCCACAGCTTCACCCCGTCGCCGCGCTGGTTCTCTTCAATCTCCGGGCGGCCGGCGATGTCGGCGTCTTCCAGCAGACAGTCGCGGCACTGCTCCAGCGCGATGCCGTAGAGCGTGTCGCGCGCCGTCACCCGCCGCACCACCGCGCGCGCGCCCGACACCTTGAGCGCGCCGTCTTCGAACGACACGCGGCTCCCGGAGCGCTCCAGCGTGACGTCTTCCACCAGCACGTCGTCGCCCTTGAGGCGCAGCACCGTGCCGTGGCCGCTGCCGCGCAGCACCGCCCCCTCACAGCCGTGCAGCGCCACGCCACGGGCCGCCTCGAAGTCCCCCTCCACCATCCCCGAGACCCACACGTCGCGCGCGCTCCCGGCCAACGCCTCGCGCA
>CAMLFP010000480.1 GCA_946479335.1 uncultured Archangium sp.
ATCTCCACGCCGTGGCCGGCCGGCGAGCGGGTGATGGTGTGCGTCGGCGCAGCCCCCAGCTCCGCGAGGCTCATTCGCGCGGCCGCGCGCATCGCGGCGGGGCTGCGCTGCCCGTGGGTCGCGTCGTGGGTCGAGGGCCCGTTGGCCGAGGTCGACCGCGAGCGCCTCGAGACGCACCTCCGGCTCGCGGAGTCGCTCGGCGCCACCGTGTCGCGCCTCTCCGGCCTCTCGGTGGCCGACGCGGTGCTCGACTACGCGCGCCGCCACAACGTCACGCGGCTGGTCATCGGCAAGCCGACGCACTCCCGGCTCATCGACCGCCTGCGCGGCTCGGTGGTCGACGCGCTGGTGCGCGGCAGCGGCGACATCGACGTGCTGGTCATCAACGGCGACGGGAGCGACACCGCTGCTCCCCAGCGGGTCTCCTCGCCGTCGCGCGCGCGGTGGCGGCACTACGTCGCCGCGGTGGCGCTGGTGGCCCTCACCGTCGGGCTCTCACTGCTGCTGCGCGCGACGCTCAACCTGCCCGACCTCGAGATGTTGTTCCTGCTGACGGTGATGGTCGCCGCGGTGTGGTTCGGCCGGGGCCCGGCGACGCTGGCCGCCGCGGTGGGCGTGGCCTCGTACGACTTCTTCTTCGTGCCGCCGCACTACACCTTCTCCATCGACGACAGCCGCTACTTCCTCACCTTCGCGATGATGTTCGGCGTCGGGTTGGTGATGAGCGCGCTCGCCGCGCGGTTGCGGCAGCAGCAGCGCGCCGCGGTCAGTCGCGAGGAGCGCACCGCGACGCTCTACGAATTGACCCGCGAGCTCGCGTCGACCGATGTGCCCGAGCGCGTCGCCGCCATCGCCGCGAAGCACGCCGCGGCGTCGTTCAACTCCAGCGCAGTAGTGCTGTTGCGCGAGCGAGACGGGGCGCTGCGGCGCGCGGGTGCGGTGCCCGACTCGGCGGTGCTCGACGCGAAAGACGAGGGCGTCGCGCGGTGGTGCGCCGAGCATCGGGAACTCGCGGGTCTGGGCACCGACACGTTGCCGGCCGCGCGCGTGGTGTGCGCGCCGTTGAGCATCGGGGCCACGCCGCTCGGGGTGTTGGCGCTGGTGCCGCGCGACGCCCAGCCGTTGCGCAGCGACCAGCGCGACTTTCTCGACGTGTTCTGCAGGCAGCTCTCCGCGGCGCTGGAGCGCGCGCGCCTCGCGTCGGAGGCCACCCGGGCCGAGCTGCGCGCCCGCACCGAGGAGTTGCGCAGCTCGCTGTTGTCGGCTGTCTCGCACGACCTCCGCACGCCGCTCGCCGTCGTCACCGGCGCGGCCACCACGGTGCGCGACGACCAGCAGTTGGATGAAGGCACGCGCCGGCAACTCCTCGACACCATCGCCGACGAGGCCGAGCGGCTCGAGCGCCTGGTGCGCAACCTCCTCGACATGACGCGCGTGCAGGCCGGCGCGCTGCGCGTGCAGAAGGAATGGGTGCCCGTCGACGAGCTGGTGGGCTCCGCGCGCACGCGGCTGGCGAAGCAACTCGCCGGGCGCGACGTGCAGCTCCACGCAGAGGTGGAGTCGCTGCAGGTCGACCCGGTGTTGTTCGAGCAGGTGCTCTTCAACCTCCTCGACAACGCCGCGAAGTACACGCCGCCCGGCTCTGCGCTGGAGCTCCGCGTCACGCGCACCGACGCCGGCGCGCGGGTCACCGTCGACGACCTCGGCCCGGGCGTCTCGGAGGAAGAAGCGGCGCACCTCTTCGACAAGTTCTTCCGTGGCGCGCCGCGCGGTGTGCCCGGGGCGGGGCTCGGCCTCGCCATCTGCCGCGGCATCGTCGAGGCACACGGCGGGCACATCCGGGTGGAGGCTCGCCCGGGCGGCGGCGCGCGATTTGTGATCGACTTGCCCCTCGACGGCGAACCGCCGGTGGTGCCCGAGGAGCGCGATGAGTGACGGACCGCTCGTGTTGCTGGTCGAAGACGAAGCGCAGATGCGCCGCTTCCTGCGCGCGGCGTTGACCAGCCGCGGCTACCGGCTCGTCGAAGCAGAGAAGGGCGCGGAGGCGGTGCCGCTGACCACCAGCCACAACCCGGAGCTGGTGTTGCTCGACCTCGGCCTCCCCGACGTCGATGGCCTTGAGGTCACGAAGCGCCTGCGCGAGTTCTCCACGGTGCCCATCATCGTGCTCTCCGCGCGCGGCCGCGAAGACGACAAGGTGGCCGCGCTCGACGCCGGCGCCGACGACTACGTCACCAAACCCTTCGGCATGAACGAGCTGCTGGCGCGCATGCGCGTCGCCGCGCGGCATCGCCACGGGCAGGAAGCCGCGGAGCCCGTGCTGGAGCTCTCCGGCCTGCGCATCGATTTTCCCAAGCACGAGGTCTGGCGCGAAGACGAGCAGCTCAAGCTGACGCCGCTGGAGTTCAAGTTGCTTGCGTCGCTCGCGCGCAACGCCGGCAAGGTGCTGACGCATCGCCAGCTCCTCAAGGATGTCTGGGGCCCGGCGCACACCGCCGACACCCACTCGCTGCGCGTCTACATGGCCAGCCTCCGCAAGAAGCTGGAGCGCGACCCGGCTGCCCCGAAATACCTCCTGACCGAGCCCGGCGTCGGCTACCGCTTGCAGGCGTAACAGGCGGGCACCTTCGGGCGCTGCGCCTCAGCCGATGGCGCGCAGCGCGCTGCTGTTGATGGCCGCCGCGACGTATCGAAACGGAGTATCAGCAGCCCAGCGAAGTTACCGGCGCCACACCTCCGCCGCGGGCTTCTGAGGTTCTCAGGCGGCCGCTACAGTCGCATCACTCGGAGGGCTCAGACGTGTTGAAGCGGATACTCAAGTGGGTCGGAATCGCGGTCGGCGTGTTGGTGGTGGCAGTCTCGCTCGTCGCCGTCGTCGCCTACCGGCGCGCGATGGAGAAGGCGACCCACGTGTGGGACGTGCAGCCGAAGGCGGTCGTCATCCCCACCGATGAAGAGAGCATCGCCGAGGGCGGCCGGCTCTTCGCCGCGCGCGGGTGCCGCAAGTGTCACGGCCCTGACGCCGCGGGCGCGTTGATCCTCGACGTGCCGGCGCTGGGCACGGTGTACGGCGCGAACCTCACGCCGGCCGGTGTGGCGGCGAGCTACCGCGATGTTGACTGGGTGCGCACCGTCCGCCACGGCATCAAGCCCAACGGGTTGCCCACGCAGGTGATGGACTCGAAGGAGTACCAGTACCTCACCGATCTCGACCTCGGCCGCATCGTGGCGTGGCTCAAGGCGCGGCCGCCGGTGGAGAAACAGCCGCCGCCGCTGCGCATCACCGCGTTCGCGTGGGTGTGGCACGGGCTGGGGTGGCTCGACGTCACCACCGCAGACCAGATTGACCATTCGCGCGCGCACGAGCACGAGGTCGCGCCCGGCGCCGCGCCGGAGTTCGGCGCCTACGTACTGCGGCTCCAGTGCATGGGCTGCCACGGCGAGACACTCTCGGGCGGCAAGCTGTCGGGCGCGCCGGGGTTGCCGATTCCTCCCAACCTCACGCCTGACGACGAGACCGGCCTCGGCAAGTGGACCTTCGCGCAGTTCGTCACCGTGATGCGCACCGGCACGCGCCCCGATGGCCGGGTGCTGAACGACTTCATGCCGTGGGACACCTACTCCGCGATGTCTGACGACGAACTCACCGCACTGTGGGCCGCGTTGCGCGCGCAACCTGCGCGCAAGTTCGGTGGGCGCTGAACCACTGACCGTCACCAGAAGA
>CAMLFP010000481.1 GCA_946479335.1 uncultured Archangium sp.
CGAGCGGCACCACCGGCAACCCGAAGGGCGTGCCGTTGACGCACAAGAACGTCGGTGTGAATGGCCGCGACTGGCTGCAATGCAACGCGCCGCTGCTCTCGGAGAACGACGTCGACGTGCTGTGGCTCCCGATGAGCCACATCTTCGGCTTCGGCGAGGCGTGCCTCGGCAACACGCTCGGGTGGACCACGTACATGTCTGACCCGGGCTCGGTGCTGAAGCACCTCCCGGAGGTGCAGCCCACCGCGTTCATGAGCGTGCCCGCGGTGTGGGAGAAGCTGGCGATGGCCGCGATGCCGGAGACCGACCCGGCGCGCCGCAAGGCTGCGTTGGCGAAGGCGACGGGCGGCAAGCTGCGCTTCTGTCTGTCGGGCGGCGCGGGCCTCAAGCGCGAGGTGAAGGAGTTCCTCCACGCGAACGGGATGTTGATCATCGAGGGCTACGGCCTCACCGAGGCGAGCCCCACGCTGACCATGAACCGCCCCGACGCGTTCCGCTTCGACACCGTGGGCAAGGTGTTCCCCTCGGTGCAGGTGAAGCTCGCGGAAGACGGCGAGATCCTCGCGAAGGGCGAGAACGTGTTCTCCGGCTACCACAAGGACGCCGAGGCCACGGCGGAGGCCTTCACCGAAGATGGCTGGCTCAAGACCGGCGACGTGGGCCGCTTCACCGACGACGGCTTCCTGCAGATCATCGATCGCAAGAAGGACATCCTCGTCACCGCGGGCGGGAAGAACGTGCCGCCGGCGAACATCGAGCTCCGCTTCAAGGACGACCCCTTCATCCACACCGTCGTCGTCTACGGAGATGGCCAGCGCTACCTGGTCGCCGCGGTGTGGCTGCACGACGCGGCCGTCGCCGCGCACCTCGAGAAGACGGGCGTCGCGAACGCCGAGGCGAAGCGCGCGCTGGTGCAGTCGCGCATCGACGTGGTGAACGCGCAGCTCGCGTCGTACGAGACCATCAAGAAGTTCATCATCATCGACGAGCCGCTCACCGTCGAAGGCGGGCTCATCACCAGCACGCTGAAGATCCGCCGCAAGGAGATCAACAAGCGGCTCGGCGCGCAGCTCGAGGCGCTCTACTCGTGAAGCGAATCACCAACCTGCTGACGTTGTGGTCGCGGCCGAAGCCGCAGGTGGGCGTCACGCCCGCCGACGTGGTGTGGACCGAGAACAAGTGGCGGCTGCTCCGGTACCGCGCGGGGCCGAAGGGCATCACGCGCAAGACGCCGCTGCTGATGATCCCCTCGCTCATCAACCGGCATTACGTGCTCGACCTGATGCCGGGGAAGAGCTTCGCCGAGTACATGGTCGCGCAGGGCTTCGACGTGTACTGCATCGACTGGGGCACGCCGGGCGACGAAGACCGCTACGTCACCTTCGAAGACATCGTCGACTCGGCCATCGGCCGCGCGCTGAAGCGCACGTGCATGACCGCGGGCTCCGAGAAGGCGCACGTGCTGGGCTACTGCATGGGCGGCACGCTGACCGCGATCCATGGTGCGTTGCACAACGAGCGCATCCGGTCGTTCGTCGCGCTCGCCGCACCGGTGACCTTCAGCGACGGGAGCCTCCTGTCGCAGTGGACGCGCACCAAAGGCTTCGACATCGACGCGCTGGTCGACGGCACCGGCAACGTGCCGTGGCAGTTGCTGCAGGGCGCGTTTCAGTTGCTCCGGCCGACGCTGCCGCTGGCGAAGGCCGTCAGCCTGCTGGACCGCGCGTGGAACGACGAGTTCCTCGACGGCTTCCTCGCGCTGGAGACCTGGGGCAACGACAACGTCTCGCTGCCCGGCGAGTTCTACCGGACGTACATCCGCGACCTGTACCAGCGTGACTCGCTCATCCACGGGGAGTTCCTGATGGGCGGCAAGCGGGTGGACCTCAAGAACCTCACCGCGCCGACGCTGGCGGTGACCTTCGAGCACGACAACATCGTGCCCGGGCCCAGCGCGGCGGCGCTCATCACCGCCATCGGCGCGAAGGAGAAGCAGCACCTGCACCTCCCCGGTGGGCACGTCGGCGCGGTGGTCAGCAAGCACGCCGCGAAGTCGCTGTGGCCGCAGTTGGTGGCGTTCTTCGACAAGTACGACGAGCCAGCGCGCGTGGCGGAGCCGGTGCTCACCGCGCCGGTGGAGAAGGTCGCGGTTCCGAAGCCTCCGAAGAAGACGACGCCGCAGCGCGCTGCACCCGCGAAGTCGCGCTCGTAGGTCACGCGCCGGCGAGCGCGATGATGTCGGGCACCTCGAGCACCTGCTTCGGGGCCTTGCCCTGCGCGGCGTTGAGCATCGCGATGGCGAGCTGCTTGAGCGTGATGGCCTGCAGCGCGGGGATCCACCCGAGCGCCGCGGCGGCGAACTTGAGCCCCGCGCCCGCGCGCGTCTGACCGGGCGTGGGCTTCATCAGCGCCGGCCGCAGGTTCACCACGTGCTTGAAGGGCAGCTGCATCAGCGCGTTCTCCGCGCGGCCCTTGATGCGCGCCCACATCACCTTGCCCTGCCCGGTGCCGTCGGTGCTGCGCCCGGAGATGTGGATGAAGGACATGCCGGGGTTGAGCTCCAGCAGCGTCTTCGCGAAGGCCAGCGGCGTGTCGTAGGTGATGACGGTGTAGTCGGCCTCGCTCATGCCCACGGAGCTGATGCCCGCGCAGTACAGGCACGCGTCGTAGCCGGTGAGCTGTTCGCGCACGCCGTCGAGCTTCTGGAAGTCGGGCACCAGCAGCTCCGTCAACTTCGGGTGCGTGCGGCCGGTGGGCTTGCGGCTGACGCTCAACACCTTCGTCACCACCGGGTTCTCGAGGCACTCCAGGAGCACGCCTTCTCCGACCATGCCGGTCGTACCGGTGATGATGACGTTCATGCGCGGGGAGATACGAGCGCGACCTGCGCCCGGCAATGAAGAACCGTGAAGCTCAGCCGGCCCAGCTCGCGGGGTGCGTCACGTAGAAGACGCGCACGCTCGACGGCGTGCCGAAGATGATCTTGCTGCCTTTGGGAATGAACACCACGTCGCCGGCCTTCGCCTCGACCACGCGGCCGTTGATGGTCACGTGCAGCTCGCCCTCGAGCACGTAGTCGACCTCGTCGTAGGTGAGCTCCCACGCGAACGAATCGGCCGCCTTCCACGCCATGAACCCCGCGCTCATCGGCGAACGGTCTGCGGCGGTGACGACGTCTTTGAGCTGCACGTTCTTGCCCGCGCCGGCCGCGGCGAAGCGCTCCAGCTGCACCGACGCGCCGCGCACCACCTTCACGCCCGCGGCACCGGCCGAGTCCTGATCGATGGTGATCTCTGCCTCATGTGCGCGCGACCACGCGGCGGGCGTGACCGTCACCTCGGCGCGCGGCGCGTACAGCACCTTCGTGCCTTTCTTCGCTTCGGCGTCGACCGCGTCGGCTGTGAGGAGTCGCTTCTTCGCCACGGCGCGGCACCGTACATCAGAGTTGAGATAAGGGAGCGCGTTCTCGCGATGCTCCGCCCGTTGGTCGTGTCGATGTGCCTGCTCGCAGCTCCCGCGCTCGCGCAGAGCGACGTGAAGCTCCTTCCCGTCGGCGCGCCGGCGTACACGCCAGAGCTCGGCTTTCTCATCGCCGGTGGCGGCGCCGTGTCGTGGAACGGCGACCCGGAGGTGCCGACGTTGCCGCGCTCGTCGCTGACGCTGATCGCCGGCGGCTCGACGC
>CAMLFP010000482.1 GCA_946479335.1 uncultured Archangium sp.
CAGCGTGCGCGTCTGCGCGAGCCGGGCAGCCTCGGTGCGCTCGATGGCGCGCGCGTGCGCGGCCACGCTGGAGCCCCCGAGCAGCCCGAAGCGCTCGAAGCGCGTCACCAGGCGGGTGTGGTCGCGGCTCCAGGTGACGGCGAGATCCTCATCGCTCTCGCCGAGCGCGAAGTGCGCGCCGACGGTGAGCTCCTCCTTCGCTCTGCCCGCCGCGCGCAGCAACTCATAGGTGGCGCAGAACGACGCGCGCACGCCGATCGCCCCGCGCACCAGCCCGCTCTTGCGGCGCGCCACGTACCGCGCGTTGGCCTCGACCTGCGCGACGCCGGAGTCACCTTCCACCGACGTCGACGCGTGCGAGTTCACGAGCCTGAACCCGAGCTGCTCCGCGACGCGCGCCTGCGCGTCGAGCGACGCCTCCACCGCGCCAGGCGCGTAGAGGTGCTCCACCCCCATGGTGATGCCCAGCCGCAACGCGCGGGCGATCGACGCCGCGGTCAGCGCCGCGACCTCACCGGGCGTCAACTGCTGCTCGATGGCGCGGCCGCGCTCGAAGCGCTCGAGGAACGGGCGCATCAACACGTCGGCGGCCCACGGCGTCAGCGGCCCACCGGAGAGGCGCGCGTGACAGTCGACGAGGCCGGTCATCAGCAAGCGCCCCGCGCACCGCACCTCCCAGTCGCCGGGCAACACCGGCACCTGCGCGTCGGGCTCGACGCGGGTGATGAACGCGCCTTCGACCACCACCGACATGCCGGCGCGTACGCGGCCGTCGGAGCGGAACAGGGAACAATTCTTGAGGACGAGACGACCTTCCACGCCGGCGAAACCTAGCGCACGGTCTGTGGCCGCGTTCGAACAACGCGAGCCCGTGCCCACGGAAGCGCGAGCAGCGCCAGCGACAGCAACGACAACCCGAGCCCGAAGGTGAAGCTCCCGGGCCAGTAGGTCAGCTCGACCCGATGCGCTCCGCGACGCACCTCGACGGCGCGAAACGCGTAGTCCGCGCGCAACACAGGCGCTGCGACCCCATCGATGCGGGCCTGCCACCCGGGGAAGTAGCTGTCGGTCATCACCAGCACCCCATCGGCGCACGCCTCGACCTCGTAGGTCGTGCGGCGGAGCCCGGCCTCGCGACGCACGACGCTCTCACACGGCTCGCCCGCGTAGCGCGGGCCCTCGGCGAGAAACGCGGTGTGGCGAAACGGCTGACCGGCCGCAGCGTCCTCGATCATCTCCAGCGCCGCTTCGTCACTCGACACGACGCTGCGCTGCACCACGAAGGCGAGCGGCAGCGCGGTGCTCGATTCGTACAGGCCGACCCCCGCCGTCAGCGTCTTGCGCAACGAGAGATCGCCGAAGGGCGCCGTGCCATCTTCGCTCAGGTAGTGCGTCACCCCGGCGAGGTCGAAGAAGCCGCGTGCGTTGCCCTGCTCCAGGCGTTCGAAGCGCTCCGGCTCCGGTGCGCCGTAGCCGTTCACCGATTCAAGGCGCTCCTCCATGAAGCGGTTGGGCACCAGCAGCTCTCGGCTCAGCGTGATGCTGGTGCCCTCGGCAGGGCGGAAGGTGTCCGGCAACGCCAGCACGCCGGCCGACACGCGCTGATGGTCTGGAGGCAGCTCCCCGACCCAGCTCGCGGGCACGCCCAGCACGCTGGCCGCCTCGTACTCGGGAATCACGAAGACCGACCGGCCCAGCACCAACTCCAACGCGGCGAGCAACGCCACCGTAACCACCCCGACCCGCGCGCGACGCACGCCGGCAGGCAACCCGAGGAAGATCAACACACCGCTGGCGATCGCGAACCACACCCAGGGCGCTCCCAGCATCGCGCCGGCGCGCAGCGGCAACCGCGGGAGCAGCACCGCCCCCACCGCGCCCACCGCAACCATCACGAGGAGCGTGCGCACCTTCGACCGCCGCGCGAAGCGGGTTCGGGTCGCCCTCCCCACCGCCTCGAGCCCGAAGCCCGCGAGCAGCGCCACCACGAAGGCCGCGCCGACGTACGCCTTCGCCGGGTAGCGGAAGAGATTGAACGGCGGCACGCCCAGCAGCCAGCTCACGAGCGGCAGGTGCCGGCCCATCGAGAACAACAACAGCAGGCCACCGCCCAGCGCCAGCGGGCGAACGCGCGCGGGCCCACGGAGCGCGCCCAGCAGCGCGAGCAACACCGGCAACGTGCCCAAGAAGACATTGGACACGAAGTGCTGATCATCACCCCAGTATTCGTCTGACGGCACGTCGAACGCCGGCCACACCGCCCCCACCACCTGCCACCACGACATCGACCAGTCGCCGGAGTTCAGCGACCACGAGCCGCGGATGGACTGGCGCGTCAGCTCCGCCGCGGGCAGCAACATCAACCCGGCGAGGCCGAACCCCAACGCCGTCGAAGCGGCCAGCCGCCATCTCGAGGTCTCGCCGCGCCACGCCCACAGCCCGCCCAACAACAACTGCCAGAGCGTCGTTTCGGGCGAGGCCGCCAACAGCGACATCGAGAGGAAGCCGGCCAGCGCGCGCAGCCTCCCGCGATCGACCGCGCCCAGGATGAAGCCACTCCACGCCGCGGCGTCGACCACGTTCTGCTGCATGCCGAGGTCGGTGAACATCGGCGACATCGCGAAGAAGACGCCCGCGAACCACGGGGTGTACCAGCGCCGCAGGTGCCGCGAGAGGAACCACGCCACGCCCACCGCCGCCAACACCACGTGCAGCAGCTGCATCGCCGTCGAGGCGGCGATCGGCCCGAGCGCCCACACCGTCAACACCCGCGGCGGGTAGAAGACCTGCGCCTGCATCGACGCTGCGAACGGCTGCCCCATGCGCTCGTAGGGGTTCCACAGGGGCCAGTCGAGCTCGTGGAGGTACTCGGTCAACAGCGCGTTGTCGGGAATGAAGAGGCGGAACACCTCCCGCCCGGCCAGCACCTGCCCGTGGAAGACGTCGCGGTACAGCACGGCCGTGAGCAGCACCACCGCCAGGAGCGCGCAGACGTGGCGACGGTTCACGGTGCGCCACGCCCCCGTGGCTCGCGGCGGAACACCGGAAGGCAGAGCGCCAGCATCGAGAGGAGCGACACCGCCAGCCCCCACGAGAAGCTCCGCGGCCAGTACTCGAGCTTCACCTGATGCGTGCCCTGCGGGATGTCGATGGCCCGAAACGCGTAGTCAGCGCGATGGAGCGGTGTCTCGACGCCGTCGATGGTCGCGGTCCACCCGGGGAAGTAGCTGTCGGTCATCACCAGCACGCCGTCGCTGCAGCTGTGCACCTCGTACGCCGCCGCCGACAGCCCGGCCGGTTGGCGGATCACCTCGCTCTCGCACGGCGCGCCCTCACGCGGCGCACCGTCAGCGAGGAACGCGGTGTGCCGGAAGGGCTGCCCCAGCGAGGGCTCCTCGATGGCCGCGAGTGCTGCCGCGTCGTCGACCACCACTGCGCGCTGCACCACGAAGGCGCGCGGCATCGCCGTGGTCGCCCCGTACAGCGACGGCCCGCCGACGAGCGTCGGCCCTACCATAGGCGGACGGGTCACCCGCCAAACGCGAACACCCCGGCCAGCCACGCAATCGGCAGCAGCGGCAAGACGATTGGCACGTATAGGGCCTTGCCGGCTTGCCTGCGCTTTAGCGCGGAGCGAAAGAGCCCGAGGCCCACGCCCCAAAACGCGGGATAACC
>CAMLFP010000483.1 GCA_946479335.1 uncultured Archangium sp.
GTGGTGCTCTGCGCGTTGGCGCAGTCTTCGATGAACGACGCGAACGAGACGCCCGTGGGGTCTGGCGTGGAGGGGTCGAGCAGCGCGTTCAACGTCTTCCCCAGCGTCGGGCCCGAGAGGTAGCGATTCGCGATGGCCAGCGCGCACTGCGTGCGCACCGCCGCGCTCGCTGCCGCGAAGGTGGCCGGGTCCTGCGTCTCGCTGCAGGGCGACCCGCCGTCGGGCGTGGTGGGCGGCAACTGGAAGTCAGCCGCGGTGCAGTCGGTCAGCGCGGGCGCGGGCTGCTGCGGAGGCGCACTGGTGTCGAGCACCTCATCGCGCGCGCTGGTCAGCGCGGGCACCGGGCGCGCGCGCCGCACGGTGAAGGTGCCGGCCAGCGTCGCCGTGCCCGCCTCGCGCACGCCATCGGCGCTGCGCTGGTCGAAGAGGCCCTTCCAGCGGTCGGCGACGGCGCCCTTCCACACGCCCTGGTCGAAGTCGTTGAGCTCGAAGCGCAGCGAGCGCCGCGCCTGCGGGAAGACGCCGTCACCGAACAAGCGCGACGCCGCGAGCGGCTCCGAGAAGACCGCGACCCACGCGTTGCTCTGCGCGTCCCACGTGAGGGGGCTGCGCACCCAGCCGTGCTGCGTGTCGGCGCCGGGCAGCGAGACGACGTAGTCGGGCGTGGTGGGCACCCACAGCCACGCCTGCGTCGCGTCCTCCAGCTTCAGCACGCGCTCCGGCTGCGTCTGCACCACGAACTCCAGCGGCAGCCCGGCCCCGCCGAAGACCAGCGGCGAGAAGGTGCCGGCGAACCAGCCGCCGGCCGGCTTCGCGGGCGTGAGGTAGAGCAGCTTCGACTCGCCGGGCACCACCACCGTCGCCGGCTGGGTCGAGGGTTGATCGCTGCCAGCCTTGCCGGTGGGCACTTCAATCTCAAAGTCCTGCGTGCCCTCGGCGCGCGAGACCAGCGTGGCGCCGTCCTTCAGCGTGACGGAATAGAGGAGCCGGCCTTCGGGCACCGGCACCGAGGTGTGCAGCGAAAAGCGCACGAAGGGCGCGCCGTCGGCCACGGGCAGCACGCCGTCAGCCGGCCAGCCGGTGTACGTCACCGCGCCGAGGCTGGTGACCGACGCGGCGATGGCCGTCTCGTCGAGCGCCACTGACGCGCCGGCGTCAACGGCCTCCAGCACGCAGCGGCCAGCCGTGGAGCACCGCGTGCCCGGCGGACACTCGGCGTCGCCCGCGCACTCCGCCACGCATTGGCCCTGAAAGCAGAAGCGCCCGGTGAGGCAGTCGTCGTCGATGCGGCAGCCGAGCGTCGACTCCACGGTGAGCTCGGTCTTGAGCGGTGGCCGCGGCGCCGGCCCCACGGGCGAGGTCTGCGTACAGCCGGCGGCCACCACCGCGAGCAGGAGGAGGCGCTTCATTGGCACTGCCCCTCGGGGAAGACGTCCTGGTAGGCCCACGTCAGCTTGAGCTTGATGTCCTCCAGCTTCGACCAGTCGAGGTTGGCGTTCTCGCCCGCGGATGGGTCGATGAGCACCGTGTACGTCGAAGCGAGCGGCAGGCCCTCGAGGCCGCGGTTGGCGGAGTCATCGGGGCCGAAGGTGTTGAGGTTCGCCACCGGCGACACCGAGCGCCCCCGGGTGCGCAGCTTGGTGAGCGAGCCGAAGCTGGTGCTGCCGGGGTTCAGCGCCGCCACCACCTGCTTGATGTTGGGCTGACAGCTGCGCAGCGTACTGGTGCCGTCGTAGAGGAGGCTGACCACCGGCCGCGCGCGGCCGAGGTCGCCGACGAGCTGCACGTCGACCGACGCCACCTTGGCGTTGCACGAGAGCGGCAGGTTCGCGAAGGCGTCGAGGCTCAGCGAGAAGCTGCCGGCCAGCACCTTGCGCGAGGTCAACAGCTGCCCGACGCGCAGGTCTGTCGAGTAGCGCACCTGGGTGTCGATGGGCACGTTGCCGCGCGCCAGCACCGCACGGAAGCGCTCCGGCGCCGTCTGGCCCGCGGTGTCGAAGCCGAGGTCGAGGAGATCGTCGCGCAGCGAGAGCTCGGTGACCGCGGTGTTGACGTTGCCGCCGCACGCGCCCTCCAGCCGCACCAGCTCGTCGGCGATGGCCTCCAGCTGCGACGGGTTGCGCGCCAGCATGAGCGCGAGGCGCTGATCGATGAAGGGCCGCACCGCGTAGTACTCCAGCGCCACCAGCCAGTCGTAGAGCCGGGTGCGCGCCAGCTCGATGCGCGACTCCGCGCGCGAGAGGCGATCGGCGAAGGCGAAGATCACCGCCGGGCTGCCCAGCAGCTGCTCGAGGTTGGCGAGGTTGTTCTGGAGCGCCGTGAAGCGGCCCTGCAGCAGCTGCGCGCGCTGCACGATCTGCAGGTACGCGAGGAGCTTGCGGCTGCTGGCGACCTCCTGGCGCAGCACCTCGGTGCGCAGGTGCGCGGAGTCGGCGAGCAACGCCATCGCCTTGTCGCGGCGGTCGCGCAGCTCCACCAGATCGCGCTCGTGCGCTTGATCGAGCTCGAGGTTGCGCTTGAGCGCGTCGATGAGCGCCTCACGCTCCTGAATCTCGAGGTCCGACTTCGCCTCCGCGGCGCGCAGGGAGTCGGCCATCGCGGCGAGCTGATTCTCCGACTGCGTCTGCGCGAGGCTGGCGAGATCGGCGAGGTTCTCGAGCTTCGCGTCGCGGCGCGCCTGCTCTTCTTGCAGCGAGAGCTCGACGCCCGCGGCCGCTGACTCGAGGCCCCGCTGCGTGGCGCGCAGCGCGGTGGTGGCGCCGTAGAGCGAGAGCCTGATGGCGAGCCGCCCGGGTGCCGAGATGTCGTTGGCCGCGCCGATGGCCTTGGGGAACCCGTCTGCCACGGCCGCCGCGATGCGGTCGGTCTCCTCCGCCGCGCCCGCGAGCCACTCACCGGTCTGCTGCAGCGCGGTGACGGTGGTGAGCTTCTTCATGTCGGCGGTCACGCCATTGGTGCGGATGGTGTTCCACTGCTCCACGTTGGCGGCCTGCGTGTCGTAGGCGGCCTGCCGCGCGCCCTGCATCAGCCGCAGCGCGTTCAGCTCGTTCTGGTACGCGTCGTCACGCAGCGTGGAGATCTCGCTGACGAGCTGATCGACCTCCTGCGCGACCGCGCGACGCTGCGTGTCCCAGGCGGTGACCTGCTTCGCGAAGGCGTCGGCGGTGTCGAGGAGGATCTGCGCCTTCTCCTGGTTGCCGCGGAACGCCTCGCCCGCGCTCTGGTAGTCGAGCAGCGACTGGCGGTAGTCGAGCAGCGCCTGGCCCGCCTGGGAGATAGACGGCTGTCTGCGGAGATCATCGAAGCTGCCGAACGTCAGGTCGATGCCGGTGCCGTCGTTGAACCTGAAGCCGAGCGGCGTCCCGCAACTGGAGCAGAACGGTCGCCTGGCGATCGGCGAACTGGCGTACCAGTCGGGCTCGCTCTCCCAGGTGACAGCCGCGGCCGGCAGGTGGACGAACGCCGCGGCAAAGCCGCCGGTGGCCCTCTGGCACATGCGGCAATGGCACAAGTAGGCCTCGGCCCCCGTCACGTCCGCCCGATAGCGCACGCGACCGCACTGGCAGCCGCCGCCAAGCGCTTGTTCCGCCATTCGCCGTCTCCTTCCGCACGGCCCAATCGCTCGCCGCGAGCGCCCCCGCAACTCTTATTGCATTATTAAGGGCGCTTA
>CAMLFP010000484.1 GCA_946479335.1 uncultured Archangium sp.
GGGCGGTTCGAGCTGTGCATCGACCTCCAGAACAAGGTGTGGTCGCGGCGGGTGGCGCACGCGGCGGCGCCGGAGCGGCGGTTCTTCGCCAAGCGCGACGCCTGGCAGGCGCTCAAGTCGCTCGTCGGGCGCGACACGGTGCTCAACGGCGCGCACGCGACGGCGCTGTACGCCGAGGCCGCGGGGGTCGAGGCGGCTCCGATTTTCCTCCACGACCATCAGGGCGCGCGCGCGGCGCAGGTGCTGGCACCGGGAGCGCGGTGGGTGGCGGTCGCGCCGGGCGCGTCGAAAGAGAACAAGCGGTGGCCCGCGGAGCGGTTGGCGGAGGTCGCGCGGCGGCTGCGGGAAGACGGCTTTCGTGTCGCGCTGCTCGGCGGCCCGATGGATGGCGAGCTGCTGAACATCGTGCGGCCGCACGTCGATGCAGACCTGTCGAGCGAGTCGCTGCCGGTGCTGGCGTCGGCGCTCAAGCGCGTGGCGTTGCTCATCGGCAATGACTCGGGGCTGGTGCACGTCGCCGGCGCGATGGGGACTCCCGCGGTCGCCATCTTCGGGCCGACGTCGGTGAATCGCTGGGGCCCGCAGGGGAAGGGCGTCGCGGTGTCGCTGGGCCTCGCGTGTGCTCCGTGCAGCAACCACGGCGGCGCGAAGTGCCCGCTGGGTCATCACGACTGTCTGCAGAAGCTCGACGTCGAGCGCGTGCTGGGTGCGGCGCGCGCGTTGTTGCGGTGAGGGTGACGGTCACGAAGGCGGCGCCGCGGAGTCCCGATGCGGGCGCGCGGCACGCCACGAACTTCATCAAGCTCGGCGGGAGAAGGGTCTTCGGCGCAGGTAGCCAATGGTGACGTAACCACTGGCTACTCGCGCGGGAGACCCACCGGGTGGCCCCCGCTTGCTTCAGTTCGCGCGAGGTCGAGGGCCCGCTGGCGCCAGGCTCCTCGCGAATCGTGACGCCGTGCCTTCACGACGGCTCAGCGCGCGCGATCTGCCGAGTCGAGCCAGATGGTGACCGGCCCGTCGTTGACGAGGCTCACCTTCATGTCGGCCGCGAACACGCCTTCTTCCACCGTCAGCCCCGCCGCGCGCGCCTTCGCGCCGAACAACGCATAGAGCCGCTTCGCCTCCGTCGGCTCCATCGCGCTGATGAAGCTCGGCCGGCGCCCCTTCTTCGTGTCGGCGTAGAGCGTGAACTGGCTCACCGCGAGCAGCGTCTTCGTGGTGTCGAGCAGCGAGAGGTTCATCTTGCCCGCCGCGTCTTCGAAGATGCGCAGCCCGGAGATCTTGTCGAGCATCCAGTCGAGCTCCGCCTCGGTGTCGCCCTGGCCCACGCCCAGCAACACCAGCAGCCCCTGGCCGATCTGCCCGGTCACCTGGCCCTCGACCGTCACCGACGCACTCGTTACCCGTTGCAGCACTGCGCGCATCGCTCGGTTTCTACTTCAAACTTCTTCACGCCGATCGCTGCAGCCGCTTCACACTCGGTTCCTACCCTCCTTTCGCGTGACGCCATTCACGGCGCCGCTTGAGAAAGGGAAACACCATGTTCGGAGTTCTGATTGGAGTCTTGAGCGCCATCGGGTTCTTCAAGGTCCTTCGCTGGGGCCGTCACGGTCACGGCTGGCGCGGCGGTGGGCGTCGCCGCTGGATGATGCGCCGCCTGTTCCAGCGCCTCGACACCACGCCCGGCCAGGAGAAGGTCATCGAGGCCGCGGCCGACGACGTCGAGCGCGCGATGCGCAAGGTGCGCGAGGAGTTCTTCTCGTCTCGCGCTGACTTCGCCGCCGCCTTCCGGGGCGAGCAGTTCGACACCGCGAAGGTCGACGAGCGCTTCACCGCGCAGCAGGCCGCCGTCGACGAGGTGCGCAAGACGGTGCGCGCCAGCATGCAGTCCATCCACGAGGCGCTGAACCCGGAGCAGCGCAAGGCCGTCGCCGACCTCCTCGAGTTCGGGCCTCGCCACATGCACGGTGGGTGCGGGCGTCATCACCGGTTCAACCACCACCATGCGGTCAGCGTCTGAAGAAAGGAAACACACACCATGCGACGAGTTCTTCTTGTTCTGTTCGGTCTGGGGATGTTGGGCGGTTTCGGCTCCGCCATCGCGCACGCGCGCTACGCGGCGCACCACGGCTGGGGTCACCACGAGTGCGGCGGCGAGTGGAGCCGCTCCGATTGGCGTGATGACCAGCGTCGTGACGACTGGCGCCAGCCCGCGCCCGCCGCCGCGCCTGTCGTAGTCGCGCCCGCGCCTGCCGCCGCGCCGGCGCCGCAGGTCTTCGTCATCACCGTTCCGACGGGGGTTCCGCAGCCCGCGCAGGTGGTGCTGACGCCCGCGCCGGTGCCGCAGGCCGCGACGCCTGCTTCGCCGTCCACCCCCGCGCCGTAACGAGTTATGTCCGCCGACATGGCCTCTCGCGTGCTGCTCATCGACGACGATGTCCGGTTGCCTGACCTCCTGCGCGAGTACCTCGAGCAGAATGGTGTGGCGCTGAGTCATGCGCCCGACGGCGCGCGAGGCCTGGCGGCGGTGGAGGCGGGCGGCATCGACGCGGTGCTGCTCGACGTGATGATGCCGGGCATGGATGGGCTCGAGGTGTGCAAGCGCATCCGCGCGCGCAGCAACGTGCCCGTCATCATGTTGACCGCGCGCGGTGACGAGACCGATCGCGTAGTGGGCCTGGAGATCGGCGCCGACGACTACATCGGCAAGCCCTTCAGCCCGCGCGAGCTGCTGGCGCGGATCCGCGCGGTGCTGCGGCGCGCGCGCCCCGACGTGATGAACGAGCAGCTCACCGCCGGAGACATCTGCGTCGACGTGCCCTCGCGCGTGGCCACCAACAAGGGCGCGCCCATCGACCTGACGGGCATCGAGTTCGACATCCTCGTGGCGTAGGTGCGGCGCGCGGGGCGCGTGGTGCCGCGCGACGCGCTGCTGTCTGAAGCAGGCCGCGGTGACGTGGTGGTGGGCGAGCGCACCGTCGACGTGCACATCAGCCACCTCCGCCAGAAGCTGGGCGACGACCCGCCGAAGCTGATCAAGACGGTGCGTGGCGTGGGCTACGTGCTGACGAAAGACTGACGTGTACCGCGACTTCCGCCACCACCATCACCTGCACCACCGGCACGCGTTCCGCCGCATGGGGCCCATCGGCCGCTTCGTGCGCGCCAAGCTGCGCCGCCGCATCTTCGCGTGGTTCCTCGGCGGCATCGTGATGACGGGCCTCTTCACCTCGGGCGTGATGTTCCTCGTGGCGCGCATCAACGAGCCGGAGTGGACGCGCCAGTGGGAGGGCGCGCAGGGCTGGGTGGGCAAGCAGTTCGCCGTCACGTGGAGCGACCCGGCGGCGCGTGAACGCTACGCGCGCGAGACCGCGAAGGATCTCGGCGCCGAGGTGACGCTCACCGACCTGCAAGGTGCGACGCTCTTCGCCACCGGCGGCGCGTGCGAGGGCCGCACCATCTCCGCGCCCGTCGTCGCGACCGGCGCGCGCGTGGGCTCGGTGGCGTTGTGCTTCAGACACACCGCGATGTTCCGCTGGCAGTGGCTGTTGGCCGGCGCGCTGCTGCTCGTCGCGATGTGGAAGATCTCCGGCGGCGTGGCGCGGCGG
>CAMLFP010000485.1 GCA_946479335.1 uncultured Archangium sp.
AGCTCCTCGAGCTGCGCCAGCGCCGGCGTGGCGATCAACAGACACAACCCAACAGCAAAGGTTCTCAACACAGCTCCCCTCCGGGAAAGAACGGCGCGAACAAGACCCGCGCCCGATCTGGAACTCAAGCGTTATGCGCGGTCGTCAATACCCGACGCTGTTGAACATGAATGGATAGGTGATGACCACGCCCGCGCCCTTGGCCTGTGGGAAGTGCCAGGTCTTCAACGACTGGAGGATGCAGCTCTCCACCGCCGGGCTCTGCATCGTCGACGACTTGGTCTTCGCGTAGCCCACCGTGCCGCTCGTCGTGATCTGCCACTCGAGCACGATCTTGCCGGCGAGGCCCGGCGTCTTGAGCAGCGCGCGCTCGTAGCAGCTCGACACCTCGTGGAGGTGCGAGTTGATGACCTTGGCCACCGCTTCCTTGTCGATGGTGCCCTGCGCGCCGATGTTGCGCGTCGCCGCGCGCGTCACCGTGCCCGCGACCGCGCCCTTGCCGATGTTGCCCGCGCCGAGCGCGCCGATGCCGCCGCCGCCCTTCCCTCGCAGAATCTCCGCGCCCTTGATGCCCGCGCCGCCGGAGCCGCCACCGCCGATGCCGAACGTGCCCAGGCCCGCGTTGGCGATCGGCGCCTTGCCGATGAGGCCCGACAACTTGAAGTCGTTCTTCGCGTTCTTTGCGCCCGGGCCGCCGCCCAGCTTGTCGACCGCGGCGAGGAGGTCCTTCATCGCGGGGCCGGCCGCGGCCAGCTTCTCGACGCTCTTGAGCACCTTCTTGGTCTCCGGCGCGACCGCCTTCGGCAACGCCTTCTCGACCTTGGTGATCTTCTCCTCGGGCTTCTTCTCTTCCTTCTTGAGCTTCTTGATCTTCTCTTCGAGCTTCTTCTTCTCTTCAGGCTTGGGCGGCGCGATCAGGCGCACCGCGACGGGGTTCAACTTCTTGCCGTCGAAGTCGGCCTCCTGCGGCATGTCGGCGTAGCGCACCACGAAGAAGCCGAAGGCGCCCAACAGCACCGCGAGCGACAACAGCATCAGCCACGGCATGCCCTTGAGCGGGTTCGAGAACGGCCGCGGGATCGCCGGCTGCACGTACGCCATCAGCAGCAGATCGCGCCCCGAGGTGAAGCGCACCGCGTGGCCGTTCCCGAGCGTCACGCAGCGCTGGCCGCCGGCGCCGGTCTCCAACGTCTCCGTCGGCACGGGGTAGAACTTGCCGTCTTGCGCGCGGCGCTCCACCGCCGAGCCGGCCGGTACGTAGACGCGGTAGAGGTCGCCGTTCTGCTCCGCGAAGGTGAAGGGCTGGTCGCCACCGAAGCCGTAGAGCGGGAGCGCGGCGTGATCGTCGGGCGCCGCGATCAACCCCTTCTTGTCGAGCGTCTTGAACGAGCGCGACACCTTGCGCGTCTCGCCCCAGTACATCTCGACGAAGAGGTGCGGGCGCCCCTTGCCGTCGCTCGCCGAGGGGACGGAGGGTGCCGCGACCGCACGCTTCGATGCGTGACCCTGACGCTGCGGTGCCGGCGCCGCGCGGCCGTGCGCCTGCGGAGCCGGAACCTGCTGCGGCACCCGCGCCTGCTGCGTCGGCGCTTCGGGCACGTACGAGGCATGCTGCTCGGTGGCCCCCAGCGGAACCATGCGCATGTTGTCACCCGAGCCGGCGACCACGCCGGGGTTGGTGACGTCGAGCAGCTCACGGCCCACCGCGATCGCTTCAGTCGGGATCTCTTCGTCGTTCGGCACCGCGCGGAGGTGCGGGCCGCGCTGCTGCGCCACGGGGGCGCTCGCGGGTTGCGGCGCGGCGTTCATGCGGCGCGTGCTGACGACGGTGGCGGCGGGTTGGCCTCGCGGCGGCGCGGCGGCGGGCGCGGGTGGCGCTGCGGGCGCGGCCGGGCGGGCGGGGGCAGCGGGGCCTCCCAGGAGCGCGGCGACGTCGGGCGGCGGCGCGTTCCGCGTGACGCTCTTCTGCGCCATCACGCGCACCTTCAAGGTGAAGGGGCCCACGGCGATCTCATCGACCGGGCGCACCTCGCACGCGTTGACGCGCTGACCGTTGACGAACGTGTTCTGCGGCCCGGCGTCTTGAATCGCCGAGCGCCCGTTCTGGAAATAGAGCACCGCGTGATGCGGCGCGACCGAGGCGTCGTCGAGTCGGAGATCGACGTCGAGGCCGCTGCCCAGCGTGTACTGGCCGGGTACGAAGACTTCGGTGCCCACCAACAGGCCGTCGCGCATGATGACGACCTGCAGCACCGCGGGTTGTGCGCTCAATGCCTTGCTCCTCGAGCTCTCGTCAGGTGTCGTACAGCGAGCCCACGATCTCTTCGCGGAAGTTCTCGCGCTTCTTGATCATCGAGCGGATCTTCAGCTCT
This sequence comes from uncultured Archangium sp., assembly GCA_946479335.1. The sequence continues at coordinate 2,373 of CAMLFP010000485.1, forward strand.
TTGCGATCATACAGGTAGACCGCTCCCGATTTGTTGGTCTGCCCCTGGATCAATCGATCATCGAAGTCGATGCGCGCGGGCCCGCGCATTTGTGGCGCCGCTCCGTCTGACTGCGCAGGGCCTGCAGACTCGAAAGATGGCGTAGGCGCTGCAACTGGAGCCGACGTCGCGGGCCTCTTCGCCGCGGCAGGTTTCTTCTTGGGTCCGGCGAGCGCCGGTTCGGCCACGAGCAGCACCAGCGCAGAAAGGGCGAACAGAATCGAGCGCATGGAGTGCTTCAATGAAAGCGAAGCGTGTGCCACAGCGTCAAGCTGAACCGCCTCACGCAGTGTGCCGAAGTTTGTGGGGTCGGCACCACGAAACGTGGAGAACAGTCACCCCCACACCGAATGATTCGAGGGAAAAAGTGAAGTGGCATCTGTGCGTTCTCCTTGCGTTGTCGGCGTGCCCAAAGGCTGACACGGGCGCGGCCAAAGCGGTTCCTGATGCAGGCGTCACGCGATCGGTGACGTTGAACGGCATCGGCCCGCGCCTGTTGTCGAACCAGACGTCGCAGCCGCTGGCCATCACCGGTGACGGTTTGAAGAGCGGCATGACGCTCAAGCTCGGCGCGCCGCTGTCGATCGAGCTGCCGCTCACCGTGTGGGATGAGCGCCACGCGTGGGCGCGCCTCCCCGGAGGCCTGGCGATCGGCGCCGCGTCGGAGGTGGTGATCACCGCGACCGTCGCCGACAGCGAGCCCACGCTGCTCCGCTTCATCAACGACACCACCTTCCCCGACCTCACCGCGTTCGCGCGGAGCGCCGACGGAAAGCAGCTCTTCGTGGTGAGCCCCAACACCGATGAGCTCTTCACCCTCGACACCGTGAGCGGCGCCGTCACCCGCAGCGCGACGCTCGACGGGCCGACTTCCCTCGCGACCTGGCGCTCTCCGGAGAAAGAGGAGTGGCTCGTCATCGCGCACCGCTACGCGCCCGCGCTGCTGCTGGTGAACCTCAAGGAGCCGTCGAAGCGGTTGACCCTGCCCGCCGTGAGCAACGCGGAGGGCCTCGTGGTCGATGGCGATCGGGCGTTCGTCGCCGAGCACGTGCGTGACACCGTGGTGGCCTACGCGCTCCCCGGGGGCCGCGAGCTGTGGCGCGCCAACGTGTCGCTCAACCCGCGCGCGCTGGTGCTGGCGGGCAAGGAGCTGGTGGCCGGTTCGCTGGAGACCGGCGC
>CAMLFP010000486.1 GCA_946479335.1 uncultured Archangium sp.
CCCCGGCAGCCCTGAACGCGCCGACCTGAAGGCCGCGCTGAAGACCGTCGGCGGTGAGCAGGTCGAGATCCCGCTGATCATCAACGGCAAGGAGGTGCGCAGCGGGAACACCTTCGAGGTGCGCTCGCCGTTCGACCACCGCCACGTGCTGGCGAAGGTGCACTCCGCGGGCCCGGAGCACGTCGCGCAGGCCATCGACGCCGCGCTCGAGGCGAAGAAGGCGTGGAGCGCGCTGCCGCTCGCCGAGCGCTCCGCGGTGATGCTCAAGGCCGCCGAGCTGCTGGCGACGAAGTACCGCGCCCGCATCAACGCCGTCACCATGTGGGGCCAGGGCAAGACCGCGTACCAGGCGGAGATCGACGCCGCGTGCGAGGGCATCGACTTCCTGCGCTTCAACGCGCACTTCGCGGAGCAGATTGTCCAGAACCAGCCGATCTCCTCGGCCGGCGTGTGGAACCAGACCGACTACCGGCCGCTCGATGGGTTTGTCTTCGCGGTCGCGCCGTTCAACTTCACCGCCATCGCGCTCAACCTCTCGACCGCCCCGGCGCTGATGGGCAACACCGTGCTCTTCAAGCCGTCGGAGACCGCGTCGCTCTCGGCGTGGACGTTGATGCAGGTGCTGCGCGAGGCGGGCCTGCCTGACGGCGTCATCAACTTCCTCCCCGGCGCGGGCAAGCCCATCGGCGACGCGGTGCTGGCGCATCGCGAGTTCGGCGGCCTGCACTTCACCGGCTCCACCGCGACCTTCAACGCGATGTGGAAGACCATCGGCGAGACGTTGCCGAAGTACGGCCAGTACCCGCGCATCGTCGGAGAGACCGGCGGCAAGGACTTCATCTTCGTGCACCCCAGCGCCGACCAGGACCTCGAGGCGGTCGCGGTGGCCATCGCGCGCGGCGGCTACGAGTATTCGGGCCAGAAGTGCAGCGCGTGCTCGCGGGTGTACGTGCCGAAGTCGCTCTGGCCGCGGCTCGAGAAGCTCCTCGTGCCGATGGTCGAGGGCCTGCAGATGGGCGCGCCGACGGACTTCCGCAACTTCCTCTCGGCGGTGATCGACGAGCGCAGCTTCAACAAGTGCGCGGCGTACATCGAACTCGGCAAGGGCGCCGACGCGAAGATCCTCGCGGGCGGCAAGACCGATCGCTCGACCGGTTGGTACGTCTCGCCGACGCTGGTGCAGGTGACGACGCCGCGGCACCGCCTGATGACCGAGGAGATCTTCGGGCCCATCGTCAGCCTCTACGTCTACGACGACGCGAAGCTCGACGAGACGCTGGTGGAGGTCGACCAGGCCGCGCCCTACGCGCTCACCGGCTCCATCTTCGCGCGCGACGCGCACTCCATCGTGAAGCTCTCGGCGGCGCTGCGCCACGCGGCCGGCAACTTCTACATCAACGACAAGTGCACCGGCGCCGTGGTCGGCCAGCAGCCCTTCGGCGGCTCGCGCGCGTCGGGCACCAACGACAAGGCCGGCTCGATGTGGAACCTGATCCGCTGGGTCAGCCCGCGGACCATCAAGGAGACTTTTGTTCCCCCTACCTCAGTTGGGTATCCCCTGATGCAGGCGGAGTAGCTACTATTGCAATTGCAATGGCAACTACGCAGGCCGTCGTCTCGCTTGAACAGCTGAAGAAGTCGATCCGCGGCGTGGGGCTGCGCAGCACGGCGCCCCGCATCGCGGTGCTCAAGCGCTTGTACGCCGCCACCCAGCCCGTCTCCCACGGCGAGCTGGTCGACACGCTCTCCGGGGAGGGGATGGACCGCACCACCGTGTACCGGAACCTGGTCGACCTCACCGACGCCGGCCTCGTGCGGAGGACCGACCTCGGCGATCACGTGTGGCGCTTCGAGCTCAAGCGCGGCGAGGGCGAGACGGTTCGCCACCCGCACTTCACCTGCACCGACTGCGGCGTGGTGACCTGCCTGCCCGACGTGAAGTTGCAGGTGAAGCCCGCGAAGGGCGTGCCGCGCGCGCTGTCGAAGCAACGCGTCGAGATCCAACTGAGAGGGAAGTGCGATGAGTGCACCTGAGATGACCGCGACGCCCGCGTGCTCCGTGCACGAGGTGCCCCAGCAGGCGAAGGGCGAGACGCGCACCCGCATCGTCGTGGGCTTGACCGCGGTGATGATGGTCGCGGAGCTGCTCGTCGGCTGGTGGACGCACTCGCTCGCGCTGCTGGCCGACGGTTGGCACATGGGCACGCACGTCGGCGCGCTCGGCATCACCGCGGTCGCGTACTGGTACGCCCGCACCCGCGCCGGCCAGACGCAGTTCGCCTTCGGCACCGGCAAGGTCTACGCGCTCGCCGGCTTCACGTCGGCCGGGCTGCTGTTGATGGTCGCCGTCGGGGTGCTCATCGAGTCGGTCGAGCGCTTCGTGACGCCCCAGACCGTGCACTTCGCGGAGGCGTTCCCGGTCGCGGTGCTCGGGCTCATCGTCAACCTCGTCTCGGCCTACCTGCTCGACGGTGGGCACGAACATCACGAGCACCAGCACGGCCCCGGTGAGCACCACCACCACGATCACAACCTGCGCGCCGCGTACCTCCACGTGGTCGCTGACGCGCTCACCTCGGTGCTGGCCATCGTCGCGCTGCTGTGCGGCCACTACCTGGCGTGGTCGTGGGTCGACCCGGTCGTCGCCATCATCGGCGCGCTGGTCATCTTGCAGTGGGGCGCAGGGCTGGTGCGCGAGTGCGGGCGACAGCTCATCGACCTCGACCCGTCGACGAAGCACCGCGATCAGGTGAAGGCCGCGCTCGAAGCCGTGGAGGGCACGCGCGTGGTCGACCTCCACCTGTGGCGCGTCGGCCCGAAGCAGCTGGTGTGCGTGGTCTCGGTCGCGTCGCGCACGCCGAAGACGCTGAGCGAATACAAGGCGCTGGTGATGAAGGCCGCGCCGGTCGACCACCTCACCGTGGAGATCTGCTCGGGAGCCTGAACAATGCGCTGGGCGTGGTGGTGGGTGGCGTGCGCGCGCCTCGCGTTCGCGCAAGAACAATGGGCAGACGAACCGGCGTCGCCGCCGGTCGGCGAGGCCGAGCCCGGGCCCGTCGTGGGTCCCGTCGCCGGCGTGTGGTTGGGCGTCGGCCACGGCTGGGTTGGGCCTGACGCCGGTGCGCGGCTCGGGATGCGCGTGCGCCTCATTCGGAACCTGGCCGTCAGTGTGTTCGGCGACGTGCAGGTCTCGACGCTCGACAACAGCGATGCCTGCTCTGCGTTCTCTCCGAGGCCCTGCACGGTGACGACGTTCCCCGTCGGGCTGACCTCCGGCGTGGTGCGCGTGGAGTTCGTCACCGACGGCACGCTGGGCCGCGCGTTCCTTCCTCGGCTCACGTTCGGCGTCTTCGGCGGCATCGGAGCTGCGTGGCCGCCAGCGGCAGCGCTCGCGCAAGACCCGTCACTGACACCGTTCACGATCTTCCGTGGCGGCCTTCACTTCGGCTTCACGCGGCTGCCAGGTGGTTGGTGGTTCCCCGTGTTCGTTGACGCAGGGCTCATGGGCACGCCCGGCGGCTCGCCGTTCTTCTTCTTCGTCGCGGGCGCGGGGTTCTGAAGCCGCTTCAGCGCA
>CAMLFP010000487.1 GCA_946479335.1 uncultured Archangium sp.
CCGCGCGTTCCGCAGCGAGGCGCGCTTGCTCGAGCCGTTCCGCTTCCTCGGCGAGGCGTTCCTGTTCAAGGCGTTCCGCTTCCGCGCGTTCCGCAGCGAGGCGCGCTTGCTCGAGCCGTTCCGCTTCCTCGGCGAGGCGTTCCTGTTCAAGGCGTTCCGCTTCCGCGCGTTCCGCAGCGAGGCGCGCTTGCTCGAGCCGTTCCGCTTCCTCGGCGAGACGTTCTTGTTCGAGCCGTTCCGCCTCCGCGCGTTCCGCAGCGAGGCGCTCCTGCTCCAGCCGCTCCGCTTCTGCCGCGAGACGTTCCCGCTCGAGCCGCTCGGCCTCCGCGCGCTCGGCAGCGATGCGCTCCTGCTCGCGCCGCTCCTCCTCAAGGCGTTCGCGTTCACGCCGCTCGGCTTCCTCCTGCTCCTCGCGCGCGCGCTGCTCGCGCTGCCGCATTTCCTCCGCGGGGATCGAGTCGAGCACGCCGCTGCGCGCCAGTACCTCGAGCAACGCCAGCTGCCCCGGAGTGGCGTCCGTGGCCTGTGTCCACTCCTCGAAGCCGGCCACCCAGCGCGCGTCTTCCGCAGACGGCTCGAACGTCGAGAGCCCGGAGAGATCGTTCACCTTGAAGTACGCAGGCTCCGGAGCGCTGCCCGCGATCGTCGCCCAGGCCTCTCGCACCACCTGCGCGCCGCTGATCAGCGCGCCGCCGCCAATCTCACCGGGTTCGAAGTGCACCGACTCCGCGTTCCGCGCGGTCTCGCGAATGGTGGCGAGCACCCGGGCGGCCTCGGCCTCCGCGGGGGCCACACCGAGCTCATCGAGGGTGTCGGCGTCGCGCGCATCGGCCTCACCGCGGGCCCACAGCGCGTCGAGCTGTGAGAGCTGCAACCGGCCGCGCTGCACCAGCGCCGGCACTGCGCCCTGCCAGCCGAACCCGGTGCTGAGCGCCGAGCCGACGACGCTGCCGTCTCGGAGCGGGATCTTCGTCTCACGGCCCTGGGCCGTGCACGTCAGCCAGCCAGACTGTCTCTCGGTCCACGCGCGGTAGAGCGCTTCGACGACCTGCGGGTTACCCATCTCGCGGGCGAGCCTAACCCGAACCCGGGAGCGCGCCTCTTCTCACCCGCCGCGGGCTCACCCTGTAGCGCGCACCTGCCGGAGCGCCTCGTACGCGGCGATGCCCACCGCGGTGGACAGGTTGAGCGAGCGGCGCTCCTCCAGCATGGGGATGGTGGCGATCTCCCCGTCGCCGCCCTCGAGCACCTCCTTCGGCAGCCCGGTGGGCTCCGCGCCGAAGACGAGGTGATCGCCGGGGGAGAACTTCGCGTCCCACATGCTGGTGCCGGCGCGGGCGGTGAACAGCCAGCGGCGCGCGCCCGGCGTCGCCTCCACGTAGGCACTCCACGAGGGGTACAGCTTGAGGAACACCTTGTCCCAGTAGTCGAGGCCGGCGCGCTTGAGCTCCTTGTCGGCGATGGAGAAGCCGAGCGGCTCGATGAGCACCAGCTTGCAGCCGGTGACGGCGCACAGCCGCGCGATGTTGCCGGTGTTGGGGGGGATCTGCGGCGACACCAGCACCAGGGTGAAAGGAGGAACCGAGGGGGTCAGTTGCGAAGTAGGCTGCACGGGCCCGTGCGCTACCGCGTAACCAACAAGAACCGCAACACGCTGCTGGCCGCGAACGCGGCGCGCGCCGACTCGTTCGTCACGCGCTTCAAGGGCCTGATGGGCGTCGCCACGCTGCCCGCGGGTGAAGGCCTGCACATCACCCCCTGCAACAGCGTCCACACCTTCTTCATGAAGATCCCCATCGACGTGCTGTTCCTCGACGCATCGCAGCAGGTGGTCGACGTCGCCCACGCGATGGCGCCGTGGCGGGTGAGCCCGGTGTACTTCTCGGCGAAGTCGGTGCTGGAGCTGCCGGCGGGTACCGCGGCGGCGACACGGACAGAAACGGGCGACACGTTGGAGTTCGTGCTGAGCTAAACCCTTGAGCCCACGCGACACCTTTGCTTCAGTCTGCCCTTCTTTGTGAGCCTCGCGACGCCCATGAAAATCGCTGTATCCGGCCAAACCCACGTCGGAATGAAGCGCAACCACAACGAGGACAACCTCTTGTTGTTGCCTGAGGAGCGCCTGTTCGTCGTCGCCGACGGCATGGGCGGGCATTCGTCTGGCGAGATCGCCTCGAAGATCGCCGTCGACGAAGTGGCCGAGTTCTTCCGCATGACGAGCCAGGATCTGGAGATCACCTGGCCGTACAAGATGGATAAGCAGAAGAACTACGACGAGAACCGCCTGGCGACGGGCGTGAAGCTCGCCAACATGCGCATCTTCGAGAAGGCGGCCGCCGAGCAGAAGTACAAGGGCATGGGCACCACCATCGTCACCGTCTACTTCGCGAAGGACAACGAAGTGGTGGTCGGCCACGTGGGAGACAGCCGGGTGTACTTCTTCCGCGAAGGCGTGCTGCGGCAGATCACCGAAGACCACTCGCTGCTCAACGACTATCTCAAGGCCAAGAAGCTCACGCCCGAGGAGATCGAGGCCTTCCCGCACAAGAACGTCATCGTGCGCGCGCTGGGCATGAAGGACACGGTGGTGGTCGACATCAACCGCGTCGAGCCGAAGCACGGCGACATCTTCCTGCTCTGCTCCGACGGGCTCTCCGGCATGGTGCCCGACAAGCAGATGGAGCAGATCCTCCAGGGGCAGCCCGACCTCGACAAGGCCTGCGCGCAGCTGATCGACGCGGCCAACGCGAACGGCGGCAACGACAACGTCACCTGCGTGCTGGCGCAGTTCCAGCGCTGAAAAGAAGAAGACGCCACGCCCCCTCCGGCGCGGCGTCCTCTCCCCTCCCCATCACTTCTTCTTCGCGGCGGGCTTCTTCTGCGCTTCTTGCGCGCGCTTCATCGCGGCGTCGGCGTCTTCGCGCGCCTTCTGCATCATCTGCTCGCCGGCCCACACCGCCGAGAGCTGGTACAGCGCCGAGTCGAGCGCCTGCAGCGCCGCGGTGCGGATGACGTCGGCGTCGGTCGCGGGGTTCGCCTCCGTGAGCCCGTTCTTCGGCTTCGCGCCGAACATGTTGGCGTAGGCGGCGCCGGTGCGCTGCGCGTTGCTCCGCTGCGCCATGCCGAAGCCCATGCCCTGCGCGACGCCGAGCCGCTTGTCGCCGTCACGGCGCTCGACCTCGACGCGCACCTCGTAAGACGGGCCCTGACGCCAGCTGACGGTGACGTTCTTCACGACGACGGTGCGCGGGTTGGCGGCGTCGTTCCACTTCGCGTCTTCGAAGTGACGGCGGGCCACGGCCGGAGCCGAGCGCGCGATGGCGCCGACCGCGTCAGGCGTGGTGCCTGCGCGCGTGCTGCCGTCGTCTTTCACCAGCGGGGTGTCGGCCGCGAGCGCCGCGTCGAAGGAGATCGACACCGGCATCGCGAAGCGCGTCGAGGCAGGGCCGGTCAGCGGCGTGGTGACGGGTTGATCTTCACCAGCGGGCAGCGCGGCGAGCAGCGTGAGCACGAGGAGGTTCATGTGCGGCACGACACGCCACACGGAAACCATGTGCAGAGAATCTTC
>CAMLFP010000488.1 GCA_946479335.1 uncultured Archangium sp.
CGCGGCCAGCCGCTTCTCGCTGAGCTGACTCTTCGGCAGCTTCTTCGCGTACGCGAGCGCTTCCTTGAGCGTCTTCGCCGCGCCCGCCTCGTCGCCCTGCTTCTTCTGGATGGAGGCCTTCGTCTCGAAGAGGCGCAGCTTGCGCGGGCCCTCCTTGCACTTCTTGAGCGCGCGCTCGACGGCGGCCGACGCGTCGTCGAACTTCCCCAGCTCGCGGTAGATGAGCGCGAGGCGCGCGGGCGGGTTGTAGTCCTTCGGCAGCTCCGACTCCGACTGCGTCAACGGCGCGACCATCTTCTCGGCCTGGCCTGACGAGAGCGCCGCGCTGGTGCGGTGCGCGTCGAACACCGCGCGCTCGGCGGGCGTCTTGGTCTTCGCGGCCTCAGCGTCGACGTACGCGAGCCACTGCGCGGCCATCGCCTTCGCGCCGTCGGCATCCTTCGCCTGCGCGCGCTCCTCGACGAGCTGCTCGTACAACCCCGACACGTCATCGGGCAGCACGCCCGACGTCAGCGCCTTCTGCGCGGCGGGCACCAACTGGTCGAGGGCCTGCGTGCGCTCCTTGCCCTCGGGGAGCTCCAGCGCGCACGAGAGGCCCCAGGTCAGCGCCACCGCGCGGTCTTGCGGCGCGGCGAAGGCGGGGAGCTGCTCCAGCACCGTGCGCGTGCACGCGTCATTCTTCTGCGCCATCGACATCGCGGCCAGCGCCGAGAGCAGCAGCCGCGAATCCGCCGAGCCCGATTTGAGCGCCGCCTCGTATTTCTCCACCGCTGACTCCTCACCGGCGCCGAAGGCCCGGTCTGCGTCTCCGCCCGCGCGCGCCGCCGTCAGCAGCGCCTGCATCTGCGCTTCATCGGCGCTGCCCAACCAGCGCAGCACCACCTTCTCATTCGTGGGGTCGATGAAGAGCAGCGTGGGCCACACGTTCACCGGGAACTTCTCGAGAAAGCGCGCGCTCTTCGTTTTCTCGGTGTCGATGGAGGCGAAGACCACGTCTTTCTCGAAGGCCTTGAAGCTGTCGCGCGAGAAGACCTGCTCCTTCATCGCCACGCAGGAGTGGCACCACGGCGCCCACGCGTCGACGAAGAGCAGCTTCTTGCCGGCCTTCGCGGTCTTCAGCGCCTTGCCGTAGTCGTCGTCGATGAACTTCGGGCCCGACGCGCCGAGGGCGAGGGCGAGCAGCAGCGCGGTCATCAGGCCGACTCCAGCGGCAGCGCGGTGATGCGCACCTCGGTGGTGGTCATCAGCTTGTGCACCGGGCAGCGGTCCAACACGTCGTAGAGCCGCTGCTTCTGCTCGGGCGTCAGCGGGCCCTCGAAGCGGAACTTGAGCGTCAGCCCGTACCAGGGGTTCTCCTTGTCGCGCTCGTGCGAGTCGTCGCGGGTGACCTCGACGCTGACGCGCTCCAGCGGGAAATTGCGCTGCTTCGCGTACCAGTGCGCGGTGAGCGCCTTGCACGCCGCCAGCGACGAATCGAACAGCTCGTGCGCGCCGGGGTTCTTCGGCGTGCCCTCCTGCGCCTCGATGGGCCACACGTTGCCGGTGTCGAAGTGCAGCAACAGCTTCGGCTCGCCGGCCTTCTCGGTCTCGAGGTGGATGCTCATGTTCGGTCTTCTCCGGGGAAAGGCACCCGCGCGTCTGCGTCGCCGGGCACGAGGGGGAACTGCCGGTCAACCCACGCCTTGCGGGCTTCTTCCAGGCGCTCTTTGCGGCTGGAGACGAAGTTCCACATCATGAAGCGCGGCTCGGGGAAGGGCACGCCTCCGAAGAGCGCCACGCGCGTCTTGACGTTCGCGCACACGGTGCCGGTCTCGCCGGCCTTGAGCACCACCAGCTCGCGCGCGGAGATGGATTCGCCGTCGACGCCGAGGTCGCCCTCCACGATGTAGAGCGCGCGGTCGGGGAAGTGCGCGGGCACCGTCAGCTCTGCGCCGGCCTCGAGCTCGGCCACCACGTAGAAGAGCGGCGACGACACCTTCACCGGCGAGACCAGCCCGTCCCATTCGCCGAGCACCACGCGCAGTTGCACGCCGCCCTCATCGCGAAACGGGAGCTGCGCCTTGTCGACGTGCTGAAACGACGGCGCGCACTCTTCATCGGCTTTCGGCAACCCGACCCAGATCTGCAGGCCGTGCATCGTCGAGGTCTTCCCGACGAGGTGCGCGGGCGTGCGCTCGCTGTGCACGATGCCGCGGCCGGCCGTCATCCAGTTCACGTCGCCGGGGCGAATCAGCTGCTCGGTGCCCAGCGAGTCGCGGTGGAGGATTTCGCCGTCGAAGAGGTACGTCACCGTCGACAGCCCGATGTGCGGGTGCGGCGGCACGCCTCCATCGGCGGTCCCGGGGGCCGTGTGAGGGCCCATGTGGTCGACGAAGCAGAAAGGGCCCACAAAGCGCCGCTGCACCTGCGGGAGCGCGCGGCTCACGGTGAAGTCACCCACCGGTGCCGATTTGCTCGCGAGTCTCAGTTCGATGAGCGCCACAAGCGCGAGTGTGTAACGATGACGGTCGCGATGGGCAGCGAATACAGCGCCGAGCGACGCATCGAGGGCATCCGGCCGCTCTCGGCCGTGACCAAGAACGAGGCGACCTCGGCGACCGACGTCACGCTCGAGCGTCAGTGGGAGAAAGCCCTCGAGCAGGCCGCCGACGAGCTGCGCGCCGCCACCGGCACCAGGCGCAGCTTCAAGGACCTCATCAAGAAGTAGCCCGAAGATGATGGATACGAAGATCAGCCGCCCGGGCGAGGTCCCGCAGATTCCCGGGTACAACCTCCTTCACATCGTCGGCAAGGGCGGCATGGGCGAGGTGTACCAGGCGACGCAGTTGTCGCTGCAGCGCACCGTCGCCGTGAAGCTGCTCAAGGGCGAGCTCGCGAAAGACCCGCAGTTCGTCAACCGCTTCGAGAAGGAAGGCGCGGCGCTGGCGACGCTGCGGCACCCCAGCATCGTCTCCATCGTCGACCGGGGGAACGCGGGCGACACCTATTACCTGGTGATGGAGTTCGTCGACGGGCCCTCGCTGCGCGAGAAGATGCGCGAGCCCGACTTCGAGTCGTCGCGCGCGCTGGTGGTGATGCTGCTGGTGGCCAAGGCCATCGAGTACGCGCACGGCCGCGGCGTGTTCCACCGCGACCTGAAGCCGGAGAACATCCTCTTCGATGAGCAGGCCGGCGGCGTGCCCAAGGTGACCGACTTCGGCCTCGCCGGGCTCGACGAGTCGCACACGCAGCAGCGCAACCTCACGCAGACGCACGTGTCGATGGGCACCGCCTCGTACATGGCGCCGGAGCAGGCCATCGACGCGCGCAGCGCCGGCCCGCGCGCCGACATCTATTCGCTGGGCGTGATGCTCTACGAGGCGCTCACCGGCGAGCTGCCCATCGGCCAGTTCGACCCGCCCTCGGTGAAGAAGCCCGGGCTCGACAAGCGCCTCGACGCCATCGTCGCGCGCTGCCTCAAGACCTCGCCCGACGACCGCTACCCGACCACCAGCGCCTTCATCGCGGAGCTCGAGCCGCTGGTGACGGTGAACTCCAGCTTCCTCACGCTGACC
>CAMLFP010000489.1 GCA_946479335.1 uncultured Archangium sp.
CTCGCGCCGGGCCGCCGCGCGGATCGCGTCGTGCCCGGCGGATGCCCGGCCTCTCGCTACACGTCCGTCATGGCGTTCCGCGTCGTCGCCCGCGCGACCGGGGCTACTCCGCGCGGAGCGCCTTCAGTGCGTCGCCGGTGTACGGCGGCAAGTCGTGGCTGAGCGCGGCCACGGTGCAGACCGGCGTGCGCATCGAGACGCCATCGCTCTACGACGAGATGGCGCCGCACGCGGCGCAACTGGCGACGCTGACCGCGTTCTTCAAGTCGCAGGGCTACGCGACGTCGGCCTGTCTCCCCGGGAACTACCGAGACGACCTGGGCCCTGACCCGTACGCGCGCGATGTGGTGCTCGACATGCCGGCGCTTCACTACGCCGGGCCGCGCTCCGGCTACGTCGGCGTGCCCGACCAGTTCTCGTTGCGCGCCTTCCGCACGCGCGTGCTGACGCAACAGCCGCAGCCGCACTTCGCGTTCTACCTGTCGATCTCCACGCACCACCCGTTCCCGTCGATTCCCTTCGAGGGCGGGCCGGAGTGGCCGCCGATTGAAGGCTCCGAGGCGATCACCTCCGCGTTGCACGGGTCGTACTTCCACAGCGTCGAGTATCAGTGGCGCACGCTTCTCGAATTCATCGAAGGGGAGGCGAGCGACGATGCCGTCTTCTTGCTCGTCGGCGATCACCAGCCGCTGCTCGAAGGCAGCATGACGCAGGAGCGAGAGTTCAAGCAGCAGCAGTCGTCGTTTACGCCGGTGCATGTGATCTCGCGCAACCGCGCGTTCGTCGAACGCTTCGCCGCGTACGGGTTCACGCCGGGCATCTTCGCCGAACCGGGTACGGGCAACCTGAAGCACGAAGGGCTCCAGTCGCTCTTCATCCACGAGATCGTCGGCGAGTACGGCGGCGCCGACGAGCAACGCTTCACGAAGTACTACCCCGACGGCCTCGGGCTCGGCGGGCTCGTCGCGCCTTAGTGCAGCAGCTGGAGGTGGCTCACCAGCACGCCGTCGACGTCGTCGCGCCCGGTGAGGTCCACCTCGCCCTCGAGGAACCAGTCCTGTTCGCCGGTCGAGTCCAGCAACGTGTGGCGCACCTTCCAGCGGCGTTCTCCGTCGGCGATCAGCTGCGTCAGCACCGGCTGGCGTGATCTCGGCGTGACGTCGAGCTGCGGGCACGCCTCGAGCTGCTTCGCGTCCATGCCCCAGGTCTCGGCGGCCTCGTCGAGCCGGCGATTCGCGAGCAGCCGCGCGAGCTGGTGCATCTCGGTGCGCACGCGGCGCGCGAGGAGCTTCTCGTTCTTCGCGAGATCCATCTTCGGGCGCGGCGCTTCTTCTCCCGGCGCGGTGACGAGGCCGAGCTCGCGGCCGTAGCGGTGCGCCTCCCACTCGGCGAGCAGCGACGAGTCGGTCTGCTTCAGCGTGGTCAGCAGGAACGCGGCGATGTCTTCCAAGGCCTCGGTGCGCGCGCCCTCCGGCACGTTCTGGATGATCGTCTTGTACGCGTCGGAGAGGTACCGGAGCAGCACGCCCTCGCTCCGCTGCAGCCCGTAGTCCTTGATGTAGTCGTTGAACGTCGTGGCGGTCTCGAACAGCTCGCGCGCGATCGACTTCGGCCGCACGTTGTCGTGCGCCACCCACGGGTGCTTCGCGGTGAACGCGTCGAACGTGCCGTAGATGAGCGGCGCGAGCGGCTTGGGGTGCTCGACCTTCTCGAGCTCCTCCATGCGCTGGTCGTATTCCATGCCCTGCGCCTTGAGCTCCTGGATCTTCTGGCCCTTCGCGCGATCGAGCTGCGCGAACAGCACCGAGTCGGGGCTCTCGAGGATCGACTCCACACACGAGACCACGTCGAGCGCGTACGACTCGCTCTGCGGGTCCAGCTTCAGCAACACCTCGAGCAGGAACAGCGACAGCGTGTGGTTCAGCGAGAAGTCGCGCTGCAGGCCCGGCAGCACGCGCGGCCGTTTCGGGAGCCCACGCTGGTTCTTCTCCAGCGTCACGATGCCCGCGTCGACGAGGCTGCGCATCAGCGCGCGCGCGTGCTTCCGCAGCCGCAGCTTCGCGACGTCGTGCGTGTGCGAGAGGCCGATGAGCTGCACCAGCCGGCGGTACCCGTCGATGGCGGTGTCTTCGTGCGCCTGCAGCAGCGAGATGATGAGGCCGTGCGTCACCGTGAAGCGCGACTCGAGCTTCTCCGGTTGCGAGTTGCGCAGCTTCTCGAAGGTCGCGGCGTCGAAGTGCACGTAGCCCTTGGTCGGCGCCTTCTGCAGGGTGACGTTCTTCTTCCCCTCCGCCTTCTTCTGCTGGAGCCGCGCGTTCTCGATGACGTGCGCCGGCGCCTGCGCCACGACGTAGCCCACGTCATCGAAGCCCTTGCGGCCCGCGCGCCCGGCGATCTGCTGGAAGTCGCGCACCGGCAGCACCACCGTCTTCTCGCCGTCGAACTTGCACAGCTTGGTGAACAGCACGGTGCGGAGCGGGATGTTCACGCCCACCCCCAGCGTGTCGGTGCCGCTCACCACCTTGAGCATTCCCTGCTGCGCGAGCTTCTCCACGAGGCGGCGGTACTTCGGCAGCAGCCCCGCGTGGTGAATGCCGATGCCGTGGAGGAGGAAGCGCTTCAACTCCTTGCCGAACGGCGTGTCGAAGCGGAAGCCGGCGAGGGCGTCCTTCAACTTCGCCTTCTCCTCCTTCGTCGACACGTCGATCGACATCAGGTTCTGCGCTTCTTCCGCCGCGGAGCGCTGCGAGAAATTGACGAGGTAGATCGGCGCGCGGTTCGCGTGGAGCAGGTCCTGCACCGACTCGTGCAGCGGCGTCTCGGCGTACGTGTACTCGAGTGGCACCGGGCGCTGCGCGCTGCGCACCTCGGCCAGCTCGCGGTGCGTGATGTCCTTGAGGCTCTCGGCGATGGCCGTGGTGTCGCCCAGCGTCGCCGACATCAGGAGGAACTGCGTGTCGGTCATCGTCAGCAGCGGCACCTGCCACGCCACGCCGCGATCCTTGTCGCCGTAGTAGTGGAACTCGTCCATCACCACGCACTCGGCGAACAGCCGCTGTTCTCGGATCGCGAGCGACGAGAGGATCTCCGCGGTGCAGCAGATGATCGGCGCCTTGCTGTTGATCGACGCGTCGCCGGTCATCATGCCGACGTTCTCCGCGCCGAACGCGTCGCACAGCGCGAAGAACTTCTCGTTCACCAGCGCCTTGATGGGGCACGTGTAGAAGCTGGTCTTCCCCTCGGCCATCGCCATGAAGTGGAAGGCCAGCGCCACCATCGACTTGCCGGAGCCGGTCGGCGTCGCCAGCACCACGTGCTTGCCGCCCAGCAGCTCCAGCACCGCCTCTTCTTGCGCGGGGTAGAGCGAGAGCCCGGTGTCGGTCGCGTAGGCGACGAAGCGGTCCAACACCTGGTCGGCGGTCAGCTTCGGTTCACCAGGTTTCGGGAGGAGGGCGGCGAGCGGCGCGGTACTCAAAGCGCCGGGCACCCTACGTCACTTCTTCGGAAAGATGCCGCGCAGATCG
>CAMLFP010000490.1 GCA_946479335.1 uncultured Archangium sp.
GTGCTTGTCGACCTTGCCCTTTTCGGGGCGCCAGCCCTGCACGTCCTTGTCGAGGTCGATGCGCACGACCTTGTAGGGAGCAAGGAACCCGTCTTCGATTCCTTGCTTGAGCGAGTACGTGAAGACCGGCTCCCCGAAGTAGTTCATCGTCGAGATGTCGGTGGTCTCCTTCGGCGTGGCCGTGAGGCCGATCTGCGTGGCGCCGGAGAAGTAGTCGAGCACCGAGCGCCACGCGGAGTTGTCGGACGCGCTCCCGCGATGGCACTCGTCCACGATGATGAGGTCGAAGAAGCCCGGCGAGAACTGCTTGAAGATGTCCTTCGACGGGTCGTTGCCGGAGATGGCCTGGTAGAGCGCGAGGTACACCTCAAACGCGTGGTCCACCTTGCGGTCGGTGATCTTCGTCATCGCGCCGCCGAAGGGTTTGAAGTCGTTCGTCTTGGTTTGGTCGACCAGGATGTTCCGGTCGGCGAGGAAGAGGATTCGCTTCTTCACTCCAGCCTTCCAGAGTCGCCAGATGATCTGGAACGCCGTCTGCGTCTTCCCGGTGCCCGTCGCCATCACGAGCAGGATGCGGTCCTGCTTCTTGGCCACGGCCTCGATGACGCGGTTCACCGCAGTGACCTGGTAGTACCGGGGCTCTTTCGCGGGGTCTGCGTAGTAGTCCTGCTCGATGACCGGCGCCTGCGCGGGGTCGATGCTCTTCCAGCGGCAGTACCGCGCCCAGAGTTCGGCTGGCGAAGGGAAGTCTTCGAGCTTCAGTTCTCGTTCAACCTGCGTCGCGTGGCCCGTGCGGTCATGGAAGATGAAGCCGTCACCGTTCGACGAGAAGACGAACGGCACATCGAGCATCTCGGAGTAGTTCAGCGCTTGCTGCATTCCGGCGCCGACCGAGTGGTTGTTGTCCTTCGCCTCGACCACCGCGATGGGGAGATTCGGTTTCCAGTAGAGGACGTAGTCGGCGAACTTCTGCTCGCCACGGGCCACGAGTTTGCCGCGAACGATGACCCGCCCGCGCGTGAGGTGAACCTGCTCCCGGACCTGCGTCTGTACGTCCCATCCGCCGCGCTCGATGGCTGGAGTGATGTACTTCGTACAGATGTCCCGCTCCGAGAGCCCCCGTTTGTCCATGTGGGCTGTAAGTCTATGTTCTTCAGTCCGCTCTGGGTCCTGAAAGGGACGTAGGGCAACCGTAACGCGCGGTGCTCGTACCACCTGTGCGAGCGAGCCCTCCGTAACCCCATAAGCACTGACGAGACGAACATCTGGCTCGGCGCTGGCGACGGCTCGACGCGGTGGGGTTCACATCGCGTGAAAAGCCCGACGACCTCCCTTGTCACGCAGACGCAACCCTTTCCCACGGAGCGCCATGCGTCGACTCATCTTGATTGTCGTCTTCTCGTCTCTAGCTGCATGCACCTGTTCCCCCGCTCAACCCCAGCGCGTCACGATTCCGCCGACGGCGTTGCCGGTCCTCACCTCGGGGCAGCTCACCTTCCCCGGCATCAACACCAACGTGTTCGGGCCCATCGGCAACACCGACAACACCGCGGTGCTCTTCTCTCAGGAGTTCGAGAAGGCGCCGGGGATGACCACGGTCAGCCTGCCTCCCGGCTCGGTGTTCGCCGTGGAGAACCTGATCCCCAACATCACGCCCATTCCTCCCATCGAGCGTGACCTCGCGATGTGCGCGGCGCAGGAGCTGCCCGACGGGGGCGAGGTGCCATTTCCCACGCAGCCGTTCTACGCGACGCCGTCGATCCTCTTCGCCCAGCCAGACGGAGGCTTCTCGTTCTCGGGCGCCGTCGCCGGCTCCCTGGGCCTGGTGCAGCTCGACCATGTTCGCGGCGCCGTCACCAGCCTCAGTCTGCTGCCTGACAGCCCGGGCACCGGCGTGACCACGATGCTGGTCGACGGCCGCACCGGCGTCACCAGCTTCATGCTCAACGCGACGATCAGCGGGCTCGACGTGAAGGCCGAGGTCGGCGGGCTCCCGGTGACCATGAACGCCACCTCGGTGAGCCTCTCGTGCCCGGGCGTCATCTCGCAGGCGACCACCAACGTGCCCGCGCGCTACGCCGCGTGCGGCGAGCAGAACGTGCGCTGCATCTCACCCACCGTCACCATCGACGGCTTCTCGACCAACCTCGTGTTTCCGCTCCTCCCGGAGATCGCGGAGGGGCAGATGAGGAAGGCGCTCGTCGACGCCATGACCGCGGGCGTGAACCTGCACTTCCAGAACTTCGCCCCGACGTCGTTCACCTTCGTGTCCGGCGGCTCTGGTCAAACCCTGACGCTGACCGGCAACAGCACGGTGGTGAACGGCTGGTCACCGTGCTCCCCGGTGCCTCCGCCGGAGCCGCCGTGCGGGCCGACGCGCGCGCTCGGCCGCGTCTCGGCGCAGTGGGGCTCGGCGCTCCAGACCAGCAGCACCGGCCGCATCCGCTTCGTCGACCTCATCCCCGAAGCGGAGATGGTGCTCGACACCACGCACCCGCAGCGCTTCGAGCTGCTGCCCCGCCGCGCGTTGCCCGAGGGCGCGACGACCGGCTTCATCGAAGCGCCGCCGCTTCTTCAACCGGTGAACGGCCCGGGGTCTCCCGGCTTCGTCCCGTATGGCATCACCACGCAGCTGCGCATCGTTCGCCATGACAAGGGCTGCTGGTTGGAGCCGTTGAAGCTCGAGCGCCTCGAGTTCCTGCAGAAGGGGCGCGTGTTCGCGCAATGGGACGGCCTCGATGGGAAGCAGGCGCAGGAGGGCCTCCCGTGGTTCGGTGAGGGCACGATGGGCCTCGTCTCCATCGAGGAGGCCGACTTCGAACGCGACCTGGTGCCGCTGATGAAGGAGTT
Source organism: uncultured Archangium sp. (assembly GCA_946479335.1). The sequence continues at coordinate 2,851 of CAMLFP010000490.1, forward strand.
CGGCCTCGACGGCCTCAAGGACGGGAAGTGGACGCGGGTGACCATCGGGGTCGCCTCGCCGGTCGATGGGCCCTTCGACCCCCGGGCGCCGACCGGCATCATCCACCTCTACTCCGAGATCCCGCTCCCCGAGCTCACCGAGCACTTCACGCCCCAGCTCGGCTGCTCCGGCGAGTACCAGGAGCCCGTGAAGCTGGAGGAGCGCGTGAGCGACCCGGAGGTCGACCTCGGCGCGTTCAAGCTCGACTCGGCCGACATCGTCGCGAAGCTGCTGCCGACCACCGACATGCGGAACACCTTCCGCCGCCGCGCGGCCGGAGACCACGTCATCATCACGTTGCCGGAGACCTGCCCTGCGGTGGACAAGTACAGTCCGTACGTCAGCTGCTGGAGGGAGCAGCTCACCGAGTTCCCCAACTCCGGGTCGATCGCGGTGACGAAGGGCTTCAGCGGCACCACGCAACGCACCGGCTCACTGCGCACCGAGACGCCGGAGTCGCTCGGCGACCGCACCGCGGCGGTGCACGGCGTGTTCGACCGCAGCAGCGTCGCGCTCTACACGAAGGTGCCTGACGACTACGCGGGCTTCACCAGCCAGACGTGGGACTACCGCGGCGTCATCACCCTCGACTGGGACCACGTGCCGAACTTCGTGGCGTCCCCGAGCCACTTC
>CAMLFP010000491.1 GCA_946479335.1 uncultured Archangium sp.
GCGGCGCTTCTGCCAAAACGCGCGCGCTTCATTTCTCTTTGGGAGGGGTCGATGAGTGAGTCGTCGTTTCGCATCACGTTGCTGGCGCCGGGTACCGCAGTCGACGAGCAGGCGTGGAAGGCGCAGCTCGCCACCGCGGGCATCGAGTGGGAGGAAGGGAAGCTGAACTTCGAAGGGCTCACCTTCGAGCTCGAAGCGGAGTTCATCGAGAACGATGGCGGCTTCGGCGACGCGTTCTCGTTCGGCACGGTGCCTCCGGAGCAGGTGAAGCAACTCGCCGCCGCGCCCGGCGCGCTGATCATCTACGGCACTGCTGACCTGCACGACGGCCGCGGCGCGTACGTGGCGCTCGCCCGCGCGCTGAAGCAGGCCGGCGCGTTGGCGCTGCGCCTCGAGCAGTCGCGCGCGGGGTGGCTGATCAACGACTGGCTCTCGATGATGAGCAGCCCCAACCCGATGGAGCACTACAAGGCCTGCGTGGTGGTGCTCGACGGAGACGAAGGCAGCCAGTCGTGCGGCATGCACGCGTTCTCGCTGCCCGACGTGGCGTCGAACGACACGCTGCTGGTGCAGACCTTCAACGTCTTCCAGCTCGAAGAAGAGCCGGTGCTGCTCTCGGGCCACACCTTCTCGCTCGACGAAGAGAGCCCGAAGCGAGAGCTCATCCGCTGGCCGGATCTCGGCTACCCGCGCTCGCACCCGTGCAACAACCCCTTCGGCGTGTGGCGGCTCGGCGCGCCGGGCGCGAAGACGCTGACGCCGCCCAACCCGGTGCCGGTGTTCATGCCGCCGCTCCTCGGGTTGTTGACCGCGCTCGAAGACGACAAGGGCAGCCCGCTCACCGAAGCCGAGGTGCTCAAGGTGCGCGACACCGGCGTGTGCATCACCATGGAGCCGGGCGACGTGCAGAAGCTCGAGCGCACGCGCGGCTACGCCGACCTCGAGCCCGCGCTCGCCTGGCCGCAGTGGCAGGCGCTGCAGTCAGTCGACGAGTGAGCGGATCAGCTCCGGGGCTTCGACGTACGGCGTCTGATCAGGCCGGCCGTCGGCCCAGAACCACCGCGACTGCGCGAGGTCCTTCTTCGCGTAGAGCACCAGCGAGCTGCGCGTGCCGTAGTTGAGCTCCGGGAGGTCGACGCACACGCCCGCGGGCACGCCGGTCGACATCAACGCCTGCAGCGCGCGGGGCGTCGGCACGCCGTCGGCGTCGGTCTCCAGCGTCGGCCACGCCCGGCGCACGATGTCTTCACGGCCTTGATCATCTCCGCCGAGGCTGCGCTCCGTCACCACGTGCACGCCGTCACCCAGCTCGCGGTGGTGGAGCGCCGCGCCGTCGCTCCACGTGACGAAGGCGCCGTCGAAGTCGGCGTACAGCAGATGAAACGTGTTGAAGCGCTCCACCGGCAACGACTGCAGCGTCGCGCGCAGCTCGCGCGCTGACTTCGCGCGCAGCGCCTCCACCACCAGCTTCCCGCGCGACTCACGGCCGGAGTGTCTGACGGAGGGGTACCGGTTGGTGACCCCCACGAAGAGACCGGTCTTCGTCAGGCCGAGCCACGTTCCGCCCGCTTCCTGGTCGCGAGGTGCCACGAAATCTTCGCGCTCCCAGTGCGAAGGCGACAACGCAGGCCGTTCGCGCAGTTCATCGCGATTCGCTGACACGAGTAGGAGCGACGGATACTGCCGAACGCCAACGATCAAGGTACACATGGCCGCATCTATGCGTGACAAACAACGTGAAGAGACTCGCCGGCGGCTGTACCACGCAGCGCTCGAGATTTTCTGCCGCGATGGCGTCGCCAACTGCCGCATCGAAGACATCGCACAGATCGCCCAGGTCAGCCGCGCGGCGTTCTACTTCCACTTCCCCTCGAAGGACGACGTGTTGGCCGAGCTCCTCAAGGAGTCGGAGACCCCGGTCGCTGACGCCGTGGAGGGGCTGCCGGAGAACGCGACGCTCGAGCAGGTGTTCGACGCCGTGATCTCCACGATGGCGAACTTCTGGAGCGAGGGTCAGCGCGGCAAGCTGCTGATCGAGATCTTCGGCGTGGTGATGCGCCGCACCGAGGTGCTCAACGATCGCGACTCCGAGGTGGTGCGCGCGGCGATGGGCCAGCGCTTCGAGAAGGCCGCGCAGCGCGGCGAGCTGAGCAACGCCATCCCCTCCGGCGTGCTGTGTGACTTCTACCTGGTCAACTGCTTCGCGGCGATGGCCAGCTGGGGCGCGCAGCCCATCATGCCGCTGGGCGACATGCTGCGCGGCGTGACCACGCTGTTCATGAACGGCGCGGGCCCGAACCGGTGAGCGTCTTCAACCCGACGCTCTTCGCGGGCAAGCACGTCTTCGTGACGGGCGGCTCGTCAGGCATCAACCAGCGCATCGCCCACGCGTTCGGCGAACACGGCGCGAAGGTGACCATCAACGGCCGCAAGGTCGAGAAGCTCGACGCGGCGGTGAACGGCCTCAAGGCGGCGGGCATCGAGGCGCAGGGCTTCCCCGCTGACGTGCGCGACTTCGCGGCGGTCGACGCGGCGCTCGAGCGCGCGGTGCAGGCCTTCGGGCCCATCGACGTGCTGGTGTGTGGCGCGGCGGGCAACTTCCCCGCGCCAGTGGCCATGATGTCGAGCAATGGCTTCAAGGCCGTGATGGACATCGACGTGCTGGGCACCTTCAACGCGTGCCGCGCGGGCTTCGAGCGGCTCACCAAGCCGGGCGCGGCCATCATCGCCATCTCGGCTCCGCAGGCGCAGGTCGCGTACCCGATGCAGGCGCACGTCTGCGCGGCGAAGGCCGGCGTCGACATGCTGGTGAAGACCCTCGCCATGGAGTGGGGCCCCGCCGGCGTGCGCGTGATGTCGATCTGGCCCGGCCCCATCGACGGCACCGAGGGCATGGACCGCCTCGCCGGCGACGCCGCGTCGAAGGCGAGCATCGAGCAGAAGCTGCCGCTCCAGCGCTTCGGCACGAAAGACGAGGTCGCGCAGCTGGCGCTCTTCCTCGCGTCGCCCGCGGCGAGCTACGTCACCGGCAGCATCCACTCCGTCGACGGCGGCATGGCGTTGCTGGGCGGCACCATCATGAGCCTGTAAGTGCACTGGCTCGACCGCCTCTCGCTGCGCGTGCTGCAGCGCATGCACATCTTCGAGGGCGGTTGGGGTGACGTGGAGCAGTTCCGCGCGCGCGCGGCCGAGGGCAACCAGGTGCGCCCCGCGCGGAAGCTGGAGCTGACCTGGGGCCCGACGCAGCGGCTCCGCGGGCTCACGGTGCAAGACGGCGTCGCGGAGTCTCCCTCCGCGGAGCTGCCGCCTTCGACCCTCGCGCCTTTGCGCCTGCGGCGCTACCGCACGCCGCGGCCGGCGAAGCGCCGTCGGCGATGTGGTTGCTCGTCACGGAGGTGACGACGGCGGAGAGCACGGCGATGCCGAGCGCGCCGCCGATCTGCTGCGAGGTGTTGAAGAGCCCGGACGCGAGTCCCTGGTCCTCGTCCGCGAGGCCGGTCGTC
>CAMLFP010000492.1 GCA_946479335.1 uncultured Archangium sp.
GACGAGCAGCTGTACCGCGCGTTGTTGAACGAGGTCATCGACGCTGAAGACGTGCTGCCCGAGCAGCGCCTCGAGAACACCGTCGCGCGCCGCAAGGCCGCCCGCTACCTCGGCCCGCCGCGCCTCAAGCGCTGCGGCTTCTGAAAGAAGGAAATGCACATGTCCCGCGCACTGCTTCTCGTCCTCCTCGCGTCGCCCGCGTTTGCCGACCCCGTGCAGTTGAAGCTCGCGACCTCGGTGCCGCGCGAATCGCCGTGGGGCCTCGTGCTGCGCACCTGGCAGAAGGCCGTGAAGGAGAAGACCAAGGGCGAGGTCACCATCGAGCTCTTCTGGAACGGCACGCAGGGCGACGAGCCGGCGCAGATGGCGAAGGTGAAGACCGGGCAGCTCGACGGCGCGGTCGTCACCGCGGTGGGCCTCGGCGTCATCGACCCCGGCGTCAACGTGCTGCAGTCGCCCGGCCTCTACGGCAGCTGGGAGCAGCTCGACAAAGGCCGCGAGGCGCTGCGCGCGCGCTTCGAGCAGAAGTTCCGCGAGCAGGGCTTCGAGCTGGTCGGCTGGGGCGACGTCGGCCTCGACCACCTGATGTCGAAGGGCTTCGGCATCAAGAACCCGGCTGACCTGAAGGGCAAGCGCGCGTGGGTCTGGCGCGAAGACCCGGTGCTGCCTCCGCTCTTCCAGCTGACGGGCGCGGTCACCGTGCCCACCTCGCTGCCCGAAGCGCTGCCGGAGCTGTCGACTGGCAACGTCACCGTCATCTCCGTCAGCGCGCTCGCCGCCGAGCAGATGCAGTGGTCGAGCCGGTTGGATCACCTCTCGATGTTCGTCGTCGCGCCCAACATCGGCGGCATGGTGCTCAGCAAGAAGTCGCTCGACGCCCTGCCCGCCGCCTCGCGCGACGCGCTGATGGACACCGGCCGCGTCGCCGCGAAGGCGCTGACCGACCGCATCCGCGCGGAAGACGCCAAGGCCCTCGAGCGCCTGAAGGGCCGCATGACCGTCGTGGAGCCGAGCGCCGATGACCTGAAGGCCTGGAAGGACGTCTTCGCCAAAGCGCGCGAGCGGCTCGCCAAGGGCACCTTCGACGCGAAGCTGATGAGCGACGCGGAGCAGTCGGCGAAGTGAATCGCCTCGACCGCGCGCTGGCTCGAATCGAAGCGGCGGTGATCTCGGGAGCGCTGGTGGCGCTCCTCTGCGCGTTGGCGCTGTGGGTCGCGCTCAAGGGGCTCTCGTCGCGCACCACCGACGAGTTCTTCGCGGGCCTCGTCTTCCGCGCGCTGACCGGCGCGAGCGTCTTCGGCGCGGTGACGTGGCGCTTCACGAAGCGCACGGTGTTCACGGCGCTGGCGGCCTGCTTCGGCGCGGCGCTCTCGTGGCTGTGGCGAGACGCCGGCGTGGAGTGGGCCTCGAACGTGCTGGGCTGGCTGCAAGACGGCTCACTGCTGACGTGGCTCGGCGGCCTGCGCGGACTCGGCACGCGGCTGACGCTGGTGCTGGCGATGACCGGCGCGGCGGTGGCGACCTCGCAGGGCAAGCACGTCTCCATCGACTTCTTGACGCGGCTCTTCACGGAGAAGACCCGGCACTGGCTGGCCGTCATCGGCGCGCTGCTGGCGGCGCTGGTCTGCGCGTTCGCCGTGTACGGCTTCTGGGATTTCCTGTCGGTCGACGCGCTGGGTGGAACGCCGGGCCCGACGCTCTCGCGACACACCGGCTACGCCTTCAAGCAGCTCGCGCTCGACGTGAAGATGGCCCCGCGCGTGCTGACCGGCGCGAAGTGGGACCAGTCGCTGACCGCCGCGGAGTGGAACGCCTGGCTCGGCGACGCTCCAGAGTTCTCGCAGTTGAAAGAAGCCGACGCGGCCACCTTCCGCACGCCGCTGCTCGCGGTGCCTGGCGAACTCCCGCGCGGGCTGCTCGCGAAAGACCTCGGCGTCATCGTGCCCATCGGCCTGCTGTGGCTCGCGCTGCGCTTCGTGCTCTGGGTGCTGCTCGGCGGGAAGAAGGCTGAAGAGCACGCAGCGCCTCCGGCGGCGTCGAGTCGCTGGCAGTGGCTCTTCCCGCTCGCGGCGGTGCTGGGCGCGCCGTTGTTCGCGTTGATGGCCGGCGGCGCGGAGCTCGCGTGGTGGCTGCACGGCGCGCCGTTGAGCCGCCTCGCCCCGCGCGTGATGGATGAGCAATTCGCGGGCTCGCCGGTGCTGGTCACCATCCCCCTGTTCACGGCGCTCGGGTACGTGCTCGCGGAGTCGCAGGCGCCGCAGCGCATCGTCGGCGCGTCGCGCGCGTTGTTCGGTTGGCTCCCGGGCGGGTTGGCGCTGGTGTGCCTGGTGGCGAGCGCGTTCTTCACGTCGCTCACCGGCGGCTCCGGCGTCACCATCGTCGCCATCGGCGGGTTGCTGTACCCGGCGCTGCGCAGCGAGGGCTACCCGGAGAAGTTCTCGCTCGGCCTCGTCACCACCGGCGGCTCGCTGGGGCTGTTGTTGCCGCCGTCGCTCGCCATCCTCGTCTACGCGCTGGTCGCGGGCCTCGACATGACGGCGGCGTTCAAGGCGGGGCTCATCCCCGCGGCGCTGGTGATGGTGGTGCTCGGGCTGTGGAGCGCGCGCGTCGGGCTCCGCGAGAAGGTGCCGCGCGCGAAGTTCGAGCTCAAGGCGGCGCTCGCGGCGCTGGGCTCGCTCAAGTGGGAGCTGGCCATCCCCGTGCTGATCCTCGGCGGGCTGGCCACCAGCCTCACCACGCTCGAAGAGTCGGCCGCGCTGGCGCTCCTGTGGTGCCTCTTCACCGCGCTCGTCGTGCACCGCGACGTGGCGCTCAAGAGCCTGCCGAAGCTGTTCGCCGAAGCGCTCTCGCTCTCAGGCGCGGTCATCTTGATTCTGATGATGGCCAACGCACTGATGAACTTCGTGGTCGACGCGCAGGTGCCGGAGGGCGTGCTGAACCGGCTCCTCGCGCTGGGCCTCACCGAGCGCTGGCAGTTCCTCATCGTGCTCAACGTGTTCCTGCTGGTGGTGGGCATGTTGATGGACGGCTTCTCCGCGCTGCTGGTGGCGGTGCCGCTGGTGCTGCCCTTCGCCGCGCACTTCGGGCTGCACCCGTTTCAACTGGCGATGATGGTGCTGCTCAACCTGGAGCTCGCCTTCTGCGTGCCGCCGCTGGGCCTCAACCTCTTCATCGCCAGCTTCCGCTTTCAGCGGCCGGTGGCGTCGCTGTACCGCGCGGTGGTGCCCTTCGTGGCGCTGCTGACGGTGTGCCTCGTCGCGGTGATGGCCTTCCCGCAACTCTCGACGGTGCTGGTGCAGTCAGACATCGACGCCGCACGCGCCAAGGCGCTGGCCCGCGGAGACGCACCGCGCGAAGCGTGGATTCTGGAGTGCGTGCAGCAGGACACGTTGAACCCGCAGCCGTGCAGCGAAGAAGAGCGCGTGAAGTACGCGCCGCCTGATGCGGGCGTCGAAGAAGACGAAGACGACGCGCTGATGCGCGAGATGATGGGC
>CAMLFP010000493.1 GCA_946479335.1 uncultured Archangium sp.
GTTCGATGCGTCGCGAAGCGTGACGCGACTTCGCGTGCAGCGAACGAGGCAGCGGCGGTCGATGCAGGCGTCGCGAAGCGTGACGCGACTCCGCGCGCAGCGAATGACGCGGGCGTCGTCGTGACCGCTTCCAACGCGTTGGATCTCATCGGCGCCGGTGCGCTGGTGGTGGCGACGCTCGACTCCGACGGAGACGGTCTCGTCGATGAGGCCGACCGCTGCCCGGTGCAGCCCGAAGACTTCGACGACTTCGAAGATGAAGACGGCTGCCCCGAGCTCGACAACGACCAGGACGGCGTGGTCGACGGGAAAGACCGTTGCCCGCTCGAAGCGGAGACGCCCAACGGCATCGACGACGACGACGGCTGCCCCGACGTCGCGCCCGACGCCGACAACGACGGGCTCGCCGATAGCGCCGACCGCTGCCCGTTCGAGCCTGAGACCTACGACGGCGTGCGCGACGACGACGGCTGCCCCGAGTACCAGGGCCCGCGGCGCCCGGCGTTGGCGGCGCTGATTGCGCCTCCGGTGGTGACGCCCGAGCGCGCGCCGACGCAGGAGCACATCGAAGCGGCGCTCGAGTACGGCCGCGGCGACGCTGACAACGACGGCCTCATCGACGACGCCGACCGCTGCCCCATCACGCCGGAAGACCTCGACGGCTTCGAAGACGAAGACGGCTGCCCGGAGCCCGACAACGACGGCGACAACATCGCCGACGCGAACGACCGCTGCCCCGACGACGCGGAGACCGTCAACGGTTGGGAAGACGAAGACGGCTGCCCCGACGTGCACCAGGACCTCGATGGCGACGGCCTGCTGTACGACGCCGACCGCTGCCCCCTCGAGCCCGGCGACGCGACCGATGGCTGCCCGCACGTCGCGCTCCCCAACCTCGCGCTCCCCGGCTTCCCCGGCGCGACCGAGAAGCCCACGCCCGCGACGGCGCCCACGCCGACCGAGCCCGAGCAGGTCGCGGAAGCCACCGCAGATTTCGACGGCGACACCACGCCGGATGAGGCCGACCGCTGCCCGATGAGCGCGGAGGACGCCGACGGCTTCGAAGATGAAGACGGCTGCCCGGAGCCCGACAACGACGCCGACGGCATCCCCGACGCAAAGGACAAGTGCCCCTTCGCGGCGGAGACCATCAACGGCGTGAAAGACGACGACGGCTGCCCCGACAAGGGCGCGAGCAAGGTGTCCATCGAGGGGGAGCACGTCGTCATCAAGGGCGTCATCCTCTTCACGCCGGGCTCCGCGAAGCTGACGGGCGCGTCGATGCCGCTGCTCAAGCAGGTCGCCGCGACGCTGAACGCCGCGAAGAGCCTCACCGTCGAGGTGCAGGGCCACACCGATGACGTCGGCAGCGCGGCGAAGAACATCCGCCTGTCGAAGCAGCGCGCCGACGCCATTCGCGCGGTGCTCATCAAGGGCGGCGTCGCGGCGAACCGGCTCATTGCCAACGGCTACGGCCCGACGCGCCCGGTGGCGTCGAACAAGACCGCGAAGGGCCGCGAGAAGAACCGCAGAGTCGAGTTCCTCATCCTCGGAGAATCCAGATGACCTGTTTCAAGATGCTCCTCGCCGCGGCGCTGGTCGCGGCCGCTCCTGCTCTCGCGGCTGATCACTGTGGCGGCGTGAAGCTCGAAGCCGGGCACCTCTCGCTGGGCAAGCCGCTCACCGAGGCGTGGGTGAAGACGGCCGACGGCAAGGCGTGCCTCGCCGACGTGGTGACGGAGATTGACCGCAACCGCCTGGTGCGCGCCGTCACCGTCGCGGTCATCGCCTCTGACGCCGACCGCGCCGCGGGCAAGGGGCTCGCCACCGCCAAGGCCATCGCCGCCGCGCTGGTGGAGGCGGGCCTCCCGAAGAACCGGGTGTTCGCGCTCGCGCCGGCCGCGCAGCGCAGCGACGCGATGGGCGTCTCGCTCCGCTACGTCGAGCGCGCGCCGGAAGACGTGGTGGCGCGCGTGGTGGCGGCGGGCGGCGCGGTGTTCCTCGGCGCTGACGAGGCGTCGCTCAAGCCCGCGGAGCCCGGCATGCCGGTGCTGGTGAACGAGCTGGTGAAGACCGGCCCCAACGCGCGCGTGACGATTCACCTGAAGGACGGCAGCGGCATCGAGGTGAAGCCGGAGTCGGCGGTGAAGATGACGGTGCTGACGGTGAACCCGCCCGACCGCGAGGTGAAGATTGAGGTGCTGGCGGGCGGCATCATCGCCGACGTGCGCAAGGCCTCGCAGCTCTCGAAGTTCGAGGCGTCGACGCGCGTGGCCGTGGCCTCGGTGCGCGGCACGAAGTTCCGCTTCGGCGCTGAAGAAGCGGGGGGCGCGAAGCTGGAGACGCTGGAGGGCGTGGTGGTGCTCTCGTCGGCGACCGACCCCAACGCGCCGCCCATCGAGGTGGCCGCGGGGCAGGGCGGCGTGGTGACGCGTGACGGGAAGGCGCTCCCCGCGACGGCGCTGCCGGCGGCGCCGCAGGTGGTGGGGCCGCTCAAGGGCGCGCTGGGCGCCGACGCGCGCCTCGAGTGGCAGCCGGTGAACGACGCCGCGTCGTACTTCGTGGAGGTCGCGCGCGACGCGGACTTCATCGTCGAGCCGCGCACCAACCTGGTCACCGAGCCGACCCTCTCGTGGCCTGAGCCGCTGCCCGCGGGCAAGTGGTTCTGGCGCGTCACCGCCGTCAACGGGCAGGCGTTCTTCGGCCCGCCGTCGAAGGTCTACGCGTTCACGGTGGGCAAGTGACGAAGGCGCCCGCTCGCCGCTTCGACGCTGCTGGCGCGGTGTTCGCCGCCGCCGCGCTCGGGCTGTGGGCGGGCACCGATTCAGTGGCGTGGGCGTTGGCGGGCGCGCTGCCTGACGTCGGCTTCCCGCTGTTGAGCGTGATGGTGCGCGGCGGCGCGATGGTGCTGCTGGTCGCGGGGCTCTTCCGGTTGCGCGCGGCGCTGGCCGCTGCCGGTCGCCGGGCGCTCGGAGGGCTCGACGCTGCCGAGGCGCGGCTCGACGCGTTGCCGAAGGCGCGCGGCAAGGCGGTGCGCGCGCTGGTCATCGCGCTGGTGATGGGCGGCGTCGCGGCGGCCTTCGGGAGCAGCGGCTTCGGCGCGTTCCTCGAGACGCGCGCCATCGACCTCTTCTTCCGCACCCGCTACCCGGAGCACTCGCAGGTCGAGCTGGCCACCGGCCGCGCGCGCCCCTCGGCGCAGGTGCAAGACGACTTCATCATCATCGCGTTGGATGACGAGACCATCGCGCACCTCGGCTGGCCGATGCCGCGGTTGCACTACGCGCGCCTCATCGACGCGCTGGCGACCTCGAGCCCGGCCAGCGTCACCTTCGACGTCTCGCTGGTCGACGCCAGCCGGGAGCACCCGGAGTGGGACGCGGCCATCGGCGACGCGACGAAGCGCGCGGGCAACGTGGCCTTCAGCTTCACCATCGCGCCGGTGGTGGGCGCGCGCCCGGCGATGAGCACGCCCGCGCTGGCGGCGCT
>CAMLFP010000494.1 GCA_946479335.1 uncultured Archangium sp.
TGCCCAGACGGCGCCAGCACCACGCGTGCAACGTTTCGCCCGCGCGGGCAGCTGCGTAGCTACTTCTTGAGGCCGAGCTCCTTCGACGAGACCTCGCGCATCTCGACCTTGCGCACCTTGCCGCTCACCGTCATCGGGAACTCGGTGACGAACTTCCAGAACTTCGGCACCTTGTAGTGCGCGATGCGCTGCTTGCAGAACTCGACCAGCGCCTCGACCGTCGGCGAGTGGCCCGCGCGCAGCCGCACCCACGCCATCACCTCTTCGCCGTACTTCTCGCTCGGCACGCCGATGACCTGCGCGTCTTCGATGGCCTCGTGCCGGTAGAGGAACTCTTCGATTTCGCGCGGCGAGATGTTCTCCCCGCCGCGGATGATGAGGTCCTTGATGCGGCCGGTGATGGCCACGTAGCCCTCGTCGTCCATCACGCCGAGGTCGCCGGTGTGCATCCACCCGTCTTCATTGATGGCGCGCGCCGTCGCCTCCGGGTCGTTCCAGTAGCCCAGCATCACCGAGTACCCGCGCGTGCAGACCTCGCCGTGCACGCCCCGCGGTTGCAGCGCGCCGCTCTCGGGCTCGATGACCTTCACCTCGAGGTGGTCCTGCACGGTGCCCACGGTGCCGACCTGCTTCTCCAGCGGCGTGCCGAGGGTGGTCTGCGTGCTGACCGGCGAGGTCTCCGTCATGCCGTAGCAGACCTGCACCTGCGTCATGTGCATGCGCGACTGCACCTGGCGCATCACCTCCACCGGGCACGTGGAGCCCGCCATCACCCCGGTGCGCAGGCTGCTCAGGTCGAAGCTGCTGAAGGTCGGCAGCGACAGCTCGGAGATGAACATCGTCGGCACGCCGTACAGCGAGGTGCAGCGCTCCTGCTGCACGGCCTCCAGCGCCGCGGTGGCCTCGAAGCTCGCCGAGGGAATCACCATGCACGCGCCGTGCGTGGTGCACGCGAGGTTGCCGATGACCATGCCGAAGCAGTGGAAGAACGGCACGGGGATGCACACCCGGTCGTGCTCCGAATAGTTGAGGCGCCGCGCGATGAAGTAGCCGTTGTTCAGCAGATTGCGGTGCGAGAGCGTCACGCCCTTCGGGAAGCCCGTGGTGCCGCTGGTGTACTGGAGGTTCACCGCGTCGCCCGCCTCGACGTTCGACTCCGCGGCGGCGAGCTCGACGTCGGAGATGCGCTTGCCGCGCTTCACGAAGTCGTCCCAGTCGTCGTCGAAGAACGAGGTCACCGTGAGGTGCGGCAGGTGCGGTTGCACCTCACGCACCACCGCCGCGTAGTCGCTCGCCTTGAAGCTGCGCGCCGCGATGAGCGCCGAGGTGCCCGACTGCGCCAACACGTATTGCAGCTCGTGCGCGCGGTACGCGGGGTTGATGTTCACGAGGATGACGCCCAGCCGCATCGCCGCGTACTGCACCAGCACCCACTCGTAGCGATTCGGAGACCAGAGCCCGAGCCGGTCACCCTGCTTCAGGCCCGCCGCGAGCAATGCCTTCGCCACGATGCCGCTCTGCGCCCAGAGGTCGGCGTACGTCGCGCGGTAGCTCTGCTGCACGCTGATCAACGCGTCTCGCGTGGGGAACCGCTCGACCGTGCGCTTCAAGTTCTCGCCGATGGTCTCGGTGAGGAGCGGCGCGTCGGTCGGCCCGCGACTCAAGGACAGTTCCCTGCTCATGCGCGCCATCGTCGCACTTTCTTCGCCTCGCGCGAGGGGGCCCGGGCCGGGGTAACCTTCCGCCCCACGGCATGGACATCCGAGCGAGCGGAAAAGTCGTCGAGGTCGAGTACGGAGCCGACGAGCAGGTCACCGTCGAGCGCCAGCACGAGGTGAAGGCGGTGCTGGTGGAGACCATCCGCCGGCACCCGGTGGGGCTCCTGGTGCACGTTCCGCGCTCGCTGCGGAAGCTCGACGTCAGCGTCGGCGCGTTCTGGATGGGCGTCATGCGCGAGCTCTCGCCCGGCCTGCGCGCGATGGCGGCCGTCACCAGCACACCGGGGCTGCGGCTGCTGGCAGACAGCTTCTCGAAGACGCTCTCGCTGGTCGGCGCGAAGTTGCCGATTCGCGTGTTCGACGACGAGGCCGCGGCGCGCGCGTGGCTCGACGAGGTGGTCTGATTACCCGCAGCGCCCTCAGATGGGCTGCGGCGCCCACCCGTCGTCACCCTTCGCCGCGCCCATAACGGCGCCCGCGAAGTCGGTCTGCTTGAGCTGCTCGAGCACCGGCTCGTAGGCCTTGAAGGCCTCCTTCTGCGCGGGCGCGATGGCGTCTTTCATCAGCTTGCGCTTCATCTCGTTGAACGCCTTGCAGTTGCACGCGGCGCACGCCTTGCGGTCGAAGTTCGACGCGGCGCTCTCGACCTTCTGCACGCCACCACGGCCCCAGGTGACGACGTCGTAGTGACGCCGCAACTCGCCCGAGGGGTCGAGCTTCCGCATCTGTTTGTCGTAGCAACCAAGCACCTTCTCCTTCGCATCGAAGAAGCGCTGCGTGCGTGGCTCCGGCGGGTCGAGGAGGTCGAGCCAACCCGCGGCCTCATCGAGGAAGAACCCCGTCGCGTCGGGCGTCAGCCACGTCGGTCCGGCGATGACGTTGCCCTTCTCGTCGCGCACGTTGAGGTCGTCGGCCTTCAACACCATCGGCTTGCTGCCCGGCAGCGGCGCGAGCGCGAGCTCTCCGCTGCGCACCACGCCCACGTTCCCGTCGATGGAGAGGATGGTGACGTCGTCGCCAGACACGCCGGTGTCGCGCAACGTCAGCACCGCCTCGCCCTTCTTCAGCGTCCGCGAGAAGCGGCGGTCAGACTCACCGCTGTTGCGCGGCGCCTCGGCCAGGTCCTTCCGGAGGAAGACGAAGTGGCTCGGGTGCGCGTCGGCGAACAGGCGCACGGTGTCGATGATGCGGTCGGCGCCGCCGGGCTTTGGCTCGCTGAAGCGCACGTACGACGGCGGCAAAGAGATGGCGCGCTGCCGCGGCGACCCCGACACCGCCTGCTTGAAGCCCGACTCCCGGGCGGCAAGCTCATCGCGCTTCGCCTGCTCCCGGCGCCAGCCCTGCTCGAAGGAGCGGAAGCGAGAGGCGACGCGGCCCTCCTCCTCGACGCCGCGCTCACACTCGTTGCGGGTGACGAAGAGCGGCTCCACCTTCCGCCACTCCGCGCAGTCATTCGCCTTCATCGAGGGTGAGCCATTCCTGCAGTTCGCGTCGGCGCCGCTCCACGCGTCTCGAAGCGCGCGGTGCTTGTCGCCCAGCGCGTTGCACTCGGCGTTGAGGGCCTCGGTGTCGCGGTGGAGTTGCTCGAAGTCGCCGGTCACCTTCGCCATCTCGTCACCAGAGGGGCGCGTCTTCTCGGCGGCGTCCAGGGTGGTGGTCATCCCGGCCAACCGCTCCTGGAGTTGCTTGATGCGCGGGGCCAGTTGCGCGCTCGCGGCCT
>CAMLFP010000495.1 GCA_946479335.1 uncultured Archangium sp.
TACCTGTTCACGCGAGGCTACGCGGCCATCGAGGGCGCCACCGGCGGTGCCATGTCGCTGCTGCTCGACCAGGTGCACGTCATCACCCATCGCCCCGACATCTCGCAGATGTTGGCCAACGGACAGAACGCGCCCGATCAGTTCGGCATCCGCTGCCCCTCGAGTGGTTGCAGGGAATTGTCGGTGCGCAACGTGGAGATCGAAGTGGACGCGGCGATGCCGGGCGGGCCGGGGACGGCGACGACGATGTCGGGGCTCACGGTCAACGGGCCGAATGGTTGCGACCCCAACTCGAATTGTTCCGGCATCGCCGTCTCCGATTGGATGCAGTACGCGGCCGAGTCCGACCGCGATCATGACGCGCTCTGGGGGCCGGGGCCGTCGTCGTGCCCTGATGGGTACAGCCCGCGAGGCGGCAGTTCAGGCGCGATTCGCTGGCAGCCTCCCGGCGGCGGCAACCGCGGCTACAACTTCTCTGGCCTCAGCGGTGAATGGAGTTTGAGTGCTTCGGGGGGCTCCGGGGGTATGTGCGTGGCGATTCGCGGGCAGAGCAACCCGAGCTCCAACGGCACCTTCACGTGGCCCGCGACGCGAGGTGGCGATGGCTACGGCGGTCAGGGAGCGGCGTGGCAGGCCTGGAGTTTCGGGGTCTCGTCGTCAGGGGGCTACCCGGTGACCAGCCGGCCGGCGGCGGCGCGGTTCGCGGGCTACGGCACGACCGGCAGCGGTGGCGGCGGCGGGGCCGGGTGCATCTACCACCCGGACTACTTCGATTGTCCGTGCGGCGAGTTCCGCGGCGGTGGTGGCGGCGGCGGCGGCGGCGGCGGGTATCAGGGCAACAACGGTGGCCACGGCGGCTCGGCCATCGCGCTGATGCTCACCGCGACGAGCACCTCGCCCGACCTGACCATGACCATGTCGGGCAACTTCTCGCTGCGCGCGGGCGCCGGTGGTGCGGGCGGCAAGGGGAGCGCAGGTGGAGACGGCCGGGGTGGCGGCTGGGGCGGCACGGCTGGAAGTCACCCCTACCTCTCCGGTGGCAACGGAGGGAACGGCGGCGGAGGTGGCGGCGGCGCCGGCGGCACGGGCGGCTCGAGCATCGGCATCCTGCGGTGGTGTCAGCGGAGCAGCTCCGCGAACAACTGCGGCATGACCTTGCCCGCCATCGTCGAGGCTGCGCCGGCCAACTACATCAACATCGGCGCCGCGGGCGTGCGCGGAGTCAAGGGCACCGGCGGTCTGGCCGGCGTGAAGACGCCCAACGGCACCGGCAGCGAGGCGTCCAGCACCAACCCCGGCGGAGACGGCGCCGATGGCTACGACGGCATCTCCGGCACGCTGGTGGCGCGATGAAGGCGCGCGTTCTCCTGGTGATGCTCTGGGGGCTGGCGGGCTGTTCTCCGACGGTCGGCGGCGGCAGCGCGTCGACCACGCCCGAGGTGCTCTTCGGGAAGGTGACGCTCGACTCCCGCCAGGGCTGTCTCATCGACGGTGACTGCGCCGCGGGCCTGTACTGCGCGCAGAACGCGTGCACCTTCGAGTGCGCCGCGAAGCTGCCGTGCGCCGCGGGCGAGACGTGCTCCGACCACGGCCGGTGCATCATCGCGCAGAGCGACGAGACCACGGGCGTGCAGGGCCTCGAAGACGAGGCGCAGGCCGCGGTGGTGCCCACCACGCAGCCCGAGGTGCGCGTGGTGCAGGGCCTCCCGGTCGAGCTGCAGGTGCCGCCCGGCGCGCCGTTCGTCGAGGCGACCCTCACCACCTCCGCGCCGGTGCCCGAGGGGGCCATCACCTACCGCGTGGCGCTCGACGGCAACCGCGACACGGTGCAGACGCTGCGCGCGGCGGGCACCACCTCGTTCACGCTGAGCATCCCCACCGGCACCGCGGGCACGCTCGACGCGGCGCCCACCGTGCAGCAGGCCAGCGTCATCACCTCGGTGGGTGGCTACCAGCTCTCGCTGGTGCCGCGCCGCACCGTCGACGGCGTGTACTCGGCGAGCCTCGCGGTGCGGGAGTTCGGCGGCTCCGAGCTGCCGCTGCGCTTCGGCCTGCGCGTGGAGCCCACGGGCGCCACGTGGGAGGAGGCCACCGCGCGCTACCTGCTGCTGCCGGTGTCGAACCAGTCGTTGTTCTCGCCCGTCGCGGGAGACGCCACTGAGACCTGGGTCGCGCGCCCGATGCAGTGGGACGCGCAGAGCAACGTGTGGTTCGCGCGCTTCGCGGCCCCGTTCGCGATGCCGGAGGGGTCGCTCTTCGCCGGCGCGCCGCACGTCGCGCGCAGCCTGCGCGTGGAGATCTCCGGCGAGCAAGACGGCACCTTCACCGGCGCGCTGGCCGACCGCTGGCAGGGGCTCTTCGCGACCCGCAGCGCCGACGGGGTGCAGACGCCCGGCAGCGTGTCGCTGGCGGGCACCTTCACCGCGTCTCGCAACGCGCCGCTGCCCGCCGCCGGCTACACCGCGCCCACCGCTTCAGACACCGTGCCCATGCCGTCGCTCGGCGGGCCGCTGGCGCTGACCGCGTGCGACGACGCGCTCTTCAACGACCTGGTGCAGGCCACCACCGTGGCCACCGACGCCGGCTTCGTCAGCGCGGAGTGCCCGAACCTGGTGTCGCTGGGTGACTTCACGCTCGCGGCGCCCGAGGTGCGGGCGGGCTGCGCGCTGCGGCTGGCAGACCTGGCGCTCTCGGGCCCCACCACCGCCGCGCAGGTGCGCGCCTTCATCGATGACAGCCAGCCCAACCCGGGCGGCCTCACGTTCGCCGACTTCCTCGAGAAGTGCGCGGCGCAAGACGGCTACTGCGTGCCCACGCCGCAGGTGCTGTGCAGCGCGCAGCTGCTGGCCTACGCGTACCAGACGCAGAGCAGCGAGCTGACGCAGGCCGGCGCGTTGTTGAACCTCTTCCAGACCGACGCGCGCGAGGCGTACCTCGGCCGGCAGCTGGCCGCGTTCCAGGTCGACACCAGCACGCGCCTCGAGTGGCTCAAGACCAGCGAAGCGCCGCTGTTCCTCGCCTCGGAGCTCAAGTCGTACAACGAGCAGATCCTCGACAAGTGGAAGGCGCAGGTGCTCGACGCGCACTTCGCGGTGCTCGCCACCCAGTTCGCGCCCGCGGCGCTGGAGGTGCTGGGCCGCCAGCCCACCGACGCCACCGCCATCTCCGCGCGCAACCAGATGCTGCTCGACCAGACGCAGAGCTGGCAGGGCGCGATGGACGCGCTGCAGATCGCCGCCCAACGGTGGAACGCGCTGTACCAGGACGACACCCACCGCGCCTCGACCGCGGCGCTGGTGCGCACGCGCAGCTTCGACCTCTACCTCGCGGCGTCGGTGCTCTCGCAGCTCAACCGCGCGGCGGGCACCTCGGCGTTCAGCTCCGTCTTCGGGAGCGGCTTCGCGGCGCTGATGCGCTCCCAGGAGGAGCTCTC
>CAMLFP010000496.1 GCA_946479335.1 uncultured Archangium sp.
GGAACCGCCACGCTCGCCGACCTGCTCGCGATCCCCGAGGAGCGGCGGCGCCACGAGATCATCGACGGCGAGCTCGTGGAGAAAGAAGCGGCGACCGGCGAGCACGGGACGACACAGACCAGCGTGAGCGCATTGCTCAACCCGTTCTTCGGCAGCGGCAAGCGCGGCGGAAGTAACGGCCCCGGTGGATGGTGGTTTCAGTCAGAGGTCGAGATCCTCTTCGAGCCTCGAGAGATCTACCGCCCCGATCTGATCGGCTGGCGCAAGGAGCGCACGGCGCGGCCGCCCACTGGCACGCCCATCACCCTGCGACCCGATTGGATCGGCGAGATCCTCTCGACCAACCGCGCCAACGACACCGTGAAGAAGCGCCGCGCGTACCACCGCGCGCAGGTGCCGCACTACTGGCTCCTCGACCCCGGAGATCTGACGCTCTCGGTGTTGCGCTGGGCGCCCGAGGGCTACGTCATCGTGCTCGACGCCGAACGCCACGAGCGCGTGCGCCCGGAGCCGTTCGACGCGTACGAGTTCCTCGTCGCGGAGTTCTTCGGCGAAGAGCGCGCGGAGTAGTCGTCAGGGCTTCGCCGATGTCGCGAGGCGCACCCACCCGGCGACGAAGCCCTCGTCACCCCACGCCAGCACCTCGTCATACGCGCCGACGTGCCGCACGCGCAGCGTGAGGTGCTTCGTCTCCTGCCACGAGCGCAGCGTCTTGCCTTCGGGGGTGGTCACGCCGGTGGGGCTCAACGCATAGCCGTGCCACACCGCGGGCAGCAGCAGCGTCTGCTCTTCGTCGAAGTGCTCGAGGTCTTCGGGCCAGAAGATCTCGTCGGCGCGCGCGAACGACGAGAGCCAGTCGGTCTCGGGGTCGGCTCCGGCCTGCGAGATGTACGTGGAGATGACGTCGAGCTTTTGATCGGCGTCGATCGGTTCGCGGCGCGTGGGCGCGTACCCGCCGAGCGGGCGCGGCAACGGCGGCATGGGCTGCAACAGGTTCAAGAACGTCTTGCAGTCAGATGGCCAGCACGCGCCGGAGTGGACGACGCCGCGCAGCACCTCGGGCTCGCGGTGCAGGTTCTCCAGCGCGCGGCGCACGTAGCGGTAGGTCGCCGCGTGGTCGGGGTGGTCGTCGATGAAGTGCGGCAGCACGATGGTGCGCGGGCGCAGTCGGTCGAGCAGCGCCTCGAGATCTCCCAGCAGCGAATCAGACGTCCACTCCCCGGGCTGCCCGGTGCGCGCGGTGTGCTCGTCGAGGCGGCCCTCGGAGCGATCAGCGTAGGTGCCGGTGCGCGCGGTACACTCGCCGTTCGCGTCGCGATGCTCGATGGGGTCGAGCGGCTGGTGCCCCATGCGCGCCAGCGCGCCGTCGGGGTACCCGAGGAAGTGCACGTCTTTGACGTCGAGCTTCGCCAGCGCGCGCACGCTCTCCGCCTCGCGCAGGTACCCGTCGCGCTCGCAGGTGAAGTCGCCGTTGGTGACCACGATGACCGACACCGACTTCCCTGCAGCGCGGGCCTTCGCCATCGCGCCGGCGGCGAGCAACGCCTCGTCGTCGGGGTGCGGTGCGATGACCAGCAGATCGACCCGGTGCGCGGCGCAGCCGGTGACGAGAAGTGCCAATGCCAGTCGAAGCATGCCCACGAGACCGATTTCCTATAGGGAAGCGCGCGCAAAGTGGCTACCGACGACTGCACGCTGGGGTCTCCCGAGGCCATCGTCATCGATGGGGCGAACGGCGTCACGCAGGCGCCGCGGCAGCACTTCCCCCACGCGGCGCAGGAGTTCAGCCTCGCGGTGCTCGCGGTGCTGGTGGCCCTGGTGCTGCGGCGCTTCGCGTCGCGCTGGGTGCCGGTGCTGCTGGTCGCGCTCGCGGTGCCCGGCTTCCTCCATGTCTTCGCGTGGCGCGGCGACGCCCCGGGGAAGCGGAGCGAGCTCTCGCGTGAGGTGCGCGAGACGATGGCGGAGTTCGCGCGCGTCGCGCCGTGGCCCTCGGCGCGGGTGAACGTGACGTACGAAGAAGACGACGTGCTCTTCCCGCTGCTGCGGTACGCGCGCCCGACGCGCGAGGTCTTCGACGGCGGGACGGCGCTCGAGGTGGTGGGCACGAACCTGCAGATGACGTGCGCCGAGAAGGCCGGGCGCATCGTGTGCGGAGACACGCCGTGATCGCGCTCGCGGGGTTCCTCCTGTTGCATCTGCTGGGCGCCGGGTTGCGGGTGGCGTTGACGCGCGTCTCGTTTCGGCAGGCGCTGGAGCGGCCGTCGTCACTGTGGTTCGCGATTGTCGCCGCGTACTGCGTGACGCTCGGCTGGGTGGGGCTCACGCTGGCGGTCGCGCTGTTCGCCATCTCGCGTGCGGGTCTGGCGCCGTTGCCTGACGCGTCGCCGCTTCGTCGCGGTGAGGTCATCGGCTTCGCGTTGCTCGCGGCGTTGGTGCTCGCCCGCCCGTGGACGCCGACGCAGTGGGACGAGTTCGTGTGGATCGCCAAGGCGCGGCTGGAGTCCATCGGGTTCGGCTTCGGCGTGCGCGCGGCGTTGGACCCGTCGATGGGCGTCATCCCCGCGGGGTACCCACCGCTGTGGCCGGCGAGCATCGGCTGGCTGTCGCTGCACGTCGACGAGATCGACGCCGACGTGCTGTCGGGCTCGCTGCTGATGCTGGCGAGCGCGGCGACGTTGATTGAGGTGTGGCGCGCCGAGCGTCGCGAGAGCTGGCTGCTGCTTGCGGTGGCGTTCGCTTCGCCGCTCATCTGGGTGCACCTGCGCTCCACGTACGTCGATCTCCCGGTGGGCCTGCTGAGCGCGGCGCTGGTGGTGACGTTGCTGCGCGATGGTGAGCGGCCGCCGTTCCTCGCGGTGCTGCTCGGCGTGGTGCTCGCCGCGTTCAAGGACGAGGGCCTGCTGCACGTGCTGTCGGCGACGGTGGCGGCGCTCACGGTGCGCGGCTGGCGGAGCTGGCGGTTGATGCTCCCGGCCGGTGCGGCGTTGTTCGCGGCGGGAGCGTGGCGGCTGCTGCTCTCGCTGCACGCGGTGGCCGATCGCGATCACGCGGTGGGCGCGCCGGCCTTCGGCGAGGCGGGGCACGTGCTGAAGCTCCTCGCGCTGCACCTCTTTGATCTGCACTCCTGGGGCGT
Organism: uncultured Archangium sp.; assembly: GCA_946479335.1. Next base: position 3,134 of record CAMLFP010000496.1, read on the forward strand.
CTTCTGGGCGTTCGCGATCGCGGCGCTGGCCCTGGCGAAGACCGGGCTCGCGCGCGGGCTGCGGCTGGCGTTGCTCGGGTTGTTCGCGGTGACCTTCTGCGCGCTGCTGCTCGGCCCCGAGCGCGTGCGCGTCTTCGCGGAGAACGGCACGCTGCTGAACCGGTTGCTGCTGCAGCTGTGGCCCACCGCCGCGCTGTTGATCGCCAGCGCGTGGCCCCAGGCGCACGACGTGACCAGCCGCTGAGCTACGGAGGCGGGAGCGGCACGGTGACCGCGCTCAGCTTCGACTGGTT
>CAMLFP010000497.1 GCA_946479335.1 uncultured Archangium sp.
GCGTCATCGAGGACGCCAAGTTCAAGACGTTCGGCTGCGGCTCGGCGATCGCCTCCAGCTCGCTCGTCACCGAGTGGGTGAAGGGCAAGTCGATGGACGACGCGATGAAGATCACCAACAAGGAGATCGCCAAGGAGCTGTCGCTGCCTCCGGTGAAGATCCACTGCAGCGTGCTGGCCGAAGACGCGATCAAGGCCGCCATCGAGGACTTCCGCGCCAAGCGCGCCGCGCGCAAGGGGGAGTGATGAGCCTCGGCGTCGCCACCGCACCCGCCAAGCCCATGGGCAAGGGCATCGGTCTGACCGACAGCGCCGTGGTGCGTTTGAAGCGTTTGCTCGACGAGCGCCAGACGCCCGAGGCGGGCCTGCGCATCGCCGTCAAGGGCGGCGGCTGCTCCGGCCTCTCGTACCACATGGAGTGGAGCGACAAGCCCCGCGAGCGCGACAAGATCTTCGAGCGTGAGGGCGTGCGCGTCTTCATCGACCCGAAGAGCTACCTGTACCTGATGGGCACCGAGCTGATCTTCGAAGAAGGTCTGCTGGCGTCGGGCTTCAAGCTCCAGAACCCGAACGAGAATGCGGCGTGTTGCTGTGGCGACTCGTTCACCGTGTGAAAAATCCCTCTCCCCCGGGGAGAGGGTCTCGCGAAGAGAGGGGTGAGGGGCGATGACGCACTTCGAACTCTTCAACCTGCCCGCCTCCGTCGATGTCGACGTGAAGGCGCTGGAGGCGAAACACCGCGAACTGTCGCTCGCGACGCACCCGGATCGGCTCGTGAACGCCGACGCGCGTGAGCGCCGCATCGCCGCCGAGAAGTCGGCCGCGTTGAACGAGGCGATCAAGGTGCTGCGAGACCCCGTGCGCCGCGCGTTCTACGTGCTGGAGCTCAAGGGCGTGAAGCTCGACACCGAAGACGCCGCGGCGAAGGTGAAGATGCCGATGGAGTTCCTCGAGGAGATCATGGAGCACCGTGAGGCGCTCGAGGGGTTGCGCGCGAAGAAGAACCTCGACGGCGCGCAGAAGATGGCCGCGGAGATCCGCTCCGCGAAAGAGAAGTCACTGGCCGAGGCCCAGGCGGCGCTGCGTGGAGACGATGTCGCCACCGCCACCGTCTCGCTCGGCCGCGTCCGTTACTACACGCGCTTCCTCGACGAGGTCGACGCGTTCGAAGAGGAGCTGTTGTCGTGAAAGGCTTCCTGCAGATCCATGACCCGCTGAAGCCGCAAGGCAGCGTGGTGGGCATCGACCTCGGCACCACCAACTCGCTGGTGGCGGCGGTGATCAACGGCAAGGCGCAGTGTCTGGTGGCCGATGAGGGCGACGCGAAGCTGTTGCCTTCGGTGGTGCACTACGCGGCCAACGGCGCGGTGCTGGTGGGCCGCCACGCGGTCGATCAGCTCGCGACCTTCCCCACCGACACCATCAAGTCGGTGAAGCGCTTCATGGGCAAGTCGCTGGGCGACGTCGAGACGAAGAAGTTGGGCGCCTACAAGTTCACGCCCGGCTCCGGCGTGGTGCGCTTCGAGGTCGCCGGCGGCCAGCCGGTGACGCCCATCGAGGTCTCGGGCGAGATCCTCCGGCAGCTCAAGCGCCGCGCGGAGTCGCACTTCGCCGGCAAGGTCGAGAAGGCGGTCATCACCGTGCCCGCGTACTTCGACGACGCGCAACGGCAGGCCACGAAGGACGCCGGGCGCCTCGCGGGCCTCGAGGTGCTGCGGTTGCTGAACGAGCCGACCGCGGCCGCCCTCGCCTACGGTTTGGACAAGGGCGTGCAGGGGCTCTACGCGGTCTACGACCTCGGCGGCGGCACGTTCGACATCTCGATCCTCGAGCTCGTCGACGGCGTGTTCCAGGTGAAGTCGGTGGGCGGCGATTCGGCCCTCGGCGGCGATGACTTCGATCGCGCGATCGTCACGCGGGTGCTCGAGGCGCGCGGTTTGAAAGAGCCGACGCCCACGCAGATCGCGACGCTGCTGCAGGCCGCGAAGGCCGCGAAGGAGCGCCTGACGGACTCAAACGAGACCGTGATCGACTTCGAAGGCGCGCCCTTCCCGCTCACGCGCGCGCAGTTCGACGAGTGGGTGACGCCGCTGCTGCAGAAGACAGGGCTGTCGGTGCGCCGCGCGTTGAAGGACGCGGGCGTCACCGCCGAAGACGTCAAAGGCGTGGTGCTGGTCGGCGGTTCGACGCGCGTACCCGCGGTGCGGGACTACGTGGCGGAGATCTTCGGCAAGCCGGCGCTCTCCGACATCAACCCCGACGAGGTCGTCGCGCTGGGCGCTGCGATTCAGGCCGATCTGCTGACGAACTCCGAGCGGCAAGATGAAGTGCTCTTGCTCGACGTGATCCCGCTCTCGCTCGGCCTCGAGACGATGGGCGGCGTGGTGGAGAAGCTGATCCCGCGGAACTCGAGTATTCCCATGGCGCAGGCGCAGGTCTTCACGACCTTCCAGGACGGCCAGACCGGAATGGACATCCACGTCGTGCAGGGCGAGCGCGAACTGGTGCAGGACAATCGCTCGCTGGCGCAGTTCCGGCTCGCGGGCATCCCCGCGATGGCCGCCGGCATGGGCCGCGTGCAGGTCACCTTCCGCGTCGACGCCGACGGCATCCTCTCGGTCTCGGCGAAGGAAGAGACCACCGGCGTCGAGCAGCAGATCACCGTGAAGCCCACGCACGGGCTGACCGACGAGGAGATCGAGCAGATGCTCCTCGACTCGATCGACCACGCGGAAGACGACATGCAGCGCCGGTTGCTCGCCGAGCAGCGCGTCGAGGCGGAGCGGATGCTGATCGATGGCCGAAAGCAGCTCCGCGAGAACGGCGACCTGCTGTCGGTGACCGAGAAGCAGGACTTCGAAGCCCAGCTCTCGAAGCTGGAAGGCTTCGCGAAGAGCGCCACCAGTCACGAGGCGCTGAAGAACGCGATCGCCGAGGTCGATGGGCTCGCGAAGCCCTTCGTCGAGAAGATCATGGACCGCGCGATCGGCAAGGCCGCCGTCGGTCACCGGCTGGAGGATTTCTAAGTGCCTCGGGTGACGTTTCGCAGTGCGCTGCAGGAGCTGACGGTCGAAGTGCCGGAAGGGACGACCATCCTCGACGCGGCGGAGAAGTGTGACGCGCAGGTCGGCCATTCGTGCGGCGGCGTGTGCGCGTGCTCGACGTGCCACGTGTGGGTGCGCAAAGGCCTCGAGACCCTCTCGGAGCAGGACGACATGGAGCTCGATCGCCTCGACCTCGCGTACGACGTGAAGCCCACGTCGCGGCTGGGGTGTCAGGCGAAGCTCGGGAGCCAGGACGTCGAGGTGTGGATCACCGAGGAGTCGCTCAAGGCGTTCATGGACGAGAACCCCGTGGTCCGCAAAAGCCTCGAGGCCGAAGGAAAGTGGCCGCC
>CAMLFP010000498.1 GCA_946479335.1 uncultured Archangium sp.
GCCGGCGAGTGGACCATCACCGCGATGGACAACATGGAGGGCGACATCAAGAAGGTGGTGCTGAAAGAAGGCGAGACGCGCGAGGTCACGCTTGAGAGTCATGGCATGGGAAAGATCCGAGGGCGGATCGTCGACTTCGAGACCGGCCTCCCGGTGAGCAACGTGATGTGCCGCACGCTCCTCGCAGCGGGCACCTCACAAGGCGTCACCAATTGGGACCCCGCCTCGGTGCCGATGAGCGACGAGCAGGGCGCGTTCGTCTTTGAGTCGGCGCCGGCCGGGCACCTGCTGGTCGCCTGCCTCGGTGACAGTACGCAGAGCGGCGCTTCAACGTTCATCGACCTGCCCACGGGCGGTGAGAAGGAGCTCTCGCTGAAGGTCGTGCCCATCATCCGCAGCGGCACGAGCGGGCATGGCATCGAGCTGTTCTCTCCGACGTTGAGCATCACCGGTGTGCAGCCCGGGAGCCCGGCCGCGAACGCGGGCTTGCAACCCGGCGACCTTCTCGTCTCCGTCGACGGGCGGCGCGTCGACGAGCTGGGCCCCAACGGCACGGCAGTGCTGCTCGACAACGAGGCCCCCGGGAGCGTGGTGCCGGTGGGCGTGCTGCGCGGCGGGGCGCTGCTCAACGCGTCGCTGACGCTGCCGTAGCTCGGCGCGCGTTGCGCTCGAACGCCTCAGCGCAGCACTCGTTCCTCAGCCATGTTCGGCCGCTAAAGAGCAGTTCTCGGCAAGGGCATTCGTGCTCGCGAGAATTCAGCAACAGTGATTCGTGGCTTCTCTCCGCGCCGATCCTCAAGAATGCTCAACCACTTGTCTTCAGGGCCCGGCGAGCGGCAAAACGCCGAGGAAACAGGCTCAGATGTCGACTGCACTGGCACTAACACCCAGTGCCACAAGCATGTCGGTATAATTTCCAGTACGCGGAACGCATAGAGAACTCCGTTTTTCGAACGGACAATACCCTCCAAAGGAGCGTCCACGTAGCTGATAGTTTCATCGACAAAATCAAGAAACTCCGAAATATCTTCTAACAAGATGTGCATTTCGCACTCACCTCGAGCTCGGCAATCCCAAGGGCGGTATGGCCACCTCGCTCCAGGATAGGGACTTTCGCCGAAACTCCATCAATCGCGTCAAACATCGAAATGCCATCATAGACATTTGGGTTCTTAAGCCCAGCGCCCCTTGCACCACCGCCGCCCTCGTCTCCGTCGACGGGCGGCGCGTCAACGAGCTGGGTCCCAACGGCACGGCGGAGCGCTGCTCAATGCGTCGCTGACGCTGCCGTAGCCTCGCTTCATCGCCACACCAGACAGAAGCCGGTATGAGCGCAGGCGTGGCGCTCTCCCGACGTGCAAAAATCCTCCTCGCGCTGGTGCCGGTCGACCTCGTGGTGTTGCTGGTCGTCGCGTGGTTCATCTTCACCGCGCATCACCCGTGGAAGGTGCCGGTGGAGCATCAACCTCCGCCGAGCTGGCGCGAGAAGCACGAGGGCGGGTTGTCGGTGCGCTCGCTCGGCGTGTCGGGCTTCGAGGTCTCCGACGGCGTGACGACGGTGCTGCTCGACCCCACGCCCACGCGGCCGGATCCACTCCAGCTCATCACCGGCCCCATCGTCGCCGACGAGGCGCTCGGCGCGCAGTGGTGCCCGAAGGCCGACCTCATTCTCGTGAACCACGCGCACTTCGACCACGCGCTCGACGTGGGCGAAATCGCGAAGCGCACCGGCGCCGTCGTCATCGGCTCGCAGAACGCGGTGAACCTGGCGTTGAGCCGCGGCGTGGCGCCTGAGAAGACCAAGGTCGCGCGCGACGGAGACCACTTCGTCTTCGGCACCTTCACCATCGACATCAAGAAGTCGCGCCACACCGACATCGTCGTCTCGCACCCGATGGACGGCGTGATTCCCACCGAGAAGAAGTCTCTGTGGTTCTGGCAATACGCGCTCGACGACACGCTCGCGTACCGGCTGGAGGCCAACGGCACGAGCCTCTGGTTCCACCCCACCAGCACCTTCGCGCCGGGCGAGCTCGGCGGCCTCACCGCGAAGACGCTCATCGTCGGCGTCACCGGCGAGAAGCAGACGAAGGAGAAGGTGCACGAACTCCTCTCCGAGTCGAAGGCGGTGCGCGTGCTGCCCACGCACTTCGACAACTTCTTCCAGCCCATCGACAAGGGCCTCGCGCTGATGCCCGGCCTCGACCTCGACGCCGCGCGCGACCTCTTCAAGGCCGAACAGCCCTCGCTCGAGTGGGGCGTGCTCGACTTGAATGAGACGGTCTTCCTCCCGCCCGACGAAAAGTGACGGGTACGTATTGCGACCGATTGGTCACTCCATATAGAGAGCGCCGCGCATGCAACCGAACCTCATCGCCATGGCCGTGCCGTTGTTCTTCGCGGGAATGCTCGTGGAGCTCGCGGTCGCGAAGGCGAAGGGGCGGCGCGTGTACCGGCTGGGCGACGCGGTGTCAGACATGGGGTGCGGCATCACGCAGCAGCTGGTGAGCCTCTTCCTCGCCACGGGCGTGATGGCGGCGGGCTACGAGTGGCTGTACCAGCACCGCTTCTTCACCATCCCGACGACGTGGTTGCCGTGGGTGCTGGCGGTCTTCGGCGTGGAGTTCGCCTACTACTGGTGGCACCGGCTCTCGCACGAGGTCAACATCCTCTGGGCGGCGCACGTCGTGCACCACCACTCGGAGGACTACAACCTCGCGGTGGCGCTGCGGCAGTCGGTCACCACGTGGGCGACGACGCTGCCCTTCTATTTCCCGCTCGCGCTGCTGGGCGTGCCGACGCTGTGCTTCGGCGTGGTGCTGGGCCTCTCGACGCTCTACCAGTTCTGGATCCACACCGAGCTGGTGCCGCCGCTCGGCTGGTTCGAGAAGATCTTCAACACGCCGGCGCTGCACCGCGTGCACCACGCCATCAACCCGCGCTACCTCGACAAGAACCACGCGGCGACGTTCAGCTTCTTCGACCGCATGTTCGGCACCTGGGAGCCGGAGACCGAGCCCTGCGTCTACGGCACCACGCGGCCCATCAACTCCTTCAACCCGCTGTGGGCGCAGGTGGAGACGTACTGGGACCTCATCAAGCTCGCGGGCCGCGCGCCGACGCTGAAAGACAAGTTCAAGGTGTTCTTCGCCTCGCCCGCGTGGCGCCCGGAGTGGATGGGCGACTACGTCAAACGAGACATCTCAAACAAATACAACCCGCAGGCCAGCCGCGGCGTGAATGTCTATGTATTGGTCAGCTGGGTGCTGGTGCTGCTGGGCGTCGGCGCGTTCCTCAACTGGGGGAATGACCTGAGCGGCTGGTCGAAGGCGGGCATCGCGGCGGTGACGGTGCTCTCCACGGTGAC
>CAMLFP010000499.1 GCA_946479335.1 uncultured Archangium sp.
GATCTGCAAGGGCTACTACGAAGACGCCGAGGCCACTGAGCGCACCTTCGGCAACGGTTGGCTCAAGACCGGCGACTACGGCTACCTGGTGAACGGCAACGTGTTCATCACCGGCCGCAAGAAGGACATCATCATCATCAACGGCCGCAACTACGACCCGCAGCGGCTGGAGTGGATCTGCGACGAGATCCCCGAGATCCGCAAGGGCTCCACCGTGGCCTTCTCGCGCCCCGGCGCCACCAGCGAGGAGCTGGTCATCGCCGTCGAGTCGCGCGCCGAGAACAAGGAAGCGCTCATCGAGCTCGTCAAGCAGCGCATCAACGAGGAGATGCAGCTGACGCCCGCCGACGTGGCCATCGCCGCGGTGGGGTCGCTGCCCAAGACCTCGTCGGGCAAGCTGCAGCGCGCGAAGACCCGGCAGCAGTACCTCGACGGCACGCTGGGCCGTGAAGGCAACCGTTCGCTGGGCAGCAACGGCGAGAAGCTGGTGGTCGCCCGCCACGTCGCGCAGTCGCTGCTGGGCCGCGCGCAGAACCGGGCGCGCCGCGTGGTGGAGCACACGCTCGAAATCCGCTCCATGGAAGACGCGCTGCAGAAGCTGAAGCTGGCCTCTGACTACACCCAGAAGCGCGTCAGCCGCTGGCTTTAGAAGTTCAAACCCTCACACCACAAAACAAGGACGCATCAACACCATGGCTAACGTCAACATCACCCAGCTCTTCACGCAGGCCGCTCAGGAAGTGAACGGGAAGAAGCTGGAAGGGCTCACCAAGGACACCGTCATCGCCAAGCTCGGCCTCGACTCGGTGGCCATCATGGAGCTCATCTCGTACTTCGAGGAGAAGCTGAGCATCCGCCTCCCCGACGAGGACCTCGCCAACGTGAAGACGCTGGGCGACCTCGCGGCGGTGGTGAAGACCCGCCTGCCCGCCGGTTCTGAAGTCAGTTTCTAAGCAGCACAGCGAGGCCACATGAGCCAGAGCAAGTCAGACTTTCATCGTGAAGCCATCGCCGTCGTCGGCATGGCGTGCCGTTTCCCTCACGCGAAGGATCTGCCTGAGCTCTGGCGTGTCGTCTCCACCGGTGAAGTGACGTTCGAGGACATCCCCGACACGCGGTGGAAGCACTCCGCGTTCTTCGAGCCCAACGACATCCGCGCGCCCGACAAGACGTACGTGCGCAAGGGCGCGTTCATCGACGGCGTCGAAGACTTCGCGGCGCTGCACTACGGGCTCGCCCCGCGCCGCGTGCAGGTGATGGACCCGCAGCAGCGCCTGGTCATCGAGGCCACGCGCCAGGCCCTGCAGGACGCCGGCTACGACACCCGCGGCTTCGACAAGGCGCGCACCGGCGTGTTCGTCGGCGCGTCGGTGTCTGAATACAAAGACCTGCTGACCTCGCGGCACCGCGCGCAGCAGACCATCAACGGCGAGTTCGGCGACGCGCTCACCGCGCTCGAAGGCGAAGCGCTGAAGGCGGGCGTGGCTGATGTGGCGCCGGCGCGCGCGTTCACGATTGCGGGCTCGCTGCTGAACATGATCGCCGCCTCGGTCGCGCAGACGTTCGATTTGAACGGCCCGGCGCTGAGCATCGACGCGGCGTGCTCCTCGGCGCTGGTGGCGATTCACGAGGCGGTCATCAACCTCCGCGCGCGGCAGTGCAACGTGGCGCTCGCGGGCGGCGTGTACCTGAACCTCAACCCCGACAACCTCATCGGCTTCTCGCGCATCGGCGCGATTTCGCCCTCGGGTGTCTGCCGGCCCTTCGACGAGCGCGCCGACGGCTTCGTGATGGGCGAGGGCGTGGGCATGGTGGTGCTCAAGCGCCTCGAAGACGCGCAGCGCGACGGCGACCGCATCTACGCGGTGCTCAAGGGCAGCGGCTGCAACAACGACGGGCGCGGTGACGGCCCGATGACGCCGCGGCCGGAAGGTCAGCGCGATGCGATGTGGCGCGCGCACGAGGGCGTCGAGTTTCCTGTCGAGACGATTTCGTACGTCGAGACGCACGGCACCGCGACAACGGTGGGCGACGTGGTCGAGGTGGGCGCGCTCAAGCACTTCTTCAACGAGCGCGCGGGCCACGCGCTGGAGGCGCCGTACTGCAACCTCGGCTCCATCAAGGGCAACATCGGCCACACCATGTCGGCGGCGGGCGTGGCGGGCTTCATCAAGACCTGCCTGATGCTGCACCACGGCGTCATTCCTCCGCAGCCCTCGGCGGAGCAGCTCAACCCCAAATTGGACCTCGGCCACTCGCCGTTCCTCGTCGCGCAGCAGGCGAAGCCGTGGAACGTGCCGGTGCGTCGCGCGGCGGTTTCTTCTTTCGGCTTCGGCGGCACCAACGCGCACGTGCTGCTCGAGCAGGCGCCGGAAGTGCCGGCCGCTCGCGGTGAAGAGCACCCGGGCCTCATTCTCCTCTCCGCGCCGAACCACGCGCTGCTGCAGCAGCACGCGTCGGAGATCCTCGCGGAGGTGGTGAAGCACTCGCTCTCGACCGCCGATGTCTCGCGCACGCTCGCGTCGCGGCAGGCGTTCGATTCGCGCGTCGCCTTCGTGGCGACCTCGCGCGACGACCTGCTCCAGAAGCTGGGCCAGGTCGCGTCGGGTGAAATCTCGCCGTCGACGCCGGTGCCGGCGGAGCAGCGCAAGCTCGGCTTCCTCTTCGCGGGTCAGGGCGCGCAGAAGGTGGGGCTGCTGGCCGACCTCGTCGCGCGCTTTCCCTCGCTGAAGGCCAAGCTGCAGAAGTACGACGCCGCGGTGAAGGCCGAGGCCGGCTTCTCGCTGCTGGAGGCGCTGTACCCGCCCGCGGGCACCGACCCGGTGAAGGCGCAGGCGTACCTCACGCAGACCGAAATCTGTCAGCCCGCGATGGCCGCGCTGGGCCTCGCGATGGGCGAGCTGCTCCGCGAGTGCAACGTGTTGCCCGACGTGACGCTGGGCCACTCGCTCGGTGAGTTCGCCGCCGCGTCGTCGGCCGGCATGTTGAGCGGCGCCGACGCGGTGAAGCTGGTCGCCATCCGCGGGCGGATGATGAACGAGCTGGGCCTCACCGACACCGGCGCGATGCTGGCGGTGATGGCGGAGCGCTCGAAGGTCGAAGCGGTGCTGCCGTCGCTCTCAGGCGTGGTGGTCGCGAACCACAACCACCCGACGCAGACCGTGCTCTCCGGCACCACCGCGGGCATCGACGCCGCGCAGAAGGCGCTCGTCACCGATGGGTTCAAGGTCACGCGCCTCGACGTGAGCCACGCGTTCCACTCGCCGCTGATGGCGGGGATGGACGAGAAGATGAAGTCGCTCGTCGCCGCGCTGCCGCTCAACGAGCCGAAGGTGCCGGTCATCTCGTGCATCTCCGGCCGCGCGTA
>CAMLFP010000500.1 GCA_946479335.1 uncultured Archangium sp.
TCCATGTGCGAGAAGCCCGACTGCAGCCCGAGCGCCTTCACCGCCTTGCGGCCCAATTCGCGCGCGTCGTCGAGGTCGGGGCCCAGGTGCTGCGGCTGGAGGCCGACCCACTGGATCCACGGGTTCTCCACCACCTCGAGCGGCCCCGGGTAGTAGCGGGTGACGTTCTCGAAGCAGATCTTCCCCTTCACCATCACCGTGTCGAAGCAGTACTCGCGCCCCTTCAAGAACTCTTCGGCGAGCGTCGGGTGGTCAGGCCGCGGGTGGATGGCGGTGATGACGCCCTGGAGCTCCTCGAGGTTCTTGATGCGCCAGGTGGCCTTGGTGCCCGCGCCCGCCGGCGGCTTGAGCACGATGGGGAAGCCCACCTGCTGCACGAACGAAATCGCGTCGGCCAGCGAGGTGATGAGCTTGTGCCGCGCGCACGGCAGCCCCGCGGCGCGCAGCGCGTCCTTCATGCGCGCCTTGTCGCGGAAGAGGTCGGCCGTCTTCGGGTCGGTGCCGGGAATCTTGAAGTGCGCGCGCGCCTCGGCGAGCGGCACCTGCAGCGGCTCCAGCACGCCGACGATTTGATGGATGCCGCCGTAGCGCTTCCGGATCTTCTCGCAGGCCTCGATGATCTGCTGCGAGTCGAACGCGTCGTCGACGCGCACGAAGGTGGCGAAGGGCTTCGCGGCCGCGCCGCTGGGCGGCTTCTGCACCAACCCGATGAGACGAACGGCCTTCAGCTCCGCGAAGGCCCGGGCGAACCGCAACGACGCTTCAGCAGGGTACGGCACGACGAACACGACAGTGCGCATGGGCCGCGAAACTTACGCGGCGCGCCGGAAAACCCCACGGAATAGGAAGGTCACACTTCATGTAGGCAACTGTGGCCGCGCTTCGACGACAATGCGTCCGCCATGGCCAAGATCACCTCCGCGCCCTCCCCCAAGCTGTTCACCGAGACCTGGTCGACCGAGTTCAAGGCGGCCATCGAGCGCGCCGCGGGCAAAGACGGCCGGCTGTCGCTGAGCGAGGCGAAGAAGATCGCCCAGAGCGTCACCGGCGACGCGATGTTCGCCGACACCGTCGAGCGCTTCTTCGCGCAGACCGGCCAGAAGTCGGCCAGCGTCAACAGCCTCGTCAACGACATGAAGGTCTACGCGCAGCGCGCCGCGGAGCAGGCGGCCGGCGGTGACGGGAAGCTCTCGCTCGCCGACGGAAAGAAGCTGCCCTCCGACCTGCAAGACGACTTCTTCTTCCTCCGCGGCAAGGCGACGCCCGCCACCACGCCCACCACCGGCGGCCCGCTCTCGGTGGCCGAGCTGAAGACGAAGCTGACCGCGCTCACCGCCGACATGTGGATGCCCTCGGAGACCGACGCGAAGTTCGAGTTCGTCAACGGCGGGCAGCTCAACGGCGCGCCGGTCGACGCCGCGGCGGTGCGCGCGAAGCTCACCCCGGTGCACGACGCCACCATCGGCAGCCTGATGTACGTCTCGCCGGGCGACGAGAAGCTCGCGGGCCGCTCGCCGTCGCAGGTGCTCGACGGCTCGCAGTACCTGCAGCGCCTCATCGACAACGCCGACCCCAACGACCCCGACTCGCTGGCGCGCGCCGCGCAGTTCCAGACGCTCAAGTCGACGCTGGAGGCCAACCTCACCGACCTCAAGGTCATCCGCTTCGGTGGCGTGAACATCTCCACCTTCATCGTCGGCCGCGCGAAGACCGGCGAGCTGGTCGGCCTGCTCACCGGCCAGGTCGAGACGTAAGCCTTCTCTGCCGGGCTGCCGCACCGGAAACCCTCTTCCTCCCGGAAGGGGGTTCTTCATTTTTCTGCGCGCGTCACGCGCAAGTGCACCGTCGCCATCGCGATGGGTTTGGCTTCGTCGTCTTGCCACGCGGTGGCGTGCAGCGTCGTCACGCGCCGGCCGGCCTTCACCACCTTCGCGCGCGCCCAGGTGTCGTGCGCCTTCGCGCTGCGCAGGTAGTCGATGGTCAGGGTGATGGTCTTCGGCAGCGCCGCCATCGGCGTGTGGGCGATGCTCTCCAGCAGGGCCACCGACTCGAGCAGCGCGCCCAGCGTGCCGCCGTGCAACGCGGGGATGGTGGGGTTCCCGATGAGGTGTTCGCCGAAGCGCATGCGGAAGACGCCGGGCGAGGCGACCTCCACCCCGAGGAACTGGAAGTAGGGGATGGCGGCCAGCACCGCGGCGAAGTCCTTCTTCTGCGCGGCGGTCCTCAGCGCGTCTTCGAGGCTCATGGCGTCGTCTCCGGAGCGGGCGCGCGGCCCTTGGTGCGGAGCGCGACCGTCGCCGCCGCGGTGGCGCAGGGCTTATGCTCGTCGTCGACCCACGCGGTGGCGCGCACGAAGGCCACGCTGCGGGTGAGGTGGTAGCACTCGGCCTTCACGAAGACGTCGGCGCGCGCGGGCGGCTTGCCGAGGAAGTCGACGCGGAGGTCCAACGTGGCGATGGGCAGCGGCGCGCGCAGCTTGAGGTACACCGAGGCGCCGCACGTCGCGTCGAGCAGCGTGGTGATGGCGCCGCCGTGCAGCACGCCGGTGAGCGGGTTGCCCACCAGTTTCTGGTCGTACGGGAGCCGCAGCGTCACCGTGGTCTGCGTCACCTCGTGGAACGCGAGCCCCAGCGCGTGGTTGTGGGGCACGAACTCCACGATGGCCTGCTGCAGCAGCTTCAGCGCTTCGGGGTCGTGCGGCGTGTCGTCCATCACTCAGGCGTCGTAGCGCGGCGCGGGCATGCGGTCTTCCACGCTGCGCACCAGCGCCTCGAAGTCTTCCCGGCGGGCGAAGAGGTGCGCGGGCACCAGCACGCGGTTGGTGTCGTCGAGCCACAGGGCCAGCGTGTCGCGGTGCTCTCCCAGGCGGCGCACTTCGCGCACGTCGCTCCAGCGCACCTCGATGAGGCCGGCGCGCGGGCGCGAAATCAGCACCGCCTCGGGCGTCAGGCGCACGCCCCAGTTCTCACGCGGGCGCAGCCGCCACAGCCACAACCCGAAGCCGCCCGCGAGGCCCATCGACAACCCGGCGCGCAGCACCTCCCCGGGCGCGTCGGTGACCGACACGCCTGACACCGCCCACGCGGTGAGCGCGACCGACGCCACCAGCCCGGCGAGCAGCCACAGCCGAAACCGGCGCGGGTGGTACGGGAAGAACTCCACGCGGAGCTTCTACGCCGAGGCGCTGAAACTTCACCGGCTGAAGTGGTTGGCATTCAACCAGTTCAGCCGGTGGGTTTTGCCCGCCCGCCACCAGCACGCGCAGCTCCGGGAAGCGCGCGAAGAGAGCGACGAAGAAGAGCGCTTCGAGAATGACAGGAGGCGCCACCGGGTCGCCGTGCTCGACGT
>CAMLFP010000501.1 GCA_946479335.1 uncultured Archangium sp.
GCGCGCGCCGACCTCACCGACTGCCTGCGGCGCTCAACGCTGCACAGCGACTACAACACGCGCAACACGAAGCACTTCAAGTAGCGCGTCTCGCGCAGCGTCAGCAGCACCGGGTGGTCTTTCCCCGCGCCGCGCTTCTCGATGATCTGCACGCGGCGCTTCGCGTCGGCCGCCGCGGAGTCGAGCATCTCCTCGAAGCGCTCCTCGTCGACGTGGTGCGTGCAGCTCGCGGTGATGAGGATGCCGCCCGGGTTGAGCAACTGCATCGCGCGGAGGTTGATCTCCTTGTACCCGCGCACCGCGGCTTCGATGGCGCCCTTGTTCTTCGCGAAGGACGGCGGGTCCAACACGATGGTGTCGAACTTGCGGCCCTCGTCGAGCGCGTCGCGCAAGAAGTCGAAGGCGTTCGCGGCGACGGCCTTCACGTTGGTGAGCGAGTTGCGCTTCGCGTTCGATTCGATGAGCGCGCACGCGGGCTCGGAGATCTCCACCGCGGTGACGTTCTTCGCCTTGAGCGCGAGCTGCAGCGCGAAGCCGCCGGCGTAGCTGAAGCAATCGAGCGCCTCGCCGTGCGCCCACTCGCTGGCCATCACGTGGTTGTCGCGCTGGTCGAGGAAGGCGCCGGTCTTCTGGCCGGTGAGGAGGTCGACGTCCAACGTGATGTGGCCTTCGCGGTAGGCGACGGGCCCGGTCAACGCACCGAACAGCATGCCCTTCTCGGGCTCGAGCCCCTCGAGCTTGCGCACGTTGGCGTCGCTGCGGTTCACGATGGCCTTCGGCTTGAAGTGCTCTCGCAGCAGGCGCGTGAAGAGCTCCTTGCGCTGCTCGGTGGCCTTGTGGAGGAACTGCACCGAGAGGAAGTCGCCGAAGCGATCGACCACCAGCCCAGGCAGCAGATCGGCCTCGCCGTGCACCACGCGATACGCGGTCTCATCGGGGAGCGCGCGGCGGCGCAGCGCATCGGCGGCGGCGAGGCGTGAGGCGAAGAACGCGTCGTCGACCACCTCGTCGGTCCACGAGAGCCAGCGCAGGGAGATCTTCGAGTCGCGCGAGAAGAACGCCTGCCCGAGGAACCAGCCGCGCCCGTCTTCGACGCGCACCACCTCACCGCCCTGCAGCTCCGCCGGCTTTCGCTCGAGGTCGGCCTCGTAGATCCACGGGTGGCCCGCCTTCCAGCGGTCGGAGCCCTTCTTCGTGATGCGGATGGTGGGTTGGGTCACAAAGGTGCCAAAGCCTGATTGACGGCGAGCTGTCCAGCGACATCGTCGAAGTGATGGCACCGGGCGGTGGCGACTCGTACCTTCTGCCCATGACGCAAGCCGAGCTGAACCCGCTGCGCGCGGGGTTGGTGAACGAGCGGAAGCCGGCGCCGTGCGTGGTGGTGATCTTCGGGGCCTCTGGAGATCTCACGAAGCGCAAGCTGGTCCCGGCGCTGTTCACGCTGTTCGATGAAGGGTCGCTCCCGGAGTCGTTCGCGGTGCTGGGGTTCGCGCGCAAGGAGCTCGACGACGCACGCTTCCGCGCCGACATGAAAGAGGGCTGCGAGAAGTACGCGCGCCGGAAACCCACCGCGGACGCGTGGGCGAAGTTCGAGCGACAGCTCCACTACATGGAGGGCTCGTACGACGACGCCGCGAGCTACCGCGCGCTCGACGAGAAGTTGAAGCAGCTCGACGCGGCGCACGGCACGCAGGGCAACCGCATCTTCTACCTGTCGACGCCGCCTTCGAGCTTCGCGCCGGTGGTGCAGCAGCTCGGCGACGCGAAGCTGGTCGGGCCGGGCGTGAAGTCGCCGTTCCGCCGGGTGATCATCGAGAAGCCCTTCGGTGTCGACCTCGAGTCGGCGCAGCGGCTCAACCGCGAGGTGCTGTCGGTGCTCGACGAGCAGTCGGTGTACCGAATCGATCACTACCTCGGGAAGGAGACGGTGCAGAACCTGATGGTGCTGCGCTTCGCGAACGGGCTCTTCGAGCCGCTGTGGAGCAACCGCCACGTCGACCACGTGCAGATCACCGGCGCGGAGAGCATCGGCATCGAGGGGCGCGGGTGGTACTTCGAGCAGGCAGGCATCCTGCGCGACATGGTGCAGAACCACCTGTTCCAGGTGTTGGCCATCACCGCGATGGAGCCGCCGGTGTCGATGGGCGCCGATGAGCTGCGCGACGAGAAGGTGAAGGTGCTCAAGGCGCTGCGCCCGATCCCCGACGGGCGGGTCGACGACTACGTGGTGCGCGGGCAGTACACGGCGGGCTCGGTCTCGGGGCGCGAGCAGATCGGCTACCAACAGGAGAAGGGCGTCACGCCCGGCAGCCGCCGCGAGACCTACGCGGCGATGAAGCTCTTCATCGACAACTGGCGCTGGGCGGGCGTGCCGTTCTACCTGCGCTCCGCGAAGGCGATGCCGAAGAAGGTGACCGAGGTCGCGCTCGTCTTCCGCGAGGCGCCGCTGCGGCTGTTCGGTCGCACCGGCGGTCAGGGTCCCAACGTGTTGGCGATCCGCATCCAACCCGACGAGGGCGTCTCGCTGCGCTTCGGCGCGAAGGTGCCCGGCAACACGATGGACATCCAGCCGGTGAACATGGAGTTCCGCTACGGCACGTCGTTCGGCGTCGAGCCGCCCGAGGCGTACGAGCGGCTGTTGCTCGACTGCATGGTGGGCGATCAGGCGCTCTTCACGCGCGGCGACGAGGTCGAGGCGTCGTGGCGGTGGATCTCGCGCGTGCACGAGGCGTGGGCCGCGTCGAGCGCCGAGGTCGATCGCTATGAAGCGGGCACCTGGGGGCCGGAGGAGGCCGACCGGTTGCTCGCGCGCGACGGGCACCAATGGAGGCGCCCGTGAACGCCGCGCAGCGCTTCACGCACCACGAGGCGATCGGCGTCGACGTCGCGGGCATCGAGCGCGAGCTGGCGGCGCTGTGGCGCGAGTCGGCGCAGGGCACGACGGCGGTGATGCGCGCGTGTTCGTGGAACCTCGTGGTGCTGACGACTCCGGCGCAGGCGCAGCGCGCGCGCACCCTGGCCGACGTAATGGTCGAACTGGTGCCCTCACGCACGCTGATGATCAACGAGCAGCCGGGCGACGACGCACTGCGGGCGTACGTGAGCGCCAACTGCCGGCTGCTGCCCGGCGGCGGGAAGATGCTGTGCTCCGAGGAGATCACCCTGGAGGCCGGCGGCGACGACGCGCGCGCCCTGCCCTCGCTGGTGCGCGCGCTGCTGGTGCCCGACATCTCCAGCGCGGTGCTGTGCGCGGGGTTGCCGAGCGAGAGCGCGCTGCTCACCGAGCTCGTCGCGCACTCGCGGCGCGTGCTGGTCGACTCGCGCGGCGTCGACGCGGAGGGC
>CAMLFP010000502.1 GCA_946479335.1 uncultured Archangium sp.
CTCTCGCTGACGACGCTGCGCCCCGAGGCCGAGGCGTTCCTCACGGCCACCGACGCGGAGTGGGCGGCGACGCTGGAGCGCCTCGCGAACGACGAGGTGAAGTTGCCGGTGAACGCGCTGACGCGCGGTGACTTCCCCCGCCTGCTGCGCGTGCCGGCGGCCGTCGACGCGGAGTTCTCCCGGGACACGTTCGCCGCGCGCCTGCCGGCGACCGACGGGCTGAAGGTCGACCTCGCGGAGTCGCCGAAGAAGAGCGCGCTGCCGCTGACGGTGGCGCTGGCCGCCGACGAAGTGCGGGTCAGCCTCAAGCCGGGCGCGGGGCTGCGCGACCTCCAGCAGGCGCTGGCGGAGCTGGGGCTGGCGAAGGCGCTGCTCGGCCGCTCGCCCCTCGCGGACACCCGCGACGCGCGGGTGCAGGCGCAGCGCAGCGCGAACCTCGTGCGCGACGACGCGTGGCTCACGAAGGCGGGAGTCTCTTCGCGCGAACCGGTCATCGCCGCGGCCCGCGCGCTGTGGCTGTTTCAAGCGCGGCGCGCGGCGGCGGTGGTGCTCGCGACGTCGCCGGAGAAGTACCTCGAGGTGATGGGCCGCGCGTTGGGCCTCAAGCTGCCCGCGGAGGAGGTCGCCCGCTTCCACGTGGAGACGGCCGACGTGCCGCGCACCGCCTCGCAGCTCGAGACGCTGCTGCGCGCCGAGGCGCCGTAGTCAGCGAATCAACCGGGGGAACGCGCCTGACTTCACCTTCGGCAACCCGCGCACTGAGTTCGCGCGACCAGGCTGCGGCAGCTCGGTGGGCGCGCGCTCGTCGAACGCCTCACGGCCCTGCGCCTGGGAGATGAGCTGCCGGTCGGCGTCGGTGAGGTCGTCCCAGCTGGCGCCGAACTGCCCGGTGGCGACGTCGTCCGCGCCGTCCCACGCCTCGTCTTCGGTCAGCGTCTCGTCAGGCCCCGCCACGCGTCACTCCTTGACGAAGTACGACGGCGCTTCGCGGCGCCACTTGCCGAACTCGAAGTTGGGCGGCGAACCGGCCTGCGAGACCCCGGGCACGCCGGGCGCCCACTCGCCGGTCACCGCGGCGATGTGCCCGTGCGGGTGGCCCTGCACCGCGGCGAAGACCAGCTTCCCGTCATTCGCGGCGTTGATGGCGTCTTGCGCGCTGACCTTCTTCCAGCCGCTGCCGGGCGCGTTCATCTTCGCGAACATGTCGTTGGCCATCATCGGCGCGCCGCTCTTGCCCTCGAGGCCGCGGTAGCCGAACTCGCGCGCGTACTTGTCGGCGGCCTGGTTGCAGTGCGTGACGCCGTTCTTCGGCTGCAGCGCCGGGTCGGTCGTCAAGCCGATGCCGCGCACCTTGTCGGCGAGCTTCGGCGACATGCCCTTGGGCAGGTGCTGCAGGTCGACCTTCACGATGTACTTGGCGCTGGTGGCCTTCGCCGTCGCCCGCTGCTGCGTCGACCGCGTGACCCGATTGCTGGTGACCGTCATGAAACCCTCGCGAGGTGAAGCGTTGAACTGATGCCCGATTGTCTGCCCCGGCCGCGAGGAGTTGCCGGGGCAGACTGGGGCTTGTTCAGAGCTGCTTCATCAGCTCGGCCTTCTTCGCCGAGAACTCGTCTTCGGTGAGGAGGCCCGCGTTCTTGAGCTCGTTGAGCTCCTTGAGGCGGTCCATCACCGAGCGGCCGCCGCCACCCGCGTTCGCCTGCGCGGCCTGGGCCTGCGCCTGCTGCTGCTGCGCGACGCCCTGCTGCTGCTGGTTCTGGTTCATGAACATCTGGGCCATGCCGAAGCCCATGCCCATGCCCATGCCGCCGAGCGCCTGCCCGGAGCCACCGCCGCCGTCGCCGCCGCCCTTGGCCATGCCCTCGGCCGCGCCGAGCATCGCCTGCCCCTGCGCGTACTGCTGGAAGCCGCCGGCGAGCCGCGAGTAGGCCACGTCCTTGCTGAGCTTCTTCAGCGTCGCCTCGTCTTCAGGCTTGATGCTGATGGTGAAGTTGCCGAAGCGGACCACCTGCACGCCGTAGCTGTCGGTGTGCGGCGAGAGCCCGGCGATGACCTCGGTCTCGATCTCCTCGGTGTACGCGCCCGACGTCACGTCGAGCAGCGGCCACTTCTTCTTCACGCACAGCTCCGCGACGCGATCGCGCGTGACCTTGAGCACCTGGCTCTTGAACCAGCCGATGAAGTCTTCGTTGTTGGCGCCGCGGAGGCCGACCAGCCCGAGGATCAGCTGCTCCGGGTTGGTGACCTTCAGCGAGAAGTCGCCGTACACCATGGTGCCGATGCCGAGGCCCGTCTCCGGGTCGCGCACGTCGCCGATGGGGCCGCCGAACTTCAGCTGCGAGAACTCGCGCAGCGTGACGAAGTAGACCTCGGCGACGAAGAGGTTGCCACCGGTCACCTTCTCCAGCAGCGCGGAGAGGAACGGCACGTTGTTGGTGTCGAGGTTGTGGCGCCCGGGGCCCAGCTTGCCGGCCACCACGCCGTCCTTCACGAAGATGGCGACCTCGTCGGCCTGCACCGTCAGCTGCGTGAGGAGGCGGATGTTCCGCTCCGGGTACTTGTAGACGATCTGATCCTTGGCCGTGTCGGCGCGCGCGATGAAGTTGCGCTGCGCTTCAGACTTCAGCGAATCGAAAATGCCCATGTGCTTGTTGCTCCCGGGAGGGGTGGATACTGCGCAGTGAGTACGTCGGAACCCGTGCACGATTGCAGATGCGTCGCGGTGATTCCATGACACGATTTGCGACATGAGCGAGCTGCACAAACACGGCCGCTTCTTCGATGTCTGGGCGCGCTTCTACCGCCGCGGGCCGATGCACCTCGTGCTGCAACGCATTCAACGGTGGGCGCTCGAGCGCATTCCCGTGCGCGAGGGCGAACGCATCCTCGATCTCGGCTGCGGGCCCGGTGACGGCGCGCGGAAGTTGGCGGCCCGCGGGGCGCTGATGTTCGGCCTCGACTACTCCGAGGGCATGCTCTCGCAGGCGAAGGCGGTCTTCAGCGGGCGGCTGACGCGCGGCGACGCGTGCCGGTTGCCGTTCGCCGACGCGAGCTTCGAGCAGATCATCTGCATCAACTCGTTCCACCACTACCCGGCGCACCTCGCGGCGTTGAAAGAGATGCGGCGCGTGCTCAAGCCCGGCGGCGCGTTGAACCTCGTCGACCCGCGGAAGGATCATCTCGTGGGCTGGGCGAGCATCGACCTCATCGAGAACGTGGTGTTCGGGCTCGAGGAGGTGCGCATCTTCTCGCTGCCGCACTGGCACCGGCTGTTGTCGGAAGCGGGCTTCGCGTCGGCGACCGTCGAGCCCGGCCCGTGGTGGAGCCCCAC
>CAMLFP010000503.1 GCA_946479335.1 uncultured Archangium sp.
GAGCAGCTCGGTGTAGAGCGAGGTGGCCTGCAGCGCGTCGCTGACCTGCGTGGCCAGCTCGGTGAGGCGCTGCTCGTCGTGTGCGTCGAACACGCCGCCGCCGAGGCGGTTGAGCACCTGCAGCACGCCAAACACGGTGCCGCGCGCGTCGGTGAGCGGCACGGCCAGCAGCGACGAGGTGCGGTAGCCGGTGAGCTTGTCGATGGCCGGGTTGAAGCGGAGCTCCTGCTGCGTGGTGGGCAGGTTCAACACGCCGCCGTGCTGCGCGACGTGGCCCGCCGCGCCCTGGCCCAGCTTGAGGCGGATCTGTTTGAGCTCCGGCAGGTGCGCTGCGCGCGAGAAGAGCTCTCCGCGCGCGAAGTCGACGAGGTACAGCGTGCCGCGGTCGGCCTGCATGGCGTGCGCGATGCGGTTCACCAGCTCGTGGAGGAAGCCGTCGAGGTTGACCTCCTGGCCGACGAGGCCGCCGACCGGGAGGAAGGGCGCTTTCGATGCCGGCTCGCGTTTCGCCATGTGGAGGAGCAACGACTCCACCACAGTCACCCCAGCACCACCCGCTTGTTTTCACGCGCGGGCTCGCTGGCCGCGAAGTAGTGGCGCGCCTCTTCGGCCATGTCTTCGACCTGCGCGTCGGCGTGCGCCGGGTCGTGGTGGAAGAGGAAGAGCCGGCGCGCGCCCACCGCCTGGGCGATCTTCGCGGCCTCCACGTTGGTCGAGTGCCCCCAGCCCACCTTCGGCGGGCCCACGCGGCCCTCGTATTCGTCGCGGGTGTACTGCGCGTCGAGCACCAGCGCGTCGACGCCCGACAGCGCGTCGCCCACCTCACGCGACAGCTTCTCGCGCGTGAGCTCCACGTCGGTGCAGTAGGCGAGCTTCAGGCCGCCGGCCTCCACCACGTACCCGAGGCAGCCCTGCGGGTGCGGCAGCTCGAAGGGCGTCACGCGAAACGGGCCGGTCTCGACGACGTTCCCGGGCAGCGCGTCGCGGAAGTCCATGTGCGCGCGCATCGCGGAGAGCGGCACGGGGAAGTGCGGCGGCTCCATCTGCCGGGCGAGCGCTTCGCGGAGGTGCCGCGCGCCGTCGACGCCGGGCCCGTACATGACGAGCTCATTCCCCGGGCGGAAGGCCGGCGTGAAGAAGGGGAAGCCCTGCACATGGTCCCAATGGAGGTGCGAGAAGAACATCGTCGCGGTGACCGGCGCGCCGAGCGTCTCCCCGAGGCCGCGCAGGCCGGTGCCCGCGTCGAAGATGATGCGGTGCCCTTCGTGTTCGACCTCGAGGCACGACGTGTTGCCGCCGATCTTCGCGACGTGCGCACCCGACGACGCGACGCTGCCGCGAACTCCCCAGAATCGAACCTGCATGGTGTCTTCCTTTGCTGCGCGTCGGCGAGATGCCGTGCGCGCAGGGAGGCAAAGCAGCCGGCGCGCCAACGCGAAGCCCGCGACTTGTCTGGGAGCCCTCAGGCGCGGGTGATCCAGAATGGATCAGTTCGCTCCACGGTGGAGCGGCTCGCGTAGGCTTCCACGCCCATGGGGTGCGAGATCAAAGGGCAGACCTTCAACGGGCTGCTGGTGGGGCTGGAGACGCTGTGCGGGCCCGACGCACGCGCGAAGGTGGTGCCGCACCTGAACCCCGAGCTGCGGCTGCTGGTGGAGCGCGGCGCGGTAATGGCGTCGGGTTGGTACGACCTGCGCTGGTACTCGGAGCTCACCACCGCCATCGCGCTTGAGTTCCCCGGCGTGTCTGGCCTCGAGCTGGGCCGCATCGGCATGCGGCACGACATCAACCGCTTCTCGCGCTTCGTGTTGTCGATGGCGTCGCCCGCGATGCTCTTCAAGATGAGCGCGATGCTGATGGGCATGTACTTCCGCGGCGCGGAGTTGAAGGCGACGCCGACGGGGGCGGGCGGCATCGCGAAGTTCTCCGGCATGGAGGGCGCGTGCGACGCGACGTGGCAGGCGATCTGCGGCGCGGTGGTGGCCTTCGTCGAGCTCTCAGGTGGGAAGAACGTGCAGAGCCGGGTGGCGGCGGGCGGCGGGAACGAGACGTTCTGCGAGCTGCACGCGACCTGGGGTTAGTCCTTCCAGAGCAGCTTCCACGGGTTCTGCCGGAGGTCGGTCAGCAGCGCGCGCAAGTCGTCGTAGACCTGCTTGTCGTTGAGCGCCGCGCCCAGCGTGCCGTCGCCCTTGTCGATGCGCGCCAGCAGCTTGTCGGCGCGATCGGCGAGAGAGTCGAGCTTGCCCGACGCGCTCTCCATGCGCGCGATGAGGCTCTTCACCTTCTTGCCGTCGGCGGTGTCGAACTCGCCCGACAGCTTCGCCAGCCCGCCGATGGCGATCGACGCGTTCTGCGTGAGCTCCGGGAGGTCGCCGCGCAGCTGCTTGCTGATGACCTGCGTGTTGTCGAGGAGCTGATCGCCGCGCCCGCCGTGCTGGAACTCGCGGTTGGCGACGGCGGCCAGCTCGCGCAGATCTCTCGACGCGGCGGAGAGGTCCTTCACCAGACCCGAGATGTCGCTCTTGTTCTCCACCAGCATGCCGTCGACGGTGGTGGTCAACCCGCCGACGCCGTTGATGAGTTTCTTCAGCGAGTCGGGGTCTTCTTCGAGCACCTTCGAGGCCGCGTCGAGGAAGCGCGCGAGCCGGTTGGCGACCACGTCGAAGCGCGGCGAGTCGGTGCCGCGGATGGCGAGCTTCGGGTCGTGCGGCGTGCCCGCGCTCCCGGGCCACAGCTCCAGATACGACTCACCCAACGGCCCGACGGAGGACACCGTCACGCGCGCGTCGGCGCGCAGCGCGGCGGCGGCCTCCTTCGACACCGAGAGCGTCATCTTGATGGGCAGCGACGAGCCGTCGGTGTCCTGCCGCGCGGGGAGCAGCTCCACGTTGTCGACCTTGCCGACCGCCACGCCGCCCAGCTTCACCGGCGCGTTCTTCACCACGTTGCCGGTGTGCGAGAAGTCGACGAGCACCGTCTCTCCGGAGCCGAAGGAGAGCTCGCCCATCAACACCAGCAGCGCGAAGGTGCCGAGCACCGCCGCGAGCACCAGCGCGCCCACCTTCAGCTCCAAACGGCTCTCGTCCATCGTGCTCCTCGTCAGTGTTGCGCCAGAAACCCTGCGGCGTCGCCCTGGTACCCGATGACGCCATTCTTCACCTCGACGACGTGATCCGCGAGGCGTTTGAGCGCCGGGTAGTCGTGGGAGACCAACGCGACGGCGACGCCTTGTTGCCGCACCAGCTCCAGCGCCTCGTTCACCTGGCCCGCGGCCTCGCGGTCCAACCCGGTGGTGGGTTCATCGAGCAGCAGCACCT
>CAMLFP010000504.1 GCA_946479335.1 uncultured Archangium sp.
ATCGGGTTCGAGGAGGGCGGTCAGCTCACCGAAGCGATGCGCCGCCGGCCCTACTCCGTGGTGCTCTTCGATGAGATCGAGAAGGCGCACCCCGACGTCTTCAACGTGCTCCTGCAGATCCTCGACGAGGGGCGGTTGACCGACGGCCAGGGCCGCACGGTGGACTTCAAGAACACCGTGCTGATCATGACCTCCAACATCGGCGCGCAGGCGCTGCAAGACGCGGTCGCGGAGAAGCAGACGATCGACGCCAAGGCGCGCACCGAGGTGATGGACGCGCTCAAGGCCCACTTCCGCCCGGAGTTCTTGAACCGCGTCGATGAGATCGTGCTCTTCGAGCCGCTCAAGAAGAGCGACATCACCGAGGTCGTCGACCTGCAGATGGGTCGCCTCCGCAAGCTGGCCGACGAGAAGCGGCTCACGCTCAAGCTCACCGACAAGGCCCGCGAGTTCCTCGGCAACGAGGGCTACGACCCGGTGTACGGCGCTCGCCCGCTGAAGCGCGCGATCCAGAAGCACGTGCAAGACCCGCTGGCGCTGAAGATCCTGTCGGGCGAGTTCGTGCCCGGTGACACCGTCACCATCGACGGCACCGCGAACGGGTTGAAGCTGTCGGTCGCGCCCAGAGCCTGATGAATCGAGACGTGCGCCCTTCCTTTGATGGAGGGCGCTCGTTTCATGTCTGCGGGTTGCTCGACCCAGGCACGCCCTCGGCGCGCACCAAACGACTCAAGCCGCGGGTGCCCGGAGTTCAATTTTTGAGCTCCCGCACGCCGCCCACCCCCACACTGTTCGCTGCCGCCTTCGACGACCCGCGGAGGTTGAAACGCCGCCACCCACTGCGCCTCGTCGCGCCTTCGTGCGGCGCGTGGGCCCTCCGCTGCGGACCCTATCTGCAGCTGTACGTCGACAACGTGGCCGCGCTCACCGGGCTCTCGCTCGACGTGAAGTAGCCCTGCCCGTCTGCCGCGTACGCCACCGCTTCACCTTGATCTTCCGCTGCCGCCGGCACCTGCACCGGCGTCACCGAGAAGACGTCTTCGAAGTTCGTCGCGTCGGCCGGCAACCGGAGCTCCACCAGCCGGTTGTACATGCGCAACAACACCGCCGTGCCGCACACGTTCACGTCCGCGCCTGTCAGCTGCGAGTCGCCTGACGCCGGCACCGGCAACTGCGCCACGAACTCCAGCGTCACCGTCGTCGTCGGGTCCAGCGCGGGGAACCGGTACACCGAGCTCTTTCCCGTCGCTTCCTTGGTGACGAGGTACAGCGTCCCCGACGGGTGCATGAACAACGCCTCCGCGTTGTGCTTGTCGCCATTCGGGTACTGAAACGCCAGGCGCTCCCACGCGACCGGCATCGAGCCCGACGACACCTGCGGCTCCGGCACGCGGTAGACGGCGTAGTCGGTGCGCACGCGGTTGTTGTCGCCAATGTCGCCCAGGTACACGCACGTGCCGACCGCACACGGCCCGATGGTCAGATCCTCCCAGTCCGTCGCGGTCGCGCCCGTCAACGTGAACGTCTCCAGCAGCGCGCCGGTGGTCGCCGACAGCGCGAAGAAGCGCGCCGAATCGCCAGAGTCGTTGTGCGCGTAGAGCACGCCGGGCTGCGCACGGCTCGCCACCAGCCCGGAGAGCTCGTTCAACACCCCGGGGATCACGCCCGCGTCTCTCGGCGTCGACCACTGCGTGCAACCACACGTCGGGCCCGCGTCGACGACCTCCGCGCCCGCATCGAACCCGCCGCCGTCCACCCCGCCCTGCGTGAACTCGAAGTGGTGCGCCGCCGGCGCGCACGCGCACAGCAGCACCAACGGCAGCCCTCTCATGGCGTGCACGTGCCCGACTGCACCTTCTGCATCTCCGCGAGGAATTCGTCGGGCGGGAGGAAGCCGATCACCCGCGGCGTCGTCAGCACCTTGCCGTACGCGTCGACGAAGGCCACCGTCGGCAGGCCCTTCACGTCGAACTGCGCGTAGAGCTTCTCCAGCGAATCGAGCTCTTCGGTGCCATCGACCTTCACCGTCACGAAGCGCTTCGCCTCGGCCTTCACCCCGTCGGCGACGTAGGTGCGCTGGTCGAGTTCCTTACAGGCGGTGCACCAGTCGGCGAAGAAGTCGATCATCACCGGGCGACAGTCGGCCTTGGCCTTCGCCAACGTCTCCTCGAACGGAGTCGTCGTCGCCAACTCCGGCGCGTGGAACTGCGCGTGCCAGAACTCCACCACGCCATGCTGCGCGGCCATGCGCACCACGAAGGCCACCAGCAGCACCGCCACGCCCGCGCCCTTGGGGATCCACTGCCGCCCCTCCTTGAACGAGAGGTGAATCGCGCCCGCCACCACGCCCGCGAAGGCCAGCACCGACGCGCCCACGATGGCCGGCGTCTTGCCCAGCGCGGCGACGCCGTTGGCGATCGCGTCACCCAACGTGGGGAAACCATCGCGCAGGTACGACACCGCCAACGCCAAGAGCGCGATGCCGAACACCGACTTCACGTGCTCCATCCACACGCCGCTCTTCGGCAGGCGCACGGTGAAGACGCCGATCAAGAAGAACGGCACGCCGATGCCCAGCGCGTAGATGAACAACAGCGCGCCGCCCAGCACCGGGTCGCGCGTCTGCGAGACCCACGCCAGCACGCCCGTCAACACCGGGCCCGTACACGGCGCCGCGAGGAAGCCGGCCACGCTGCCCATCAGCAACGCACCGATGAGGCCGCCTCCGCCGACGCCGTTGAGCTTCGTCGCCAGCGACGTGGGGAGCGCCAATTCGAACGCGCCGAACATCGACGCCGCCAGCACCACCATGAAGACCGCCAGCGCGACCACCACCCACTGGTTGCCCAGCACCGAGCCGAACGCGCGCCCCGACAACGCCGCGAAGACCCCGAGCGCGCTGAACACCACGCCCATGCCCACCACGTACGCCGTCGTCAGCACCAGCGCCCGGCCGCGAGAATCGGCCTGCCGCGCGCCGAACACGCCGACGGTGATCGGAATCAGCGGGTACACGCAGGGCGTCAGCGAGGTCAGCAACCCGCCGCCGAAGATCACCAGCGCCGCGAACCACATCTGCCCGGAGCCCAGCAGCGACGCCGCGCCGAGATCAGCCGCGGGGCCGGTGGGGAGCAGCGAAGGTACGACCGCCAGGCCCACCGCCGAGAGAGTCGCGAGAATCAGAACCGTCGAGCGCTTCATGCGGCTTCTATGTAGCGAAGCGGCCTTTCGTTTCCCCGCTCAAATCTTCAGGGGATGAGGACCACGTCGTCCGGGTAGAGCTTCGCGAA
>CAMLFP010000505.1 GCA_946479335.1 uncultured Archangium sp.
TTGGCTGAGGTAAAGCTCGTGAGCTGGGGCGGGAGCGCCGCCATCGAGAGCGCCGGAGTCGTGGACGCCGCTCGCCCGAAGAACGGCACCCACACCGCCTGCGCGCTGGGGAGCGCTTGATCGATCAGCTGCACCACGCCGCGCCCGCGCTTGAGCGCCGCCAGCATCTTCCGCAGCGCGCCGCGCTGGAGAATCAGCTCCAGCCCCGCGCCGACGCGGTTGGCGATGACGGCCTGATTGAAGGCGCCCCGCAGCGGGCGCACCACCGCCGACAGCGCCACGCCCCGGCGCGCCATGACCTCCGCGAAGAGCTCCCAGCTGCCGAAGTGGGCGGAGGCGATGAGCACCGGCTGCTTCGCCGCGAGCAACACATCGAGCCCCTTCCAGTCGGGCACCTCGACCGCCGCGGCCAGCGCGGCATCATCGAGCTGATCAGAGGTCACCGACTCGAGCGCCGCGAGCGCCATCGAGTCGTACGACGCGCGCGCGATGCGCTGGTGCTCGGCGGCGGGCAACTCCGGGAAGGCGCGGCGCACGTTGTCGAGGGCGACCGCCCGGCGGATATGCAGCGCCCACGCGAAGGCCGCCAGCGCGCGCGCCAGCACGCGTTGCCGCGCGGGCGACAGGGCGCGGAGGAACCGCAACGTGAGCGCCACCAGCACGCGTCACTCCATCGTGGTGTTGACGGTGCCCTGCCGACAGGCCGAGGTGCCGTCGAGCGCGTCCTTCACCCGGGGGTTGAGCTCGAGCACCTGCTTGTAGACGGCCAGCGCAGCGTCGCACGCGCCCTTCGCGCGCAGCGCGTTCGCCGTCTTCACCTTGTCGCGGATGACGATGATCTTCTTGAGCATCGCGTCGGCCGCCGCGAACGACGACGACTCCGGGGCGATCGACTTGAGGTACGTCTCCGCCTCGTCGAGGCGCGCGACGTCGAACTCGGTCTGGGCGCGCGCGAGGCTGCCGCGGGCCTGCTCGTCGCGGAGCATCTGCACCGCCGCGAGCGCCGTGTCTTGCTGGGGCGTGTCGGGCGGCTTCTCGGCACCTTTCTCCGGCGGCTTCCCGGTCGGTACCTCGACGCGCGGAGGCGCCGGCTCCTGCGCAGCCGGCTTCGACGTCGCGAACCACGCGACGACCCCGGCGACGAGCACGAGCCCCACCACGAGCCCGATGACGGGCGCGTTCGATTTCCGCGGAGCTGGCGGCGCACCAGCGACCTGCGTCGACGCGGCGTGATGGTCGAGCGTCTGCTGGCCGGGCGTGGTGGCGGGGACCTCGTTCTCCGGGCGCAGCAAGGTGACGCCGATGGCCTCGGGGGTCGCGGGCCGCGGCGTCGCGCGCCCGACCACGCCGTGCTGCCCGGTGCGCTGCAACGGCGGGAGCGCCAGGTGCGCCTGCGTGGGGATGGCCTGCGACAGCGCGCTCGCGAACGACAACATGTCGGGCCAGCGCTCGTCGGGGGTCTTCGCGCACGCGCGGCGCACCACACCCTCGAGCTCCGGGTAGTCGAGGTCGGTGGCGAAGTGCGCGAATGGCGGCAGCGGGTCGCTCACCTGCTTCTGGAGGATCTCGGAGATCGACGTGCCGTCGAAGGGCTGCCGACCGGTGAGCGTCTCGTAGAGCACGATGCCCAACGAGTAGATGTCGGAGCGCGCGTCGACCTCCCGGCCCTTCACCTGCTCGGGCGACATGTACCGGGGCGTGCCGGCGATCGCGCCCGCCATGGTGAGCTTGGTGCCGGCGTCCATCAACCGCGCGATGCCGAAGTCGAGCACCTTGGCGTGCACCCCGCGGATACCGCGGCGGATCATGATGTTCTCGGGCTTCAGATCGCGGTGGATGACGCCCTTCTCATGCGCGTTCGCCAGCACGTCGGCGACCTGCAACACCACCTCCACCGCTTCGACGAGCTGCAGCCGCCCCTGCTCGGCGAGCGTCTTCTTCAGGTCGACGCCCTCGCAGTACTCCATGGCGATGAAGAGGTTGCCCTCGTCGTCTTGCCCGAAGTCGTGGAACGTCACCGCGTTGGGGTGCGCGACGCGCGCATACGACTTCGCCTCGTTCAAGAAGCGCCGGGCGATCTCCGCGTCGGTCGAGAACTCCGACTTGAGGAACTTGATGGCCACGCGGTGGCCGATGCCGAGCTGCTCCGCGAGGTAGACGGCGCCCATGCCGCCCTGCCCCAGCCGCCGCACGATCTTGTATTTCCCCTTGATGACCCGCTCGACCATCTTGTCGGTCTGCGGGGAGAGGCGAATGGTCTCGGAGGTGCCGCAGTTGGGGCAGTTGCCCTCCCAGCTGGAGTGTTCGGTGCCACAGCCCTGGCAGATGAAGACGGCCACGTGCCCTCGCTACTTCTCCTTCGGGTTCCGGGCGCTGAACAGCAGCTTCTCGAACTCGGCGGCGCCCGCCTCCGAAGATTCGCTGAACGAGAGCGCCACGCGCAACACGGAGGTGCGGGGGTCGTCCTTCAGCTCGGTCTCCATCAACTTGAGCGCCGGCTTGCGATCGCCCTGCTGCAGCAGCGCCACCGCACGGTAGTACGCGTACTCGTGGTTCGACGGGTCGGCCTTCGCGGCCTCCGCGAAGTGGGTGTCGGCCTGCTTCCACGACTTGCCATCGAGCTCCGCCAACCCGTCGAGGAACGCAGTCTTCCCGCGCGCCGACGGCGAGGTGAAACCGTAGTCTTGCGCGGTCTCGTACAGCGGGCGCGCCGACTTGAGCGTGTCGGCAGGCAGCTTCTCGCCCGACAGTGCGCGCGCGTGGATCGCCTCGGCCTCGCTGGTCAGCGAGGAGCCCAGCTTCTCGGCCATCTCCCCGAGCTCCGGCCCGAGGAAGCCGCCCTGCACCAGCGTCTTGAGCGTCACCGACGCCGACTCGGGGCCGAGCAGCTTCTTGTCATCGAGCGCCGCGAAGAACGCCGCGCGGAGATCGACGAAGTCTTTCGTGGGGTCGGCCGGGAGCTTCTTGGCCGCCTTCAATTGCCGCTCGCACTGGTCGCTCTCCGCCGAGGCCTTCTTGCGATCGGGCGAGTCGGGAGTGGCCTTCAAATAGATGCGGTACGCGTAGCAGGCGCGCTGGAGCTGCTTGGCGAGCATCTGCGCCCGCGCCAGCTGCACGTAGGTCTGCAGCGTCTCCGGGCGCGCGCGGGTGGCCTTGAGGAAGTTGTCGGCCGCCTTCGCGTACTGCTTCTTGTTGAACTGCTTGCTGCCCTCGGAAACGAAGGTGTCGGCGTTGCCCACGCCGGGCCCCACCAAGGCCTGCGCGAAGGCC
>CAMLFP010000506.1 GCA_946479335.1 uncultured Archangium sp.
CTGCTCCAGCACCTGCCGGGCATACCGGTTTTCGATCCCGTCCATCGCGATATACGGTCGACGAGCTCATCGCGCGCGTCGACGCCGCGCGGCGCGCGGTCTGAACCCGGTGCGGGCGACGAATCAGAGCTTCACGTCGGTCTGGAAGATGGGCGGGAGGTGCACGAAGGAGATGCTCGCGCTGCGGCCCATGAAGCCGCGCGCCTCCTCAATCGCCTCCGACAGCGTGTCGGTGCGGTCCCACCCCATGATGGCCGGTACGTGGTTGTTCTCGGCGCCCGCGGCGATGACCTTGCCGACGTGCTGGCGACCGTTCTCTCCCCAGTACCACATGTAGAAGGGGTGAGCCCCGTGGTAGCTGTGCCCCTTGCGGTACAGGTGCACGTAGCTGGGGTTCTTCGCGAACTCCTGCTCGTACTTGTGGCTCAGCACGTGCGCGTCGCGCGTCTCGGTCAGGCAGCGGTTGAAGAACTCGATGTACGGCGCGTGGTGGTCGGGGTCGAACTCGTCGTAGCAGGGGTGCGTCAAGATGATGACGCCGCCCTTCTTCACGAGGGGAACTCCTCGATTCAAATTGAAGAGGTACCCGAGCGCCATCACCTGCACCAGCAACGGGTTGAGAATCGAGTTCACGTTGTACGGCGAGACGTACGGCATGCCGAAGATGACGATGTCGCTCTGGCCCTGCACCGGCACCGAGTACTGCTTCCACGACATCTCCAGCGTCTTCTCGTGCGTCGGCTCGGTCGCGCCCGCGAACACGCCCGTCACCTCGTACGGCGCGAAGATGTTGAAGAACATCTTCCGCTTCATCGCGCGCGGCATCTTGCTGAGGCCGTACTTGAACGACTGGAGCTTCAACCGATCGAACTCCGTGAAGTCTTCTTCCTTCTTCATCAGGAAGCCGACCGGCTCTTCGAACATGCGGTTGTTGATGGTGGTCTCGATGTGGAAGACCTTGAGGTTCTTGTCGATGACGCGGCCGATGCGCGAGGTCGAGTCGTGGAGCTTCGAGGTCTTCGGCTCCATGTACGACGCCGTGTCGCGGATGGTCTGCGGGTTGTGGTGGAAGCGCAGCGAGTCGTAGTTCGCCAGCCCCGTGCCCACCGACTTGTGGCCGCCGTCCATCGGCACCAGGTTGATGTTCACGTAGATGAGCAGGTCCGACTCCGCGGCGCGGCGGTTGATGGCCACCACCTCGTTGTGGCTGGTGCGCTCCATCTCGGTGATGCCGTCGGGGTCTTCCGCGTCGTGGTTGTAGAAGCGGTCGGGGAAGAACTCGTTGAAGATCTTCTCGCCCACCATGCGCTTCATCTCCGCGTCGGTCATGCGGCGGTGGAGCGCGTTGGCGATGATCAAGTGCACGTCGTCGACGCCCGAATCGGCCAGCAGCTCGAGGACGATTTCGAGCACCGCCTGGCGCACGTCGGGCGTCTTCATCGGCGGCAGCGGCAGCGAGATGTCGTCGAGCGCGATGCTGACCTTCATCCCCGGCTTGAGCAGCGCGTGGAGCGGGTCCATCCCGTGCGGGTGGTTGATGGCGTAGCGGATGGCCGCCTTCAGGTTGGGCACGCCCTCCAACGGCGGCCGCGGGAAGATGACGCGCGTGCCGACGGGCAGGTCCTCGACCCAGAAGTCCTCGCCGTAGAACATGACGCGCGGCGGGGAGCCCTTCTCGGTGATGACGATGTGGGACTCCTCGTCGTACAGCTTCTTCAACGTCTTGAGCGGGCGCATCGGCGGGTCTTCTCGCCGTGGCTCCGGCAAGCGTCAACGGCAAACAGCCCCGGCCCGGGTGACGGGTCGGTCAGCGCACCGGGAGGTTGAAGATTCACCGCACCTGGGGGTCACTGGGCCCATGACACGCGCGCTGCTCGTGGTGATGTTCGTCGGCTCTGCGGGAGCGCTCGCGCAACCCCAGCTCCCCGATGCGCCGCGGCGGCCGTATCCCGAGGGCGCCATCGGGCCGACCTGCCGCATTCGCACCGAGATTCAGGCGTCGGTCACCAGCGAGTCGGTGCGCCTGCGGTTCTTCCTCGTGAGCCGCGACGCCAAACCGCGCGTGGTGAAGCTGATGAACACCTGCCCGGCGGGCGTGGTGCGACTCTCCGGGCTCCCGGCGGGCTTCGACGCGATGCACACCTGCCAGCGCGGCGCGTGCGTTGAGCCGACGACCGAGCAGACCGTCACCGTGCCCGCGCGGGGCCGCGTGGAAATCGGGGAGACCGTGCTGCGGGCGCGCGGTGACGCGTGCAACCCCGAGCTCCCCTTCGGCTCGACCATCGTCACCGCGCAGGTCAGCTCCGACGACCCGATGGACGTGTGCACCGGCGGCGCGGTCCACTTCATGCGCGAGCGGAGCGGCCGCCTGCGTCGCGCGAAACCGAACGAGCTGGTGGTGAAGGAGACCCCGGTGGCGCCTCCCGCGCCGAAACGCGCTCCGGGGAAGATGTGCCCTGCGTGCGCCTTCGCGTGCGTACGTGGGATGCCGTCGACCCGGAAAGATCAGAACGGGTGCCCGGTGTGCGCCTGCGACAACGACACGCCGGGCTTCTGAATCACCGCACGTCGAGGATGGGCCAGTTGTAGCTGCGGGCCAGCGCGCGCAAACGCAGGTCGGGGTTCACCGCGGTGGGCCGGCCGACGACGGTGAGCATCGCGTAGTCAGACGCGGAGTCGCTGTACGCGAAGCTCTTCATCAGCGAGAGGTTGTGCTTCTCGCAGAACTCGCGAATCACGTTGGCCTTGTTGGCGCCCTCGATGATGGGGGGGATGACCTTGCCCGTCGCCTTGCCGCCGACGAACTGCATGCGGTTGGCGATGAGGTCGTCAACGCCGAAGTGCCGGGCCAGCGGCGCCATCGTGAAGTCGAGCGCGCCGGTGACGAAGACGATCTTGCAGCCCGCGCGGCGCGCCTCGTCGACGAGGTCCTGCGCCTTCTTGAAAATCGCGCCCTTGATGACGTCTTCGAAGAGGTCTTCAGACAGCGTCAGCAGCCGGTCTTCAGACAGCCCCTCGTACTGCCGGTAGAAGTACTCGTTGAAGATCTTCCGGTCGACGAGGTTCAGGCCCGCGAAGAGCGGAATCTGCGCCACCGTCGCCAGCGAGCGCCCCAGCATGCCCACCGCGCTGCCTTCGTTCTGCGCGTAGTAGCCGTACGCGTGCACCACGTTGGTCGAGATCAACGTGCCGTCGATGTCGAAGAAGGCGGCCTTGCCCTGCTTGTGGCTGTC
>CAMLFP010000507.1 GCA_946479335.1 uncultured Archangium sp.
GACCACCGCCTCGATCTCGCTGGCCGTAAAGCCCTCCGCGGTCAGCTTGTGGAGGATCTCCGACCGCGTCGCCCCGTGCGCGGCGAGCCGTCGAACCCGGGCGGTCAGGGCAGACATCGCGTCCTCGCGTTGGGCGCGAAATGACGTAAGCCCTCGCGCATGAAGAAGCTCGCTCCGCTGCTCGCGGTCGTTCTCGCCTGTGGGCCGAAGTCGAACATCGACGCGTCATTACAGCCGATGAACGTCACCTCGCGGAAGCTCGGCGTGTCGGGGCGCGTGTTGCTCGATGAACACGGGCGCGAGGTCATCTTGCGCGGCTTCAATGCCGGCGGGCGCGCGAAGATGCCGCCGTTCCTCCCGTACGAGGCCGACGTCACCGACGCCGACGCGTACTTCGCGCGCATCCAGAACCTGGGCGCGAACCTCATCCGTCTCACCTTCACGTGGGAGGGCCTCGAGCCGACGCGCGGCACCTACTCGCAGGCGTACCTCGACCAGTACCGGCACCTGCTCGACGTCGCGCACGCGCACGGCTTCGCGGTCATCGTCGACTTCCATCAAGACGTCTTCGCGTCTCCGTGGTGCGGCGACGGGTTTCCGCTCTGGGCCATCGGCAGCGACATCCCGCATGGTGACGCGCACTACGACTGCGGCTTCCCCGACTGGGCGCTCCCCGCGTTGGACTCGACGAGCGACGTGAGCCGTGCGTTCGACCGTCTGTGGAACAACACCGACGGCCTCCAAGACGACATGGAGCGCGCGTGGCGGAAGATCGCCGCTGAATACAAAGAGCACCCGGCGGTGGCGGGCTTCGAGATCATCAACGAACCCGGCGCGGGCAGCGTGCCGGTCGAGACGTTCGAGTCCGAGACGCTCCCGCGCTTCTACGAGCGCATGGGCGGGGCGATTCGCGAGGTGGCGGGCGACGTCGTCATCTTCGGCGGCGGGCGCACCGGCGACGCGGCGGGCGCGGCGAACCACCTGGCGAAGCCCGCGCTGCCCGGCTTCGTCTTCGCGCCGCACTATTACGATCTGCTCGCCAGCATCGGCCTCGAGTCGACCGACGCCGCGGAGATCACCGGCCACATCCGCGGCGCGTTGTTGCCCTCGGTGCAATGGGGCGTGCCGGTCATCCTCGGGGAGTTCGGCTCGCAGAACTCGTATGCGTACAAGGTCGAACACTTCGATCGCCTCTACGACGCGCTCGACCTCACGCGGGCCAGCGGCGCGATGTGGGAGGCGAGCCAGACCTCGACGTACTGGAACACCGAGGACTTCTCGGTGCTGCAGGCCGACGGCAGCGAGCAACCCTGGGCGGGCACCACCGTGCGCGCGTACCCCCGCGCCATCGCCGGCCACCTCGAGCGCTTCGCGTGGAGCGCCGAAGAGAAGACCTTCACGCTCGAGGTGAGCGCCGCGCGCGAGGGCGTGAGTGAGGTGTCGCTCCCGCTCCGGCACCTCGGCGACGCGCCGGTGATTCAGCTCGTAGGCGATGCGCGCTACCGCTTCGTGAAAGACCATTCGTTACTGCTGGTCTCCGCGGCGGCTGGCGCGAACTGGTCGCTCACCGTCACGCCGCAGCGGTGATGCCCGGCTTCACTTCTCGTCGGGCTGCGCCGACACCGCGAGGAACGCCGCCGCGGCCTTGAGCCCGTCGAGCCGCGCGTCGACCTCGCGCAGCCGCGCCTCGCCGGTGGCCTGCTCGCGCAGGTTCACGAAGAGCAGGTTGCTCTCGCCCAGCTCGAAGCGCGTGCGCTCGCCCTTCTCCAGCTCGAGCGCGACGGCGATCTCCCGGCGCGCGAACTCCAGCCGGGCGCTCGCGGCAGTGAACGCGGAGTGCGCATCACGCAGCTCCATCGCCACGCGATCTCTCGCGAAGCGCAGCTGGGCGTCGAGCTTCGCCACCGCGGCGCGGGCCGTCTGGATGCGGCCGGTGGGCGCGCGGTAGAGCAACGGCACGTCGAGCGCGGCGGTGACCTCCAATTCGGCGGGGCCCAGCGCCGCGAGCTCGGGCCGCGGAGCGACGCCCAGATCTTTCGACACCGCCACGCCCACCTCGAGCGAGGGCCACAGCTGGTTCTGCTGGTAGCGCAGCTCGACCTCGGCCTGCTTCTTCTGGTCGCCGAGGCGGCGCACGTCGGGCCGGCGCGCCACCACCTCATCGGGGCTCACCTGCGCCAGCCCCGCACCGAGGTCGGGCAGCCGCGGCAGGCGCTCCTCGTCGGGCACCACCGGGTCGCCGCGCTCGTCGCGGAGGTAGAGCGAGAGCTCGAAGGCCGCCTGATCGAGGCCGCGCTGCGCCTGCACCACGAAGGCCTCGCGCTGCACGAGGGCGCGCGCGTTGTCTTGCCGGTCGAACTGGGCCACGTCGCCCGCGCCCGCGCGTTGTTGCAGCTGGCGATCGCGGTCGACGGCCAGCTGCAGCAGCGCGCGGGCCACCTCGCGACGCTCACCCGCCGCCACCCACTCGTAGAAGCGCGTCGCCGCCAACCGCCGCACCTCGAGCTGCTGCTGCTCCACGCCCAGACCCGCGAGCGCGCGGCCCAGCTCGGCGCGCGCCTGGTTGGCCCGCCGGCGATCGATGGGCCCGTTGCGCAGCACCGGCACCGAGGCCCCCGCGCGCAGCTCGCCACCGGTCCACGTCTCGCGGCCGCCGTAATACGATTGGATTTTTCCCACGCCGAGGCGGTAGCCGCCGAAGAGGGTGGCGCCCCACAGCGGCGTGGGCACCTCCACCACCGTGTCGACGCGCGTCTGCGGGTAGCCGCTCAACGGCACCGTCGACGCGCGCGTCTTCCACATCGGGTCGAAGGCGCCGTCGGCGGCCAGCTGCTCGCCCTGCGCCGCGTCGATGTCGGTGCGGGTGGCGCTCAGCGTGGGCAGGCTGGCGCGCGCCGACTCCACCACCTCGTCGAGCGTCAGCGGCGCCGCCGCGAGCGTCAGGCTCAGGAGCCACGCGCTCATGACTTGTCCTTCCCGTCTTTGGCCGCGGCCGGCTGCTTCACCGTGGGCGGGAAGCCGTTGAAGCGGCGCCACAGCTCGTAGCCCAGCTTCACCTGGTCGAGCAGCACCCAGCCGTTCACCCGCACGCCCTGGCGCAGGTACGCGCCGGTGGGCCACGGCTCGCGCTCGTCGGGGCGCACCAGCACGCGGAAGCGCCCGGCGCCGTCGTCGGCCGCGTCGATGAGCACGATGGTGCCCCCGAAGGTGCCCACCGCCACCGACGGC
>CAMLFP010000508.1 GCA_946479335.1 uncultured Archangium sp.
GTTTAAGTTTTTGGGTGGCTACGTGCTGCAGCCCATCTCCACCGCGCTGGCGTTGGACCCGACCTACGGCAACCCCGGCCTGCAGGCCGAGCGCAGCGGCACCCTCATCGCGGGCATCGAGCAGCCGCTGCCCTTCGAAGCGCTGCTGCGCCTCGAGGGCTGGAGCAAATGGCTCTCGAACCTCGTGGTGAACCCCGACACGCAGCAGGCCGTCGCGGCGCGCGAGGCGGCGGGCCTGCCGGTGTACGTGAACCAGGGCTCCGGCTTCGCGGCGGGCGGCGACCTGATGTTCGTCGGGCGCACCCGGCAGTTCGCGTACAACCTCGGCGTCGGCCTGATGACCGCGCAGCGCACCAACCCGCTGGCGTCAGGCGCGCAGACGTACTCCGTGCAATGGGAGCAGCTCTTCTCGGCCGCCGCGGGCTTGAGCTGGTCACCCAACAAGCACTGGCTGGCGCACGCGCGCGCCAACTTCCGCACCGGGCGGCCCTTCACGCCGGTGCAGGGCTTCACCGTCGACCCGTCGGGCCAGTACTGGGTGCCGCGCTTCGGCGCGACCGACAGCGGGCGCTACCCGTTCTTCTTCGAGCTGAACCTGCGCGGCGAGTACCGCTTCGAGGTGGGGCCGGTTTCGTGCGCGGTGTACCTGGAGGTGCTCAACGTCACCAACACCATGAACGTCTACTCGTGGGTGTACGGCGCGGGCGACGTGACCGGCGGCGTGCCCCCCACGCAGGGCCGCTTCAACCACCTGCCGATCCGCCCGTTCCTCGGAATTCGCGGGGAGTACTGACAGCGCGGGGAAATCTGGTATTCGCGCGGCCTTCGTGGGGCTCGAATTCACAATTCTCAACTGGTCCGCCTGGGCTCCGGGCCTGGCGACGCGTGACGCCTGGGAGGCCTGGGCCAGGGCGCCGTCGACGCCGGTGGGCGCGGAGACGCCTCCGCTGAGCGAAGTGCCGGCCATGCAGCGCCGCCGCATCGAGAAGATGGGGCGCCTCGCGTTTCAGGTCGGGCAGTGGGTGCAGCAAGACGCGCACGGGTTGCCGCTGGTGTTCGCCTCGCGCCACGGTGACGCCCCGCGCAGCGTGGAGCTCCTGACTTCGCTGGCGAAGACCGAGCCGCTCTCGCCCGCCAGCTTCGCGCTCTCGGTGCACAACGCCATCGGCGGGCAGTACTCCATCATCCGCCATGACGTGAGCAACGTGGTGGCGGTGGCCAACGGGCTGCTGACACCTGAAGCCGGGCTCATCGAGGCGCTGACGCTGGCGCCCGAGGCGCTGTTGGTCGTCTACGAGGCCTCGCCCAACCCGCTGCACGCGCCGTATTACCCGGAGGGCGCGAGCGACTACGCGTTCGCGTGGCACGTGAAGCGAGGCGGGCCACTTTCGCTGCACTCCGAGCCGGCGCCGGGGGTGAAGGGCGACGTGGGGTTGCCGCACGCGCTTCGGGTTCTGCACTTCTTCCTGTCAGGCGCGGCGAGCTACGCGGTGAATGACGGGCAGCGCTCGTACGTGTGGAGGCGCGCGTGAAGCCCAACCGCTTCGAGATCGCGCTGCGCATCTGCACCACGGGCCTGTGCTTCGTGGTGTTCGGCATCGCCGGCGTCTCGATGTGGTTCCTCTTCTACCCGTACCTGATGCTCCGTTACTGGGGCGACGCCGAGGGCCGGCGTGTCGCGGCGCGGGCCATCGTGCGCGGCTGGTTCGGCTTCTTCATCGAGCTGATGCGCGTGCTGGGCGTGCTCGACTACGAGCTCCACGGCGTGGAGAAGCTGCAGCGCCCGGGCCTGCTGATCCTCGCCAACCACCCGTCGCTCATCGACGTGGTGTTCATCGGCTCGCTGCTGCCGCGCTTCGCCGCGGTGGTGCGCGGCAACCTGATGAAGAACCCCTTCTTGAACGGGCCCATCACCGCCGCGGGCTACGTGACGAATGATCAGGGCCCCGAGCTGGTGGAGGGCTGCACCGCCGCGCTGGCGAAAGGTGATGACGTCGTCATCTTCCCGCAGGGCACGCGGACGCCGGAGTCAGGTGAAGTGAAATTTCACCGTGGCGCTGCGAACATCGCCATCCGCGGGCGGCACCCCATCACTCCGGTAGTCATCACCTGTACGCCGAGGGGGCTGGCGAGGTATCAGCGCTGGTACCAGGTGCCCCCCCGGAGGATGCATTTCGTCATCAACGTTCACGATGATCTTCAGGTAGATCCGTTCCTCGAATCGGGGGTGTCCGAGGCACTCGCGGTTCGGAAGTTGAATGCCCACCTCGAACAGTTTTTTGAGCAGGAGTCAGGCCGTGCAGCCCCTTGAGCAGGAACTCGCGCAGTTCATCATCGACACGTTGAACCTCGAAGATGTCAAACCGGCCGACATCGATCCGGCCGCGCCGTTGTTCGTGAAGGGGCTGGGGTTGGACTCCATCGACGCGCTCGAGCTGGGCGTCGGGTTGCAGAAGAAGTACGGCATCAAGCTGTCGTCTGACGCGGCCGAGACGCGCAAGCACTTCGCGTCGGTGCAGGCCCTGGCGGCGCTCGTCACCACCCACCGCGCAGGAGCCACCTCGTGACCCGCGAAGACCTTCTCAGCAAGTGCGTGCAGGTGTTGACCGACACCTTCGGCATCGACCCCGCGATCATCAAGCCCGAGGCGCGGCTCTACGAAGATCTCGACATCGACAGCATCGACGCCGTCGACCTCATCGTGCAGTTGAAGCCGATGGTGGGGAAGCGCATGTCGCCCGAGGCCTTCAAGAAGGTGCGCACGGTGCAAGACGTGGTGGAGGCGCTGTACACGCTCATCCACGCCGACGACGTGGCCAACCCGGCCGCTTGAGGTGCTCCGCAACGTCGTCTTCGCGCTGCTGACGCTCTCGTACCCGCTCGCCATCTGGTTGCTGGGCGACAAGGTCGAGCCGCGCTGGCTGGCGCTCTCGCTGGTGCTGCTGGGCGCGCTGCGCCTCGCCGCCGCGAAGCAGAAGGGCTACCTGCTGCTGGTGCTGGGCGCCTTCGCGCTCGCCGCCGTCACCGGCTTCTTCAACGCCGCGTGGCCGCTCCACTGGTACCCGGTGTTCGTCAACGCGTCGCTGCTGGTGCTCTTCGGCGTCACGTTGCGCTCCGGCATGCCGATGGTCGAGCGGCTGGCGCGCCTGCGCGAGAAGGACCTGCCGCCGCACGCCGTCGCGTACACGCGCAAGGTGACCGTGGCGTGGTGCGGCTTCTTCCT
>CAMLFP010000509.1 GCA_946479335.1 uncultured Archangium sp.
TCTTCGACGTCGACGACGCAGAAGCGCGGCGGCTCCTCTCGCTCCTCACCGACGACAGCGTGTGGATGGAGGGCCCCTTTCCCGGCGTGCGCATCTTCCCGGTGCAGGGTGGGCCGCGCGTCGCCAGCGGGCTCTCGGCGTTCGTGCGCTTGCCCGCGGGCGTCGCGTACCCGGCGCACGTGCACCACGGCGTCGAAGAGAACTTCGTGCTTCAGGGCGGCTTCCGCGAAGACTCCGGCCACGAGACGTGGGCGGGCGAGTGGCGCCACAAGACCGACGGCAGCCGCCACGGCTTCGTGGCCGTCGACGGGCCCGACTGCATCACCGCGTCGGTGGTGCTGGGTGAGGTCGAGTTCTCGCCGGAGCCGGGTGACGCGTGAGCGCGATGGCCCTCAAGCAGCCCCCGCTCGCCAGGGAGCGCACGGAGGCAGACCGCGCCCACGAGCAACTGCTGCGACGGATCGCGCTGCGCGACGACGCGGCGTTGGAGCAGCTCTTCAGCGCGCTCAACTCGCCGCTGTTCGGGGTCGCGATGCGGCTGCTCGAGCGCCGGGAAGACGCTGAAGAGGTGGTGCAGGAGGCGTTCCTCTTCGTGTGGCAGCGCGGGCGTGAGTACGACCCGGCGCGCGGCTCGGTCACCTCGTGGATGGCGGCGCGCGTGCGGAGCCGGGCGCTCGATCTCCTCCGCGCGCGGCTGGTGCTGGCGCGGGCCATCGACGCCGAGTTGAGCGCTGAACCCACCCTGCGCGCGGAGACGCCGCTCGAGTCGCTGGAGCGCCGCGTCGACGCAGACCGCGTGACGCGCGCGCTGGAGACGCTGCCCAGAGACCAGGTGGTGGCGCTCGACCTCGCGATGCGCGGCGGGCTGTCACAGAGTGAGATCGCCTCGTTGCTCGACGAGCCGTTGGGCACCATCAAGACGCGCATGCGGCGCGGCATGGCGCACCTCGCGACGTTGCTGCGCGAAGCGTGACGCCGGTTTGCCGTTGCAAAACCAGCATCGCGCGGCCAGCTTCGTTCCATGCCCGGAACAGTTGATTTGAACCAATTGCCGCTCTTCGTGGCGGTAGCCGACGCGGCGAGCATGTCGGAGGCCGCGCGCCGGTTGAACCTGCCGAAGTCGTCGGTGAGCCGCGGCATCTCCGCGCTGGAGGAGTCGCTGGGGGTGCAGCTGTTCCACCGGACCACGCGGCAGGTGAAGCTGACGACCGCGGGCACCAGCTTCTACGAGAAGACCGCGCCGCTGGTGGCGCTGGTGCGCGACGCCACGCACAACCTCCCGGAGCAGACCGACGTGCCCTCGGGGACGCTGCGCCTCACCGCGCCGCCCGACCTCGGCTTCACGCTGCTGCCGGAGCTGTTGGCGAAGTTCTGTGCGCGCTACCCGGAGGTGCAGCTCGACGTGCGGCTCTCGAACCGGCTCGAGGACCTCGTGGGTGAGGGCTTCGACGTCGCGCTGCGCATCTCACCCAGGCTGAAAGACTCGACGCTGGTGGCGCGCAAGTTGAGCGGGCTCGACCTGCGGCTGTACGCGGCGCCGAGCTACCTCGCGAAACGCGGCGTGCCGAAGACCATCGAGGAGCTCGCCGAGCACGACTTCGTGGTGTTCCGCACGCTGGCGACCGCGCTGCCCGTGAAGCTGAAGGCCGTGGTGCAGACCGACGACGTCTTCTTCACGCACCAGGCGACGCTCGCGGGCCTGGGCATCGGCGCGATGGCGTCGTTCCTCGCGAAGGCCGACGTGGAGTCAGGCGCGCTGGTGCCGGTGCTGCCGCGCTGGAGCAAGGAGGTCGGCTCGCTGTTCTTCGTGCACCCGAAGACCCAGCACACGCCGCGCAAGGTGACGGCGCTGCGCGACTTCATCATCGAACATCTGCGCAACCACCCGCTGTGCCCCGAGCCGGTGTAGCCCTCACCGCAGGGGCGCCGAGGTCGCGAGCAGGAACCCCGCGGCCTCCGCGAGCGACACCAGCAGCTCCGCTTCGTGCGGCGCGCGGTGCGGCTGGACCTCATTCAGGAAGTCGACGCGGGTGAGCGCCACCACGCCGTCGTCGCGCGCGAACTCCACGTTGAGCCCGCTCTCGAAGGAGATGGACGTCGTCGGCCCCGCGACCTCGAGCAACCGCAGGATGAACGGCCAGCTCTCGCGCACGCCCGCGTCCACCAGCGCGACGCCGAACGTCTCCAGCGCGGGGAGCCGTGGAAAGAGCAGCTCCACGTCGCCGCCGGCCGCGCGCACGTGCAGCACCTTGAGCGCTGGGAGGAACGACGTGTCGGCCAGCCGCAGCGCGCGCTCGGAGGTGATGTCGAAGGCGTGCAGCGCGTTCAGCTTCGTCAGCTTCGCGAGCGCATTCATCGGCAGCGAGGTCGCGCTCAACGCGCGCAGCGAGGTCATCACCGGGTGCGATGAAATCAGCTCGTCACCCGGGCCTTTGAGCGCGACCACCGTCGCCCAGAGGCGATGCCCGATGACCTCCGGGTGCTTCTCCACGTCACCGCGCCTGACGCCCGCGCCGTGGAGGAAGCCTTTGCTGAAGACCTCCGCGCGCACCACCGGCGCCAACGGGCCCAACAACGCGTCACGGTGCTTCTTGATGAAGCGCGCCTCTGCCCGCTGGTCGCGCGCCGCAGACAACTGCATGCGCAACAGCTCGCCGCGCGGGTGCGCCTCTTCGAGGAGCCGATCCATCAGCACGCGCCGATGGTCGAGGTCATCAGGCGCGGACAGCACTGCCTCGAGCAGCGCCTCCGCGACGGGGGTCAACGCGTCTTCGCCCAGTCGATGAGCGTCTTCTTCTCGGCGTCGGTCAGCTTCGCCTCGGGGTGCATCGGCGCGTAGCCCGAGAGCGGCATCTCACCGGCTTCGATCTCCTTGGCGACCTCTTCGAGCTTGTGCGCCTGCCGCTTCGGCTCGTAGCCGGCCCACTCGGAGAAGTTCAGCTCGCGCCGCCCCTCGTTGACGTGGTCGATGACCAGCCACGAGACGGGCGCGACGTTGGTGTACCAGGGCCACGTCGTCTCGTTGCTGTGGCAGTCGTAGCAGGCGCGCTTGAGCAGCGACTTCACCTCGGGCGAGGTATCGATTTCGCCGGTGACGGGCGGGTTCGTCTTCGCCGGGCGGATGAGCTGCGCGCCCAGCACCACCACCACGACTCCCAGCAGGATCTTCGGCAGCAGCTTTTTCATGATCACCTCGTA
>CAMLFP010000510.1 GCA_946479335.1 uncultured Archangium sp.
CCGAGCACACCGCGCGCCGCTTGCGGGTGATGGTGGAGCTGCCCGAGGGGACCTCGCGCGCCGAGAAGTTCACCTTCGTCACGCCGCGCGGCCAGGTGCTGCGG
This sequence comes from uncultured Archangium sp., assembly GCA_946479335.1. The sequence goes on from CAMLFP010000510.1 coordinate 105, forward strand.
CGACAGGTGCACCGGCTCGGCCTCGCAGAGCGCCCGTGGGTCAACGTGTGGACCGACATCTCCGCGGAGGCGGCGGAGCTCAAGCAGTCGCAGCTCGCGGCCTCCACCGATCCGCTCACCGGGCTCGCCAACCGTCGCGCCGCGGAGGCCGAGCTCCGTCGCGCGCTGTCGGCCGGAGGGCCGGTGTCGGTGGTGCTCTTCGACGTCGACCACTTCAAGAAGGTGAACGACACCTTCGGCCACGACGTCGGCGATGCGGTGCTGGTCGCGGTGGCGGGCGCGCTCCGGGGCCGCGCGCGGGCGGGTGACTTCGTCGCGCGCTGGGGCGGTGAGGAGTTCCTCGCGGTGGTCGCCGCCGACGAGGCGGGCGCGCGCAGGCTCGCCGAACGGGCGCGCGTCGCGGTGAGCGAGCTGGAGACGGGCGCGGGCCGCGTCACCGTCTCCGCCGGCGTGGCGCGGGTGGAGCAGATCGCCGACGTGAAGCGCGCCGATGAGCGGCTCTACGAGGCGAAGCACCAGGGTCGGAACCGCGTCGTCGGTTGAGCCCGCGCGTCACGGCGCCGCGGCGTCACAGCGCGCGATGAGCTGGGTCGCGTCTTTTGGGAAGCGCTCGCGGAGCTTCTGCTTCACCTCGTCGAGCTCCGCGGTGCTGCCCGACATCTTCTCGAGCTCGCACAGGCCGACCAGCGCGCGGGTGTCTGCGGGCGCGAGTTGATCGGCCGCGAGGTACTCGGCGCGCGCGCCGGCCACGTCCTTCTTCCGGAAGAGGACGGGCGCCAGGTAGTAGTGGCCCTCGAAGAGCTCCGGCTTCTCCTTCACCACGGCGCGCAAGACGCGCAGCGCGTCGTCGAACTGCTCCTTGCGGTACTTCACGAAGCCCAGCTCCGCAGCGGTGGCGGGGTCGTTCTTCTTGCGCACGGCCTTCGCGAGCGCGGTCTCGGCCTCGTCGAGGCGGCCCGCCTGAGAGAGCCAGTAGCCCTGCCGCGCCAGCGCGCGGGCGTTGCCGGGCGACTTGCTGACCGCGCGGCTCCAGGTCTCCAGCGCGCCGCTGGCATCGCCCTGTGCCTCCCGCAGCTCCGCCAGCAGCACGTCGGGGCGCGCGTCTTTCGGGGCCAGCTCCGCGGCCTGCGCGATGGCGGTCTCTGCGCGGCGGGCCTTGCGCGTCTCGACCGCGGCGCGCGCCTCCAGCAACCGCGCCTCGAGGCTCTGCGGGGCCTTGAGCTCCCACGCGTCGGTCAGCGTCAGCGCGGAGTCCCAGTCCTGCGCCTCGACGATGATCTCCGCGGCGCGCGTGAGCTGCGCGTCGGTGACGTCGGGCACGGTCGCCAGCTTCGCGACGGCCTCCGAGCGCGCCTTGCCGCTGAGCGACTCCGCCTTCGCGAGCTGATCAGCCGCCGAGAGGGCCTCACGCTGCGAGAGGAGCCAGCCGCCCCCCGCGAGCGCCACGAGCACCAGCACCGCGCCGACGATGAGCGGGGCCTTCGACTTCGCGGGAGGCGCGGCCGCGGCGACCCCATGCGCCCGGGTCGGTGCGCTGCGGGCGGGCCGATGCGCGGCGACGGGTGAGGGCAGGGTGGCCTCGAGGCCGGCGCCCGGCGTCAGCGGTGGGCGCGCGCCGGGCTGCGACGGGTCGGCTTCACGCGCGCGGCGCAGGGTGTCGCGGCGCGAGTCCTGCGGGGGGAAGAGCTGCGAGACGTACTCGCCCACCTCGCTCGCGCTCGCCAGTTGCGTGGCCTGCTCCAGCGCGCTGACGAAGTCGGCCAGCGATTGAAAGCGCTGCTGCGGGTCTTTCGCGAGCGCGCGCAGGCACACCTGCTCGAGGGCGCGCGGCGTGGCGGGGTCGTACGCCGAGGGCGGGGTGGGCTCCTCGCGGGCGATGCGCAGCACCACCTCGTCGACGGAGTTGCCGGTGAAGGGGCGCCGCCCGCAGAGCTGCTCGTAGAGCATCACGCCGGCCGCGAAGATGTCGGCGCGGTGGTCGACGGGCTTCGCGTTGATCATCTCCGGCGACATGTAGAAGAACTTGCCCTTGAGCGTGCCGGGCTCGGTGCCGCTGCCCCACGCCGAGGTGCGCGCCACGCCGAAGTCGATCACCTTCACCTCGCCCTTCACCCCGACGTGGATGTTGTCGGGCGTGAAGTCGCGGTGCACCAGCGCCAGCAGCTGGCCGTTCTCGTCGACCGCGCGGTGGGCGGCGTCGAGGCCCTTGCAGGCCTCACACAAGATGGTCATCGCGATGCTGGCGGGCATGCGGCGGCCGTTCTCCATCGCCGCGGTGCGCAGCTCCGCCCAGCTGCGGCCCTCCAGCAGCTCCATGGCGATGAAGGGGCCCTCGTCGGTCTGACCGAGCTCGTAGATCTTCACCACGTTGGGGTGGTTGATCTGCGCGGTGATGCGCGCCTCGTTGAGGAACATGCGCACGATGGTGGAGTCCTTCACCAGGTGCGGGAGCAGCCGCTTCACGGCGACCACCGGGCCGAACACGCCCTCGGGGGTGATGTGACGGCCGACGTAGACCTCGGCCATGCCGCCCGTCGCGATGCGCGACGTGAGCCGGTACTGGCCGAACCACAGCGGTTGCCCGATCGTTTCCAAGGCGCGTGACTCTAGCCGCGCCTCACTTCTTCTTCTTCGGTTTCGCGGCCTTCGGCGGCTTCGCGGGCTTCGGCGCGCGCGTCGGCACGAGGGTCACCACGCAGTGACGGAAGTTCCCGTCGATCTGCGCGGCGGCGTAGCGACCGCTGGGGTGGAACCAGGTCTTCTCGAGCTTCGAGCCTTCGCGCGTGCCCGACGCGTAGCAGATCTGCTTCTTGTCTCCGGCCTCCAGCACGAAGCCCTGGTCGCCGATGGTGGCGAGCTCCGGAGAGATGGTGAGGCCGCCCAGCTTCATCGACGGCGCCGGGAGCGTGAGCTGCAGCTTCCACTGGTACGGCGCCTTGTTGGGGTCGAGGAAGCGCACGCACGACAGCTCGCCGACGGCCTCGCGCTCCTGACCATCGAGCGCGGCGGGCCACGACGGCTGGCCCTCGGGCTCCGTGGCGCAGAA
>CAMLFP010000511.1 GCA_946479335.1 uncultured Archangium sp.
TGGAAGGCGCTCAAGGAGCTGAGCTTCTCCGCCGACGCCGCCGTCTATTTCTATGACACGCCGATTCGGAACACGCGCGCGTCTGCCACCGGCATCGCCAGCGTCGAGTACCGCGTCGCGAGGTGGGTCACCACGACGCTCTCTGGAACCATGATGACCACGCCGTACGCGACCTTCGAAGCGCAGGGGCTCGCGCGCATCGTGATGGAGCTCGACCCCGTGAGCGCCGGAGGTGGCATTTGAACCGGGCCTTCATTCGCGCCGCGCTCTTCGCGGCCCTCGCGGTCGCCGCCGCGGCGTGCACGCGCACGTTGCTGACGCGCTTCCCACACCGCGCCCACCTCGCGGAGAACGCGTGCGGTGGCGAAGGCCAGCCGAAGTGCCTGACCTGCGTGAGCTGTCACACCGAAGCGCACGGCACCTTCGTGTTGCCCGCGCAGGGTCAGTGCATCACGTGCCATGAAAAAGACGGCGCGCAGCGCTGGCGCAACGTGATGCGGCCGGCCGCGGCGGAGCTCCCGGCGGGCAAGTCGATTGTCTTCGACCACCCGCTGCACCTCGAGCTCTCGGAGATTTCCGGGCAGTGCGTGAAGTGCCACGCGGGCGCGGTGGGCACCGAGGGCGGGCCGCCGCTCTTCCCTCCGATGGCGACGTGCACGCAGTGTCATGTGCATCAAGCGCAGTTCGAGCAGGGGCAGTGCAGCGGCTGCCACAAGCCGTCTGACCTCCGCGGGCTGAAGCCGGTGACGTTCCTCTCGCACGACGCGGCGTGGCTGAAGCGACATGGCGGCGAAGCGCGGGCGCAGGGCGCGCTCTGTTCACAGTGTCACGCGCAGACCAGCTGCGACTCGTGCCACGACTCGACGAAGCCGTTGGGCCCGCAGACGCGCAACCCGCAGGCCATCGAGCGCGAGTACGTGCACCGCTTCGACTTCCTCTCGCGGCACGCCATCGAGGCGCGGTCGCAACCGGGGCAGTGCTTCAGCTGCCACGTGCGCACCGAGTGTGACGCGTGCCATGCGTCGCGCGGGGTGAGCGCGGCGGTGAACAACGCGTCGAGCCCGCACCCTCCGGGGTGGGCGAGCGGCCTAGGCGCGTTCAACAACCTGCACGGGCAAGACGCGCGGCGCGATGTGACGAGCTGTGCCGCGTGTCACGACCAGGGCGCGGCGAGCAACTGCGTGCGGTGTCACCGCGTGGGCGGCATGGGCGGTACGCCGCACCCGCTGGGCTGGCGCAGCACGGAGCCCGTCAGCGCGCCGCAATGCGCGGCCTGTCACGGAGGCGCGCGATGAGCCGCCGCCAATTCCCTCTCTCCTGGGGAGCGAAGCGGGGGGTGCTGCTCACGCTGGTGCTCACGGGCTGCTTCATTCCGCGTGAGCCGAACGGGCACGAAGACCAGACGTGCACGCGCTGTCATGGCGACTCGACGCGCGACGGCACCGCCCTGCTCCGCGCGGCGCCGCCGAATGACACTTTCGGCAACACGGGCAGCGACTACCCGGGCGTGGGCGCGCATCAGCGTCACCTGACGAACTCCACGCTCAGCGCGCCGGTGCCGTGCACCGCGTGTCATCTCGTGCCCGCCACCCCGGAGGCGCCGCAGCACAACGACGGCGTGACGCAGGTGGTGCTGGCGCGTGGGCGTTGGGACCTCGGCTCGCGCACCTGCCGCGACTCGGGCTGCCACGGCGCGGTGTCGGGCGTGTGGACGCGCCCGCGCGCGGAGAACGAGACCTGCGGCACCTGCCATGGCCTGCCGCCGCCGTCGCCGCATCCCCAGGCGGGCGCGTGCGCGGGCTGTCACGGCGCGGTGGTGGCGAATGACGGCTCCATCGCGCACCCGGAGCTGCACGTCGACGGCACGGTGCAGCTCACGACGGCATGCAACGCGTGTCATGGGAGCGACGCGACCGGCGCACCGCCTCCGCTGCTCGACGGTGGCGCCGACGTCGGCGCGCACGCGAAGCACCTGCAGGGCGGCGTCACCACGCGGCCGGTGTCGTGCGCGAGCTGTCACGTCGTGCCCACGACGCCCGCGGCGCCGCAGCACCCGGACGGCGTGGTGCAGGTCGCGAACTTCAACGCCACGACGCAGAGCTGCGCGGCCTCGTGTCACTTCGGCGCGTCTCCGGCGTGGACCTCCACGACCGGGCTCACGTGCAGCGGGTGTCACGGCGCGCCGCCGCCAGCGCCCCACCCGGCCGTCACGCAGTGCAGCCTGTGTCACCCGCCCATCTCCGCGGAGAACCGCGCGCGTCACGTCGATGGCACCCTCGACGTCTCGGTGCCGACGAGCTGCTCCGGGTGTCACGGCAGCACGAACTCGCCCGCGCCGCCGCGCAGCCTCGACGGAGGCACGGGCCCCGACGCCCATCAGGTGCACCTCGACGGCGGCACCTTCGCGCGCAGCGTGCAGTGCGCCGAGTGTCACGTGGTGCCCGGCGCGGTGTTCGCGGCGGGCCACCTCAACGGCGTCACCGACGTGCGCTTCTCCGGCGTCGCGGTGGCGAACGGCGCCACGCCCGTGTGGAGCAACGGCACCTGCGCCAACAGCGCGTGTCATGACATCCAGCACTTCACCGGCGCGCCCGGTGGCGGCACCGCGACGACGCCGCAGTGGACGCGCGTCGACGGCTCGCAATTGCTGTGCGACTCATGTCACGGCGCGCCGCCGCCCGCGCCGCACCCGGCCAACGCTGCGTGCGAGACGTGCCACTCGAACGTCACCGCGCAGAAGACCTTCGTGAACCCGGCGAAACACATCAACGGAACCGTCGACTTCTGAAGTCGCGCAGTGAAAGAAGCCCCGCATGCAGAAGCTCATCCTCACCGGAGTCATCACCTTCGCCCTCGGCATCGTCGTCGGCCGCTTCACCGTCGTCGCCGGCGCGAGCGAGAAGCCGGCCTCACCTCCGCCCGCGGCGATGCCCATGCCCAACGCCGCGCCTTCGGCAGACACGTTGAGCGGTCGCGTCGCCGAGGTGCTGCAGGTGCCGCAGTACACGTACCTGCGCCTCGAGTCGGGCCAGTGGGCCGCGGTGTCGTCGGTGCCCTCGCTGCAGGTCGGGCAGCAGGTGACGGTGCTGGTGCAGACGGAGATGAGCGACTTCACCTCGCCGTCGCTGGGCCGCACGTTCGC
>CAMLFP010000512.1 GCA_946479335.1 uncultured Archangium sp.
ATCGAGCAGCGCGCGCACCGGAGCGCCGTCATCGACCAACGCGCGGCGGCGCAGGTGACACTGCGCGCAGGTCTCCGTCTGCGTGTCGCCATGCACTTCACGCGGGCGCGCGATCGCTCCGCCATCGACGAACTCGAACGTGTTGATCCGCGCGAGCGGAGTGAACGCGTGCCCGCCGTCCGTCGACACGTGGCACGCCTCGCAGCTCACCGAGAGCGACCGCCACTTCACCGCGTTCACCTGAAACCCCGTCGCGTGGCACGGCGCGCAGCTCCCCGCCCACGCGTAGCGCGGCCCGCGCCAATCACCCGCTGGCCCCGCGAGCGTCGGGGGAATCGCTTCACCATCGAGCAGATTGAACGGCGCCGCGTGGAGGCCGCCGTCGAGCTCGACCACCGCCTGCCGCACCGGCTCCGCGCCGATGACGAAGCGTACGGGGTGCCCCTCGAAGCCGCCGTCGGCGACGCCCTGGGCGCGCGCGTGATGCGACCGGGCCCACGCGTCAAACTGCGCGCGGTGACATTCGCCGCACTCCCGCCGCGGAGCCTCAGGCTTCTTCGTGCACGCGAGCGCCAGGAGCCACACGAGATGGTAGAGCGCGCACCTCGCCATGAAGCGTGCCCTGCTCGTCTCGTTGTTGTGCGCGTGCGCCACGGGTGGCGAGAAGTACCGCATTCACGTCGACGAGAGATCGCTGGCGGGCCGCGAGGCGTGGCTTTCGCAACCGAAGGTGACGCCGAAGCAGAAGCTCAACGTGGTGCTCATCGTCGCCGACGATCTCGGGCGCGCCGACACCACGATGTACGACGACGGGCGCGTCTCCACGCCAAACCTCGATCGCATCGCGAAGGAAGGCGTGCGCTACGGCGCGGGCTACGTCACCGCGGCGCTGTGTTCCCCGTCGCGCGCGAGTCTGCTGACCGGGCGCTACCAGCAGCGCTTCGGGCACGAGGCGCAACCGCACGATCGCTACGTTGGCTCGGGGCTGGAGTTCCTGTTCGCGCGCATGTTCATGACCACCGACGACTGGCGGTTGCTTGAGCCGCGCAAGCCCGACGACGAAGACATCCAGCGTCAGGGCATCCCGAAGTCGGAGCTGCTGTTGCCGGAGCTGCTGCAGCGCGCGGGCTACGCGACGGGCATGTTCGGCAAGTGGCACCTCGGGTGGAACCGCGACTTCCAACCGCAGCACCGCGGCTTCGAGGAGTTCACCGGTTTCTACGAGGCGTACTCGCTCTACGCGTCGCCGGCCGATCAGAAAGGCATCATCAACCGGCACCTTCCGGAGTTCTCGGATCAATTCATCTGGGGCCGCGGCCGTTCGGGCATCGCGGCGCTGGTGCGCAATGATCAGGTGGTCGAAGAGCCGCGCTACCTGCCCGACGTCTTCACCGATGAGGCCATCGACTTCATCGATCGCCACAAGGCCGAGCCCTTCTTCCTCTACCTGCCGTACCAGAACCCGCACACGCCGTTTCAAGCGAAGCAGGAAGACTTCGACGCGTTCCCCGACGAGAATGACCTCAACCGGCGCGTGTACAAGGCGCTGATCCGCTCGCTCGATCACTCCGTGGGCCGCGTGTTGGATGCGATCGACCAGCAGGGGCTGCGCGACAACACGCTCGTCATCTTCATCAGCGACAACGGCGCGGCGCTGTACACCCACGCGACCTCCAACGCGCCGCTGCAGGGTGGGAAGTTCACCTTCTTCGAGGGCGGCGTGCGCGTGCCCTTCGCGATGCGTTGGCCCGGGCAGATCCCCGAGGGCGCGACCTTTGACGCACCGGTGAGCTCCGTCGACATCGTGAAGACCATCGCGGAGGCCACGGGGCTCCCGCTGCCGCAGGACCGCGTCTACGACGGCGTCGATCTGCTCCCGTACGTGCGCGGCGAAAAGCAGGGAGAGCCGCACGAGGCGCTCTTCTGGCGCGCCGGGTACACGCGCGCGGTGCGCAGCGGGTCGCTCAAGTTCCTGCGTGATGATCTCGCGAAGGCCAGCGCGCTCTTCGACCTCTCGGTCGACCCCGGCGAGCTCCACGATCTCTCCGCTGAGCGCCCTGACGACGTCGCGCGGTTGAGCGCCCAACTCGACGCGTGGGACGCGCAGTGCGTGCAACCGCTGTGGCCCGCGGTGATGGACTACCGCTTCGTCGCCAACGACGGCCGCGCGTGGTGGTACCCGCTCTAGCTAAAACGCTTCGAGGAAGTTGAAGTACACGGCGCGTGAGTTGCGGCCGAAGCCCACGTCGAGGCGAAGGGTGACGCGCTGGAGCAGCTCCACGCGCAGGCCCGCGCCCACCGACGGCAACACGCGCGTGAAGTCGGGCAGCGGCGTCGGGCTCATCGCGCCCACGCCACCCCACGCCGCGACGCCGAGGTGCGACCAGAGCGACTTCTCGTCGAACGGCAACATGAAGCGGTACTCGAGCACCGCGGTGAAGCCGGTGCGATCCCTGAACTGCCCCCAGCGGTACGCGCGGAGGTCGAAGGGGGTGCCGACCTGGCTGAGCTCCGACCACGGCGCGTCGCCGAACGCGGTGCGGTACTTCACCTGCCACGCGAGCGTGCTCCCGCGGCGGAACAGCGTGACGTAGTGCCGGTAGTCGAGGCTCAGCGTGTGGAACAACGTGTTCGCGCCGAGCACCGGCGCGTAGCCGGTCCACGTCGCGGAGAGGAGCATCCCCTTCCACGCGTTGATGGGCACGTCGCGCGAGTCGTACTGCGCGGTGAGGCCCACGCCGGTGTTGATGATCGACGCTCCGGAGCGCGCGAAGTCAGGGTCGCTCGCGACGCCGGGGCTGAGTTCGCGCCCGACGCTCCCCGAGAACTGCAGCGTCACGCCGACGTAGAACTTGCCGACGATGCGCTTGAGCAACGTGGGGTCGAGGTTCCACCACGTGCGCCGGAGATACGTCGTGTCTTTGCCCAGCACATGCGTGAAGCCGTTGCGGAAGCCGACGCCGAAGTAGTTGTCGGGCTGATCGCGTACGTCGATGCCGGTGGTGATGCGCGTGTCGTCGTTCTGCAGAAACGTGTTCAGGCGGCCCTGCAGAATGAACGCGCCCAGCGTCGAGCCGCCGGCGATCAGCGTCAGCGACGAGCGCGGCAACGTCGGCACCTC
>CAMLFP010000513.1 GCA_946479335.1 uncultured Archangium sp.
CGCGTGCTGGCGTTGAGGTGCGTGCCGTTGGTGCTGCCGAGGTCCTTCACGGTGCAGCGCTGGTGCGCCTCGTCCCACCGGAGCACCGCGTGGCGCTTCGAGACCGACGAGTGATCGAGCACCAGATCGTTGTCGGGTTGCCGGCCCACGGTGAGCTCGTCGTCGTCTTTGAGCGGCGGCACGGTGGCCACCACGAGATCATCGAACTGGAAGAGCAGGCCCAGCGCGCCGGCCGACACCTTCTCGGGCGCCACCATCTTCGTCTCGCGAACGTTGACCGGCAGCGAGCCCATCATCTCGGTGCGCGGGGTGCTGAAGCCGAGATCTGGCGGCTGTTGCACGAGCACGAAGGGGCCGAGCTGCTTGCGCAGTTGCTCGGGGCTGAGCCTCGCGGAGAGGGAGCGGAGTTCTTTGACGGACAACACGCCGTACAGGGTAGACCCGACGACAGCCGGGCGCTACGGTGCGCGGCTTTCGCAAGGAGTTCGCGATGAGTGACGAACGATTCCCCACGACCCCCGCCGGCCTGAAGAAGATGCAGGAGGAGCTCAAGCACCTCACCTCGGTCGAGCGCCCGAGAATCTCCGCGGAGATCGAGGTCGCCCGTGCCCACGGAGATCTCCGTGAGAACGCCGAGTACCACGCGGCCAAGGAGAAGCAGGGCCACATCGAGGGCCGCGTCATGAACCTCAACGCGTGGATCGCCCGCGCCGAGGTCATCGACGTCACCGCCTTCAAGGGCCAGAAGAAGGTGCTCTTCGGCGCGCAGGTCGAGCTGCTCGACTGCGAGACCGAGAAGAAGGTCAACTACCGCATCGTCGGCGAGTTCGAGGCCGACCTGAAGAAGCGGTGGATCTCCATCAACTCGCCGGTCGCGCGCGGGTTGATCGGCAAGAGCGTCGGCGACATCGCCACCATCAACAGCCCGGGCGGGAACCGCGAGTACGAAGTGCTCGCCGTGTCCTTCGAGGATGTCGCCTAGCCCCGGGCCGCTCGACGTCCTGCTCAAGCCGCTGCAGTTCGCGCTCGCGAATCTCACGGCGGTGCGAGGCCTGCGCAGCAACCTGAGCGCCGCGATCTCCCGCTCCCGGGGGCTCGTCGAGCCGCGTGTCACCGAGGCGCTCTCCGCGGAGCTCGAGCTGATCGACTCCGCTGATGAGACCGCGCGGCGCGCGTCGATCTCGCGCGTGCTGGTGATCGTGCGTGGTGGCGTCCCCGCGCCGCCCGCTCCGCCGCCCGTCGCACCGCCTGCGGCACGTCAGTCGCGGGCTGCGGCTCCCAAGGCACCGCCGGCGAAGAAGGGCCCCGCGAAGAAGCGGAAGAGCGCGGCCACCGACGAGGAGGGGCCCGCGAAGATCTTGAGCATCGCTCCCGCCGCCGGGCCGCTGGCGACGGCGCTCAAAGACGCGAAGCTGATCCGCAACCCGCGGTTGACGGGGACGCTGAACAAGAAGGGCATCACCCGCGTGGGCGACGTGCTGTTCCTGCTCCCGCGCGTCTACGAAGACCGGCGGACGCTCAAGAAGATCGCGCAGCTCAAGAGCGGCGAGCGCGCCACCTTCATCGCCACCGTGCGCCGCGCGGAGGAGTCGTTCGGGCGCGGGCGTCGCCAGTTCCGCGCGGTGCTGGCCGACGAGACCGGCTCGATCGCCGCCGTGTTCTTCCAGACGGGCCCGTGGCTCAAGGCGCGGTTCCCTGAAGGGAAGCAGCTGGTGGCCTCGGGAGAGGTGCGGGCCACCAACTTCGGTTGGGAGATCCCCCACCCGGAGATCGAGCCCGCCGATGACGTCGAGACCTCACCCATCCACTTCAACCGCATCGTGCCGGTGTACCCGGGCTTCGAGCGCCACGAGCAGCGCCAGGTGCGCGAGCTGGCCTTCAAGGTGGCCAGCCGCTTCGCCGCGAGCATCGAGGAGCCGTTGCCGGGCGCGCTCCGCGAGAAGCTGGGGCTGATGGGGCTCGGCGAGGCGCTGGAGTTCATCCACTTCCCTCCCGCCGACGCGCCGCTCGACGCGTTGGACCTCCACGTCTCTGACGCGCACCAGCGGCTGGCCTTCGACGAGCTGTTCTTCCTGCAGCTCGGCATGGCGCTGCGGCGCCAGGGCGTGAAGGTGCAGCCGGGCATCGCCTTCGACACCCGGCCCGAGTTCGTGGAGCGCGCGAAGGCGTTGTTGCCGTTTCAGTTGACCGGCGCCCAGCAGCGCGTGGTGACGCAGCTCGCGCGTGACATGGCGCGGCCGGAGCCGATGAACCGGCTGGTGCAGGGTGACGTCGGCAGCGGCAAGACCGCGGTGGCGATGATCGGCGCGGCGCTCGCGGTGCAGAACGGCTTCCAGGTGGCGGTGATGGCGCCCACCGAGATCCTCGCGGAGCAGCACCATCGAACGTTCAGCCGGCTCCTCGCGCCGCTCGGCGTGGAGGTCGCGTTCATCACCGGCAGCGGCACCGCCAGCGAGAAGCGGCGGCAGCGTGAGGCGGTCGCGTCGGGCCGGGTGCAGGTCGCGGTCGGTACGCACGCGCTCCTCGAGGGCTCAGTGGAGTTCTCGAAGCTGGGCCTGGTGGTGATCGACGAGCAGCACCGCTTCGGCGTGATGCAGCGGCAGGCGCTGATGGACAAAGGCGTCCGCCCCGACGTGGTGGTGATGACGGCGACGCCCATCCCCCGGACGCTGGCGATGACGATGTACGGCGATCTCGACGTGTCGGTGATCGACGAGCTCCCGCCGGGCCGCACGCCGATCGAGACGAAGGTCTTCACCGAGAAGGCCCGCGGGCGCGCGTACGAATTGGTACGCGAGGAGCTCCAGAAGGGCCACCAGGCGTACGTCATCTACCCGCTGGTGGAAGAGAGCGAGAAGGTCGACCTCTCCGACGCGACGCAGGGCGCGGAGCAGCTCAAGGCCGTCTTCCCCGAGGCGCGCATCGCGTTGCTGCACGGCCGCATGAAGCAAGACGAGAAGGACGCGGTGATGAACGCGTTTCGCGCGCATGAGGTCGACGTCCTCGTGTCCACCACGGTGGTGGAGGTCGGCGTCGACGTGCCCAACGCGTCGGTGATGGTGATGGAGCACTCCGAGCGCTTCGGGCTCTCGCAGTTGCACCAGCTGCGCGGCCGCGT
>CAMLFP010000514.1 GCA_946479335.1 uncultured Archangium sp.
GACTTCATGCTCGTCGCCGCGACCGCGATGATGATGCTGTTCTTCATCGGCCTGCCGCACGCGCTCACCTGGTTGGTGGGCAAGGCCATCGGCCCGTCGTTCGACACACAGAGCGTCGCGTTCCACGCGGTCGACGGCGTGTTCCGCGTGCTGATCCTCGTGGGGTACATCTTCGTGCTCTCCAAGACGGAGGACGCGAAGACCCTGTTCCGCTACCACGGCGCCGAACACAAGGCGATCTGGACCTACGAGTCGTACAAGCCGCTCACCGTTGCCGAAGCGAAGCCGTTCACCACGCTGCACCCGCGCTGCGGCACCTCGTTCTTGTTCATCGTGGTGGGCGTGGCGGTGCTGCTGCACATCGCGCTGTTGCCCTTCGTGCCGCGGTTGCACCCGAACGACTTCGTGAACCAGCTGCTGATGATCGGCATCAAGCTGCCGATGGCGTTCCCCATCGCGGGCATCGCGTACGAGCTGCAGCGCTGGAGCGCGAAGGACTCGTGCCCGGCGTTCATCAAGGCGCTCACCAAACCCGGCATCTGGCTGCAGAACATCACCACCCAGCCGCCCTCCGACGCGCAGCAGGAGATCGCGCTGCTCTCGCTCGACCGCGCGCTCGCGCGTGAACAGGGCAAGCCGAGGAGCGCCGACGGCGTCACGCTGTACGACACCTTCGAAGCCGCCGCCGCGTAGGCGATCCGAAAAATAGACAGCGATCCAACCTCACGTACCGTGTCGATCAGACCTGTAGCAGCGGTCGATCAATCACCCACGGAGGATGGATGTCGTCTTCGATTTCCCACGCGCGCAGCCCCCAGCAGTCACCCTCGGAGCTCTCCGAGCACGTCTACGCCCGCAGCAAGGACTACGTGCTCTACCAGGGCGACTCGCTCGCGCTGATGGACCAGTTCGCCGATCAGACCTTCGACCTGATCTTCGCCGACCCGCCGTACTTCCTCTCGAACGGCGGCTTCACCTGCTCGGGCGGCAAGCGCGCGGCGGTGAAGAAGGGCGACTGGGACAAGAGCAACGGCGTGGAGGCCGATCACGCCTTCACCTCCGAGTGGCTCAAGAAGTGCCAGCGCCTGCTCAAGCCCACCGGCACCATTTGGGTGTCGGGCACGCAGCACGTCATCTTCTCCGTCGGCTTCGCGATGCAGCAGCTCGGCTACAAGCTGCTCAACACCGTCACCTGGTACAAGCCGAACGCCAGCCCGAACCTCGCGTGCCGCTACTTCACGCACTCCACCGAGATCCTCGTGTGGGCGTCGCCGGGCGCGAAGGGCAAGCTGCAGCACCGCTTCAACTACAACGACATGAAGGCCGAGAACGGCGGCAAGCAGATGCGCGACGTCTGGGCGCTGCCGAAGACCGGTGAAGAAGAACTCAACGATGACGGCAACGGCGCGCTGTGGACGATGACCACCGCCAAGCCGGGAGAGAAGACGCACGGCAAGCACCCCACGCAGAAGCCGCTCTCGCTGCTCTCGCGCATCGTCGACGCGTGCACCGAAGAAGACTCGCTCGTGTTGGACCCGTTCTGCGGCTCCGGCACCACCGGCGTCGCGGCCGTCAGCAAGGGCCGCCGCTTCGTGGGCTTCGATCTCGATCGCACCTACCTCGAGCTGACCAGGAAGCGCCTCGACGCAGCGAAGTGACCCCGGCAGGAATCGAACCTGCGGCCTACGCTTTAGGAAAGCGCCGCTCTATCCAACTGAGCTACGGGGTCGTACTGCTCGCAAAATCTAAAGGCCGGAGCCGCGAGAAGCGACTCCGGCCTTTTCTTTAAGTGGGCACACCAGGTTTCGAACCTGGGACCCCCGCCGTGTGAAGGCGATGCTCTACCGCTGAGCTATGTGCCCTTAAAGCGGCGCGCTAAGTGCCACGCGCCATTTCTCACGTCAATCAGAGTTTTGCGTCGAGCGCTTGAACCCGCTTCTTCAGCGCCGACAACTGCTTCCCCAGGTCCTTGAAGTCGGCCTTGGTGGCGAAGTTGAGCTGGTGCAGCACCGTGCGCTGCGTCTTGTCGAACTTCTTCTTCGCCTGCTGCGCGCGGCCGATGGCCTCCGCGACCTTCTGGGCGCGCTGCTCGTCGGCGAAGATCTTCTCCATCGCCTTCTGCGAGAGCTGCGTCGTGTACTGCTTGAGCGCGGTTGCGAGGCCCATCTTCAGTCTCCCTTTCGAAGCGTTGCGAGCCAGCGTCGCGCCAGCCCTTTGTATTGAAGCCGCATCACCATCTGCGTGAGGTCACCCTTGGCGAGCAGCCGTTTCTGCACGATGGCCGCGATGGGGTCCAGCCTTCCCTCGATGAGCGCCCACCAGTCTTCTTGCGTCGCGCGGGCGAAGTACCTCGGCGCCAGGCGCGCCAGCTCCAACTCATCGACGAAGCGCGGAGCCGGAAACTGACCGTCGACCGGCTCGCCCAGTGAGATGGCGAGCGGGCCTTCGGGGCGGTCGATGATCACGCCGAAGTCTCCCTGCCACCCGCGCGCCGCGGGGATGAGATCGGCGTCGGCGTTCAAGCTGGCGATGGCGCGCACGCACCACGCTGGAGAAGGGAAGGCGTCGGTCACGGTGCGCGTTGTGTCAGAAAATTCGCCTTCTTTCTGCCCGCGTGCGTGCATGGGCGCCTCGTGAACTGGATTTTTCTCGCGCTGATCGTGATCTCGGTGCTGGTCGGTGCCTTCACCGGCACGATGCCGAAGGTCTCCGACGCCAGCATCAACTCGGCGAAGTCGGCCGCTGATCTCGCGCTCTCGCTCATCGGGCAGATGACGCTGTGGCTCGGCCTCTTCGGCGTGGTGCGCGAGGCGGGCCTGCTGCGCTCGATGGCGAACCTCCTCAAGCCGATCATGACGCGGCTGTTCCCCGAGGTGCCGCCGTCGCACCCGGCGATGGCGGCGATGATCATGAACTTCGCCGCGAACATGCTGGGCCTGGGCAACGCCGCCACGCCGTTCGGCCTCAAGGCCATGGCGGAGCTCGATTCGCTCAACGATCGCAAGGGCGTCGCCACCAACTCGATGGCGCTGTTCCTCGCGATCAACGTGTCGGGCCTCGCGCTGCTGCCGTTGGGCGTGGTCGCGGTGCGCGCCGCCAGTGGTTCGAAAGACGCGG
>CAMLFP010000515.1 GCA_946479335.1 uncultured Archangium sp.
CGGCAGGCTCGCGGTCGTCCCCGGGGGGGTACACCGCGGCACGGAAGTCGCTCGCCGGCACCGGGCGGGGCACCCCCGCGGGGAGAATGCGGCCAGGGGGAGACCCCGGGGAGGACAGCTCGACGCGCGCGGCCTTGAAGCGCGCCCAGGTCTCCGGGAGCTGCGCCAACACCCGGCGCGCGGCTGCCTCATCGCCCAGCGCCTCCACCAGCTGCCAGTCGGCGAGGAAGCGGAGCAGCGCGCCGCGTGGAGACGCATCGCCGGCCATCACCACGCGCTGGCGCTCCACGGTGTCGCGCAGCTCGTCGGTGCGGCCCATCAACATCGCGGCGTGCCCGCGGCTCTCCAGCAGCCCGGCGAAGGCGCTGGGGCTCTGCGGCGCCAGCACCAGCGCGCGGGCCCACACCTCGTCCAGCAGCGCGGGCGCGTCGGCCGTGCCGCGCTCCAGGCTGATGTCGAGGCGCCGGGTGAGGGCCTCCAGCTCGCGCGTGGTGTCGCCCAGGGTCGCGGCCAACTGTTGCGCCTGGCGCAGCAGGGGCTCGGCCTCCGCGGGCCGGCCGTCGTGGGCGGTGATGGCGGCGTCGAGGAGCCACGCGTCGATGCGCGTCGAGGGGCTGGCGGCGCGCTCCAGCAACGGGCGGAGGGAGCGCATCAGCGGCGCCGCGGCGTCGTAGTCCTGCCGGGTGAAGGCCAGCAGCCGGGCCTGCGCCACCAGCGCCGCCGCGCGCAGCGTGTCGTCGTGGAGTTGCTCCGCGCGCACCGCGGCCTCCACGTAGTCGGCCAGCGCGCCCTCGGCTTCGCCCTGGTTCATCAGCGCCCGGCCGCGCGCGAGGTGCAGCGCCGCGGCGAGGTGCGGGTCGGCGCCGGCGTCTGCGGCGAAGGCGGCGTTGGCCACCTCGAGGGCGCGTGCCACCTCGCCCGACTCGCGCAACGCATCGACCTCCAGCGCCAAGGTGCTGTCGCTGGGGGGCTCGCCGGCGGCGCCGGTGAGGCACGACTCCGGCGCCGGGAGGTTCTCCGTGAGGGCGAGGAGCGCGGTGCGTTGCTCCAGCGTGCGGCCCGGCGCCAGCACGGCCCGCGCGAGGTGCGCGAATTGCGGGCGGAGCTGGTCGAGGCAGAAGCCCGCCGCCTCACGCTGCCGGCTGTTCTCCAGCGCCGGTGACGCCCCGAGGCAGGCCTCGCTGCGCCGCGCCTGCCAGCGCTGGGCCCAGTGCGCCAACGCGGTGTTCTCGAGGGCCGGCGTCAGCCCCAGGCGCTCCGGCGCGGAGAGCTCGGCGCACTGCCGCTCGAGCCGCGCCTGCATCGACCAGCTGACGACGCCCGCCAGCGCCGCGACCAGCGAGAGCCCCAGGCCCACCACCAGCGGCGCGCGTGAAGACCGCGGCCGCAGCGCGCGCTCGAAGACCTTCAACAGCTCGGCCAACGTCGGGCGCTGCGCGCGGAGCGGGTCGAGACCCCGGCGCAGCGCTTCGCCGATGCGCGTGGGCACCTCGCCGCCCGGCACCGGCGGCGGCGGGCGCGCGGCGGCCTGCAGCAGCCCCTCCAGCGTGTCGGCGTCGGAGGGGCGGCGGCCGTAGAGCGCCTCCCACGCCGTGGCGGCGAAGGCGTAGACGTCGTCGGCGGTGGTGGGCGCCTCGCCGCGCAGCGTCTGCGCCGACATGTACGCGGGGGTGCCGGTCAGGCCCGCGGCGCGCGAAGCGTCATTCACCACGTGCGCGAGGCCGAAGTCGGCGACGCGCGCGCGGCCCTCGTCACCCACCAGCACGTTGGCGGGCTTGAAGTCGCGGTGCAGCAGCCCGGCGGCGTGCACCGCCTCCAGGCCGCGGCCGGCGTCGAGCAACACCTGCAGCGTCGCGCGCCAGGGGCGGGGCACCCGCAGCCAGTCGCGCAGCGTCCCGGCGCGCACCAGCTCCATGGCAATGGCCAGCGTCTCGCCGTCGCTGATGACGTCGTAGATGGCGACGACGTTGGGGTGCTGCACGCGCGCGGCGGCGCGGGCCTCCTGCAGCAGCTGGCTGCGCGCCTGCGAGGTGAGGCCCACCGGGCTGTCCGTCGCGTCGCGCGCGCTCAGGACCTTGAGGGCCACGGTGCGGCCCAGCTCCGGGTCCTCCGCGGCGAAGACCTCTCCCATCGCGCCCGCGCCGAGGCGCTCGGTGACGCGGTAGCGGCCCAGCTGCTCCAACGGCGCCCGCAGGCTGCCGCGCGGTGGGGCAGCGACGGCGGTGCGCGAGAGCTCCGAGTCGAAGGCGAACTGCGCGCGGCACGCGTCGCACCCCGCGAGGTGGGCTTCGACGGCGGCGTGTTGCGAGGGGTCCAGCGTGCGCCGCGCCCACGCGTCGGCGAGCTCCGCAGAGAGGTGTGAAGTCACAGCCGCCCGTCACCTCGCGTCGTCACCATCGGAGCCACGCATGGTGCGGCCTCCGGGAGGGGCCGTCAAATGGCGGTGGCGATGAAGATGACGTGCTTCAGGCCGCCCTTGCCGGGCCGGTTGATGCGCACCGAGAAGCCGTTCTTCTCGAGGCGCTTCACGTAGCCCTCGTCGAAGGCCTCACCCCAGATGGCGAACACGCCGCCCTTCTTCAGCGCCTGGCGGGCCAGCGCGCACGCCTTCGCGCCGTAGAGCGGGTCGTTGCGGCGCGTCTCCGAGCCGGGGCCTTCGTAGAGGTCGATGACGATGGCGTCGTAGCGGTTCGCCGGCCCGCCGTGCGCCGCCTCGGCGATGAGCTTCATCACGTCGCGCAGCTCCACCGTCACGCGCGGGTCACTCACGGCGTTGTCGGTCAGCGCCGCCATCGGGCCGCGGCACCAGCGCGCCACGACTTCGTTCAATTCAGCGACGACCACCTTCGCGGCCTCGGGGAGCTCGTCGAGCACCGTGCGCAGCGTGAAGCCCATGCCCAGCCCGCCCACCAGCACCGAGGGAATCGCGTGGTTCTTCAGGTGCGCGCAGCCGGCCTTGCCCAGCGCCTCTTCGGAGCGCCGCGCGGTCGACGTCATCAGCACCCGCCCGTCGATGGTCAGCAGGAAGTCACCGGGCCCGCGCGACTGCAGCTTGAGCACGCCGTCCTTCGTCTCGACGGACTCCAGCGTCTGCAGCGGCTTCA
>CAMLFP010000516.1 GCA_946479335.1 uncultured Archangium sp.
GCTCACCGAGGTGTCCATCAGCGCGCCGCCGCGGAGCACGAAGGCGAGGCCGCACGTCTCACAGCGCCGCGCGGTGGCGCCGAGCGCTGCGGTCGCGCCGCACTTCGGGCACGTAGAGGCCGCGGGTGGTGCCGGTGGGAACGCGGAGCGGAACTGCTGCACGGGGACGGACATGCCGACACCCTAGCGAGGGCCTCTGGGCTTTGGGTGGTACGGCGTGAGTGCAGGGCGTCGTGCGCTGCTCCCGCGAGCCCTCGACCGCGCGACGCACTTCATCAAGCTGGCGCCGCTCCCGTGCGCTGGGCCGCAGAATTTCCCACAGCGAGTCAGGTGACCCTCGTTGTCCGAAAGTCGTGCCGCTTCCGCGCGCTGCATCGTCACGCTGTTCTGCGCACCGACCGTGCTCATCGAACTGCGGGCGCGCTGAAGAGCGAAAAGTTGCCGAGCACCCTCAACTCTTCACTTTGCGCTGCAGCGTCACGCCGTGCTTCTCCATCAACCGGTACATCGTGACGCGATTCACGCCGGCCACCTTCGCCGCGGCCTCCACGCGCCCGCCGTGCGCGTCGAGCAGCTCGGTGAGGTACTTCTTCTCGAGCGGCGCGAGCCACGCCTCACGCAGCTCCGCGAGCGTCTTCGGCGCCTCCGGCTGCTTCAACTCGGGAGTCGCGGGTGCGCTCTTTCCGCGCATCGCCTTCGGGAGGTCGACGGCCTCGACGGTGTCGCCCTTCGCCATGACCACCGCGTGCTCCAGCGAGTTCTTCAGCTCGCGCACGTTGCCGGGGAAGTCCCACGCCTGCAGCGTCTGCATCGCGTCGGGCGAGAGCTGCGAGACCTTGCGCCCGTGCTTCTGCGCGGCCTGCTGGAGGAAGACCTGCGCGAGAATCGGCAGGTTGTCTTTGTACGACCGCAGCGGTGGCAGCTCGACGGTGATGACGCCCACGCGGAAGAAGAGGTCGTCGCGGAATTTCCCCTCACTCACCATCTTCGGGAGGTCGCGGTTGGTCGCGCAGATGAAGCGCACGTCGACGCGTTTGGGCGCCTCGTTGCTGCCCAGCGGTGACACCTCGCCCTGCTCGATGGCGCGCAGCACCTTGGCCTGCAGCATCAGCGGCAGCTCGCCCAGCTCGTCGAGGAACAGCGTGCCCCCATCGGCCTTCTGGAACTCGCCCACCTTGTCGAAGGTCGCGCCGGTGAACGCGCCCTTCACGTGGCCGAAGAGCACGCTCTCCAGCATCGTCTCGGGGATGGCGGCGCAGTTGACGGTGACGTACGGCTTGTTCGCCCGCCGCGAGTTGAAGTGGATGGCGCGCGAGACGAGGTCCTTGCCGGTGCCGCTCTCGCCCGTCACCAGCACCGGCACGTTGGCCGAGGAGACCTGCTCGATTTTGCGCTCCACCTCGAGCCAGCCGGGCGAGAGCCCCTTGATGACGAACGGGCGCCCCTCCGCGCGCGTGGTGCGGGCCAGCGCCGCGCGTCGCAAGAAGGTGCCTGACTCGGCGGCGATCTTCTCCAGCGCCTCCACGTGCTCGTACGAGAACGCGTCTTTCACCGGCGCGCCGAGCGACAGCACGCCCATCGGCTTGCCCTGCCAGGGGATGGGCACCGACACCACCGACGCCACGTCGAGGAAGTACCGCGCGTAGTTGGGGTCGCTCGCGGTGTCGTTGCACAGGTACGGAGACGCGTTCTCGAAGCACGTCAGCGCGATGCCGTTGCTGCGCCCGTCGCGCCTCGGCTTGAGCACCGCCCCGGTGCCCGGCAGCGTGACGATGACGCCGTCGACCATGTGGAAGTCGACGCTCAACCCCTTGGCCTTCGCGTCCCACAGGAAGACGGCGCCGTTGCGGGCGCCGGTCTGCGCGCAGGCCACCTCGACGAGACGGCGAGCGACTGACTCCATGTCGGCGTCGTGCAGCGCGGAGCGCGTGGAATGTGACATGAGTTGCTTGATTAGCTCCATTTGTTGCGTCGAAGCAACATGGCGACAGCGTCGGTGACGTGAATCTGCTGGGTTGGCGCGCTGAGGTTCTTGGCCTCACTCCTGCACACAGAGGGCGCATCCAACGCATCACTTCATAAACAGAAAGAACACTCCATGAACGCCCTCCGCCTCTCGCTGCTCGCCCTCGCTCTCGCCGTCACCGCTTGTGGTCCCGCCGATGCGTCCATCGACGGCGACGAGTTCACCGATGTGTCGGGCGAGCTGACCGCGTCGAGCCGCTTCGAGACGTTCACCGGCAAGGACGGGAAGTTCTACTTCCACCTGCTCGCCGGCAACGGCCAGAAGGTGCTCGCGAGCCAGGGCTACACCACGCTGTCGGGCGCGAAGAGCGGCATCGAGACGGTGAAGACCAACGGCGTGAACGCGATGCGCTACCTGCAGCGTGAGGCGGTCGACGGGTCGCACTACTTCGTGCTCGTCGCGGGCAACGGCCACATCATCGGCGTCAGCGAGATGTACGCGTCGGCGGCGAACGCGGAGCGCGGCGCGACGACGGTGCAGACCATCGTGGGCGCGGTGACGGCGAGCAGCCCCGCGGCGGCCGGCGACACCCGCTTCGAGACGTTCAAGGGCCTCGACAACAAGTACTACTTCCACCTGAAGGCGAACAACGGCGAGATCGTGCTGCAGTCGCAGGGCTACGCGGCGAAGTCGTCGGCCACCAACGGCATCTCGTCGGTGCGCACCAACGGCGCGAACGCGGCCCGCTTCGAGGTGCGTGAGGCGAAGGATGGCCAGTACTACTTCGTGCTGAAGGCGGCGAACGGCCAGGTCATCGGCTTCAGCGAGATGTACGCCTCGAAGTCGAACGCGCAGACCGGCGTCGACGCGGTCATCGGCCTCCTGAGCACCGCGAAGTAAGCTTCACCGCAACTTCTGCAGTGACAACGCGCTCGAAGTGCCCCGGTAATGGGGGGCACTTCGAGCGCGGCGTTTTTTTTTTGCGGGGTCTTCATGCGCCGAGCAGTGCGTCGTGCTGGCTGAAGGTATCGCTCATGTCGCCCGAGGTGCTGCCGGAGGCGGTCGAGCTGGTGCTGGCAGACGAGTCGCTCTCCGAGTACGACATGAAG
>CAMLFP010000517.1 GCA_946479335.1 uncultured Archangium sp.
GTCGAAGTCGGGGTGGCCGGTGCCGCCCGCGCCGGTGAACACCCCGGGGAGGAAGTCGCGGTACACCACGGGGATGTCGAGCGACGCCGCGGCCGCCGGCAGTTGCGGCGTGCAGTCGAAGCCCGTCTCGCGTTGGCAGTCGTGGCTGCAGCCGTCGCCGTCGCGCTGGTTGCCGTCGTCGCAGGCCTCGCTGTCAGCCCACACGCCGTCGCCGCACACCGCGACGCAGACGCCGTTGGTGCACTCGGGCTCGCGGTGGCACTGCGTGTCGCAGCCGTCGCCCAGCGTGGTGTTGCCGTCGTCACACTGCTCGATGCCCTCGACCACCGTGTTGCCGCACACCGTCCGCGTGCAGGTGCCGCCGTCACAGGCCCAGCCCTCCTCGATGGTGCACGCCGCGGAGCACCCGTCGCCGCCCATCGCCGCGCCGTCGTCGCACTCCTCGAGGCCCGCGACGAGGCCGTCACCGCACGCCGCCGCGGTGCAGCCCGCGCCCACCGGCGTACACACCCAGCCGGGCTCGAGGAGGCACGCCTCGCTGCAGCCGTCTCCCGCGGTGGCGTTGCGGTCGTCGCACGACTCGCCGACGTTCAGGTCGCCGTTGCCGCAGTTGGGGTACTGGCCGGCGTCGAAGGTCGAGCCGCTGTCTCCCCCCGTGCCGCCGCCCATTCCCGCGGAGCCGCCCCCGGTGCCTCCGCCTCCGCCGCCGGTGCTGCAGTTTGCGCCCGCGTCGCAGTCGTCCTTCGGGCCGGGGCACCCGGCGAGGACCAGCAACGACGAGAACAGGAGGAAGCGGTGCGCAGTCATGGCGGCGAGGGTGGCGCAGCGCGCTGGCCTCCGCAACTTCACGCGCTAGGCTGCCCGAGTGGCATCAATGGTAACGACGCTGGCGGTCGAAGGGCTCACGCCCGTACGCACGCGGAAAGACTTCGAAGAGCTCGCGGGCGTCGCACAGGGTCAGCCGGTGTCGGTGGGTGTCACCAACGCCGGGCTCTTCACCGACTGGGAGCGCGCCAACTCGTTCGCCGAAGCGGTGCGCGTGGCGATGCAGGTGACGCACGAGAACGTCGCCGCGACGCTGGGCGTGAACGCGGCCGGGCCGATGCGCTGGGCCGTGGCGTGGGAGCGCTTCGAGGGGCACCGCCTCGACGAGCTGCTGCGGCAGCGCGGCGTGCTGCTGCCCGATGAAGCGGTGGCCATCGTCTCCGCGGCGGGCGAGGCGTTGAGCGCGGCGCACGCGAAGAACGTGCTGCACGGCGACTTCAACGCGTCGTGGGTGACGTTGATGCCCTCGCCCGATGGCTCGCGCGTGAAGGTGGCCGGCTTCGGCCTCGGCATGTTGCCGGCCTTCGTGGGCGGGCCGCGGCCCACCGTCGCGGGTGACGTCGCGGCGCTGGCGGCGCTGCTGCACGAGCTGCTGACGCTGCAGCGCCCGGCGGGAAACGTGGCGACCCTGCCGCCGGCGGCGATGCACCTCGCGCCGGTGGTGGCGCGCGCGCTGGGCTACGACCCGAAGAACCGCTACCGCACCGTCGCCGAGTTCGAGGAGGCGCTGGGCAACGCCAACCGCACGCGCGTCTCGTCGGGCAACGTCATCAAGAAGACCGACTTCAACAAGCGCAGCGGCATCGGCCTGCGCACGCTGGGGCCCTGGGAGCTGGAGAAGCTGCTGGGCGAAGGCGCGATGGGGCAGGTGTTCCTCGCGAAGCACACCCTGCTGGGCCGTCAGGCCGCCATCAAGGTGCTGCGCCCGGAGCAGTACCAGCGCGACGACCTGATTCAGCGCTTCTTCCAGGAAGCGCGCGCGGTGAATCAGATCAACCACGAGCACATCGTGGAGATTTCAGACTTCGGTCAGGAGACCGGCCCCGACGGTCGCCCCGAGGCCGTGTACTTCGTGATGGAGCTGCTGCAGGGCCACACGCTGACCGACCGCCTCGCGCAGGGGCCGCTCCCCATCGAGCGCGCGATGCACGTCATCAAGCAGCTCGCCTCGGCGCTCGCCGCCGCGCACGCGCTGGGCGTGGTGCACCGCGACGTGAAGACCGACAACGTCTTCCTCATCAAGCGCCACGGCGACGCGGAGTACGTGAAGGTGCTCGACTTCGGCGTCGCCAAGTTGACGCAGCCCACCGCCGCCGCGCCCACCGTCTCCACGATGGACGGCGCCATCATCGGCACGCCGACCAGCATGTCTCCGGAGCAGGCCTCCGGTGGCGTGGTCGACGCGCGCGCCGACGTCTACGCGGTGGGCGTGCTGCTGTACCTGCTGCTGGCCGGCAAGCTGCCCATCGACGGCGAGAACTTCGGGAAGCTCGTCGCGACGCTGCTGACCAAGAAGCCCGACCCGCTGCCCGAGAAGAACCAGCTGGGCGAAGCGATTCCTCCCGCGCTGGCGGCGCTCGTCATGCGCTGCCTCGAGAAAGACCCGGCCGCGCGCCCGCAGTCGATGCAGGCGCTCATCAAGGAGCTCGAGGCTCCGAGCGCGCCGGTGACTGCGCCGCTGCCGCCCGCGAAGCCGTCGCGCGTGGGGCTCCTCGTCGGCGCGGTGGCGGGCCTCGCGCTCGCGGCCGGCGGCGTCGCGCTCTGGGCGTCGCGTCAGCCGGAGAAGCTGGAGCCGGTGGTCGACGCGGGCGTGGTGGCCGCCGAGGCGCCTGACGCAGCCGTCGAGGCGTTCGACGCGGGCGCCGAAGAAGAAGACGCCGGTCAGCCGGAGCCCGACGCCGGCGTGGAACTCGACGCAGGCGTCACGGTGGACGCCGGCGTGAAGCCCCACGTGGTGCCGCCGCCGCAGAAGCCGGTGCCCTTCACGCCGCAGCTCGTGCAGCAGGTCGTCTCGCGGGGCCGCGCGCCGGTGCAGAACTGTCTCTCGCGGTACCGCGCGTCGCTGCCGGGCTCCGCGGGCGCGGTGAAGGTGCAGTGGACCGTGCAGATGAACGGCGACGTCACCGACGTGCAGGTGGTGGAGGGCGTCGCGCCCGGCACCGAGCTGGGCAAGTGCCTCGTGAAGGCGGTGAAGAGCTTCGACTTCCCGCGGCACACCGGCCCCGGCGCGCGC
>CAMLFP010000518.1 GCA_946479335.1 uncultured Archangium sp.
CACCACCGCTGGCGGCACCGCGGTGACTCGCGGCGGTGACGGCACGACTGGCGGCGGTACGGGCACGACTGGCGGCGGCACTGCGGTGACTGGCGGCGGTGACGGCACGACTGGCGGCGGCACGGGCACGACCGGTGGTGGCACTGCGACGACTGGCGGCGGTGACGGCACGACCGGCGGCGGTACGGGCACGACCGGCGGTGGCACTGCCGCGACTGGCGGCGGTGACGGCACGACCGGTGGCGGCACTGCGACGACCGGCGGCGGCTCCGCGACCGGTGGTGGCTCCGGCCAGACGGCTGGCGGCACGGGCGGTGGCGGGAACTCCGCGGGTGGCTGTGGCTGCACCGCGGTAGACCCGTCGCTGTTCATCGGCTTCGCGCTGCTGCTGGTGGCGCGCCGCCGTCGCGTGAGCTGAAGCGCTCGGGGAGCGCGGCGCGGGATGCACTCCCCGCCGCGCACCTGCATTCGCTGCGGGTTCGCCATCGCCTGTGTCGGCGCTCAGCGGTCGCGTGAGCTGAAGCAGTCCCGCCGCGCACCTGGATGCGCCGCGGGTTCAACTTCGCCATCGGGCTTCGCGATCGACGAGCCGCGCCGGAGGTCCCTCGCGGCGAGGTGGTCACGTGACCTTTATGCTCTTCGTCGGTGACGCGCGCCCCTCACCCCGGCCCACTCCCCGCGGGAGAGGGAGTTTTCTGGTCAGCGCGGCGCTTCGACGGAGCAGGGCAGCACGTCGCACCCGGTGACGTAATCGCCCGTCGCGCCCACCAGCGTCGAGGGCGTGCGGCGCCGCGCCTGCAACAGCGCGCTCTCCGAGGTGAACGCGTTCACCTCGAACGTCATGTCGAAGCACTCCGCGACGAAGAGCTGCGGCTCCGGGCGCCACCACACCTCGCGCACCGCGCAGGCCACCTCGGCGCGCGTGGGCTCCAGCGTCACCGAGTTGATGATGCTCAGCTTCCCGCCGCTCCACACCGCGACCAGCGCGCCGTCGGCGTTGGCCGCCAGCCTCACCCCGCGCGCGGCCGGGAGCTGACGGGTCGCCGTAACGCTGCCGTCGTCTTTCACCGCGACGAGGGTGCCGTCATCTTGCAGCGCGACCACGCCGAAGGCTGCGCCCACCAGCGCGCTCGCCGCGAAGCGCCCGTGCTCGACCCACGCGCCGTGCTCCAACTTGAAGAGGGCCTCTCGCGTCGCCACCCACAGCGCGCCCGCGCCGTCGTACGCCGCCAGCGTGACACCGGGCTGCTCGAAGGTCGTGGCGACGGGCGGAGTGCCCGCGCACTCCACCAGCTTCGAGGTGGAGAACGCGGCCGCCTTCGTCGCGTCGCGCGCCACGGCGAAGCCCACGCGCTCCGGCACCGCGGGCAACAGGCACGAGTTCAACGCGCCGAAGCGCGGGTCGGTCGACGGCGAGACCGCGAGGTACGGGAGGCTCGTCACCGCGAAGTAGATGATGACGCCCAACGACACAGCCAGCACCACGCTCAGGGCCAGCGTCACCTGCTGCGCGCGGGTTTGTTTCGGAGTCACTTCTTGAGCTTCTTGGGCCGGCGCTCCTGCGTACGCAACAACTTGTCGAGCTCGGCGGGCAGCGCGTCGAAGGTGACGCCGATGCGGCTGAAGACCGAGAGCTGCGGGTTGCCGGCCTCGGCCCACGCCACGGTGCCGCGGAAGGCGACCTCGGTCTCTCCCATCAGGAAGAAGCCGTGCACCTTGCTGCCGGGCATGAAGACCTGCGGCAGCTCCGCCTGGAAGCCGCCGCGCGAAACGTCGGCCGACAGCGCAGGCAGCCGGCGCCCAAGCGAGAGCGGGAGGCGAATCGAACGGCGAATCGTCGAGCGGCGCGTGGTCATGAGAAACACCGTGACACAGGCCTGTGTCTCGTAAAGTTTTCGGCCCATGCAGAAGAAAGGCGTCTGGGTCGTTGTCGGCATCGTGGCGGTGCTCCTGTTGGGCCTGTGCGCCGGCAGCGCGTGGTTCGTGACGCGCGGCGCGCCGATGCTGGGCCGGGTGGTGATGTCAGACCCGCTGAAGGAGGGCGACCCGGTCACCGGCGCCAACTGGAGCCTGACGGTGCCGGCCAACGGCTGGCGCAAGCTGAAGCCCGCGAGCATGGCGAAGATGCCGCTGCCCAAGCTGCTGTGGCTGACGCGCGCGGAGACCGACACCTGGGCCGCCGTCGAGCAGCTGACGCCGCAGACGGAGGGGAACCAGTACGTGCCGTCGCTCCTCGGCGCGGTGCTGCGCGACAACTACAAGGAGGGCACCTCGAAGTTCGAGGAGCTCGCGCACGAGACCATCGAGACCTGCGGCTCGCCCGCGGAGCTGTACGAGTTCCGCGCGGTGCGTGACGGGCTCGACGCGACGTACGTGATGGGCGCCTTCGTCGGGTACAACCGCGGCTACCAGGTCGACGCGTGGGCGCTGAGCAGCGACTGGCCGGAGCTGGCGCCGCAGCTGCGCAAGCTGGTGCGCTCCTTCTGCCCGACCGACAACGACTTCGACCGCGAGTGGATGCGCAACTTCGTCGCGCTCAAGGGCATGAAGGAGCTCGACGAGCACCTCGTGGAGTTCTCGGGCGAGGCGCTCAACCGCGAGTCGATGCGGCTGCACTACATGGGCGTGAAGCGCCTCGGTCGCAAGGAGCTCGAGCACCACGCGCAGCTGCGGCTCAAGCTGGTGAAGGGCGCGTCGGCGAAGGAGTGCTCCGGCGTGTGGCTCTACGACCTCGCGGCCATCGAGGCGCGGTTGCAGACGTTGCCGGCCGACGACATCCGCGAGTGGTACCGGTTGGAGCGCCGCGCGCAGAACGCCGAGGTGCTCGAAGACACGGCGACCAACGTGGCCGACGCGGCGACGCGCCAGGCCGCGCTCAATGCGCTGAAGACGCCGAAGTTCAAGGCCGCGTGGAGCGCGCTCTTCGATGACCTCAAGTCACTGAGTGACGAGCAGGTCTGCGACGGCACCACGATGGCGTACGAGTACGCGATGTCGCTCGAGGGTGATGCGCGCGAGGCGCTGCTCCGTGCGCTGATGTGGATTGATTGAAGCC
>CAMLFP010000519.1 GCA_946479335.1 uncultured Archangium sp.
TTCTGAAGCGCCGCAGCGGCGACGGAACGCTCGGCAGCGTGCTGTGGCGCATCGAACGCCGGCTGCCGGTGGAGGCGTCGAACTTCTGCAGCGCTGACGCGGCGACGGAGCGCTCGACCGCGTGCTGCGGCTCATCGAACGCCGGCAGTCGGTCGAGGCGTTGAACTTCTGAAGCGTCCGGCCCTCAGGGGGGCTCGGAGAGCGGGAGCGGCGGCAACGGGCGCCCGGCCAGCGCCGCCTCGACGCGCGCCGTGAAGGCGGGGAGCTCGACCATCGCCTCGTCATGTGAGTCGCCGCGCGAGTCCTTCAGCGACGCGTTGGCCTCCACCGCAGCCGTCGCGGCGCGGCACGCCTCGCGGGCGAACTCCCAGTCGGCGCGGCGCCGGGTGGCCTCGGCGCGCAGCACCGCGATGCCGGCGCGGTCGACGAGCCCCACCGCCTGACGCACCGACAGGCGCTCGCTGTCGGGCGCGTCGCTGACCAGCCGCGCGAGGCCGTCGACCACCGTCTGGTTCTCGGCGAGCGCGGCGGTGAAATCGCCGGCCTGCGTCAGCAGCGTCGCCAGCGTGTCGTGCGCCATCACCACGCTCTCGCGCGCGAGGTTCGCGTCCGCGCCCTCCTCGGCGAGGTGCTTCGCCAGCGCCTCCATCTCGGTGATGCGCGCGCGGGCGGTGTCGAGCTCGCGCGGTGTCAGCACCGACATCGACGCCTGGAGCACCGAGAGCAGATCTCTCACCGTCTGCAGGTTGTCGGGGTCGGCGGCGCGCAGCGCGTGGTTGATGCCCAGCGCCTCCTCGACGACCCGGCGCTGGTCGTCGCGCTTCCCCAGCCACGCGTAGGTGAGGCTGGCGCTCTGCAGCGCAGTCATCAGGTCGCGCTGCGCCACCGCGTTCTCCGGCTCGGCGGCGACCAGCGCGCGCGCGGCGGTGATGGCCTTGAGCGCGTACTCCAGCGCCGCGGGGCGGTCGTCGTCGCGCCGGTAGAGCTCGTTGAGCACCGTCCACGCGACCTGCAGCCCGCGGCGCGGCCCACCGTTGTCGGGGAACTCGCGGGCCAACGCCTCGAAGAGGTGCTCGGCCTCCCGCGCGGCGGCGATGGCTTCGGCGATGCGTGATTGCTCGGCGCGCACCCGCGCGATGCTCAGCAACGCGCCGCCGACGGCCCGCCGGTACTCCAGCTCACCGCGCGCCGCGGCCACCTCGCGGCGCAGCACCAGCGACTCTTCGAGGTGCGTCATCGCCTCGTCGACGCGGCCGAGCTGCTCCAACGTCTGGCCGGCGGCGATCTCATCGCGGCTCAGCGCGTACTTCTGGTCGAGGTCGTCGGGCGCCTCGGCGAGCAGCGCCCGGTCGAGCTTCGCGGCCGTCAGGTAGCCCTCGAGCGCGACCTCCAGGTTGCCGCTGACCTCCTCGATGGCGCCGAGCTTCTCGTAGCTGCGGGCCAGCGTGCGGCGCGCCGCGCGGTCGTCGGGGAGCTGCCGCTGCACCGACTCCGCGAGCGCCTGGCCCTGGAGGTAGCTCTGCTTCGCCGACGCGGTGTCACCCAGGCTCGACCCGTAGGGGTCGCCCTGCACGTCGCCCAGCTTGAGGTACGAGGCCGCGAGCTCCTGCCGGAGCGCGGCGTCTTCACCGGCCTGCGCGGCGAGCGTCTCGAGGTAGCCCTGCGCGTCTTTCACCAGCCGCTCGCGCAGCGCGGTGGAGCCCGGGAGGTCGGCGATGCCGTCGTGGTAGTCGAACAGCACCGCCTTCGCGAGCGAGCGCACCTGCGCGAAGCGCTGCTGCGCGAGGTCACGCTCGGCTTCGGCGCGGCGCGCCTGCCAGATGGTGGCCACCAGCCCCACGGAGAGCGCGACGAACGCCGCGGAGACGCCCGCCACCAGCGCGCGATGCCGCCGCACGAAGAGCGCCGCGCGGTACCAGCGGTCTCCCCGGCGCGCGAGCGTCGGCCGGCCATCCAGCGCCGCGGTGAGGTCATCGGTGAGCGCCTGCACCGACTGGTAGCGGTCGCGCGGCTCCTTGCGCAGCGCCATCATCACGATGGCGTCGAGGTCTCCGCGCAGCGCGGCGCGCAGCTTTTCGCGAGACAGCCCGCGCGCGGCCACCGCAGCATCGCTCGCGCGGTCGACGGCGAGGCTCGGCGGCTTCACCTCGGCGCCGGTCACCGCCGCCAGCACGCCCTCGACGTCTCCGGGCCGCGTCTCGTACGGAGAGACCCCGGTGAGCAACTCATAGAGCACCACCCCCAGCGAGTAGACGTCGGAGGTGACGGCGGCCGGCTCGCGGCGCACCTGCTCGGGCGAGGCGTAGGCGGGCGTCATCGGCGTCATGCCGGTCTGCGTGAGCCCGCTGGCGCCCTCCAGCAGGCGCGCGATGCCGAAGTCGACGAGGTGCGGCGCGCCCGCGCGGTCGACGAGCACGTTCGAGGGCTTCAGGTCGCGGTGCACCACCAGGTGCTGGTGCGCCGCCGTCACCGCGTGGAGCACCGGGAGCATCAGCTCCACGCGCTGCCGGGGCGTCAGCTTCGCGTCGTCGCAGGCAGCGTCGAGCGGCTGGCCGTCGATGAAGTCCATCGCGAACCATGGCCGGCCATCGTCGGTCTCGCCCGCGTCGAGGAGCCGCGCGATGTGCGGGTGTTCGAGGCTCGCCAGCACCTGCCGCTCGAAGAGGAAGCGCTCGGCGCGGTGGCCGTCGACCGCCGCTTCGTGCAGCAGCTTCACCGCGACGTTGCGCTCCAGCTTCGGGTCCCACGCAGAGAACACGGTGCCCATGCCGCCGCTCCCCACGCGCTCGAAGAGCTCGTAGCGGCCCAGCGCCGCGGGCTTCGGGCGCGCGCCGGAGGTGCGACCGACCTCCGCGGCCACCGTGCGGCACGACGCGCAGGCCGCGACATGGCCACGAATCGAGGTGACGCGCTCGGGGCTGACCGCGCCGGCCGCCCACGCCGCGAGTTCAGCATCGGTGATGCAGTCGGTCATGACCGGGAGACATAGCCCCTGGGGCGTCTTTTCACGGAAAC
>CAMLFP010000520.1 GCA_946479335.1 uncultured Archangium sp.
GGCGCCATCGCGGCGCTGGAATCCGCGCGCCCGGTGTCGCAGCCCTCGGCCGACCTCGCGCGCTGGCACGGCGACCTGAGCCTCGCGGCGCGCCTCGAGGCGCGGTTGGCGACGATGGTGTTCGCGCGCCGCGATGTGGGCAAGGCCACCGAGCTGTTGGAGCGCTCGCTGCAGTTCTGGCGCGCGTTGCGGTGGCCGTACGGCGAGGCGCGGGTGCTCTCCACGCAGGGCGCCATCTTCGCGCAGCAGCAGCGCTTCGACCTCGCGGCGAAGTCGTACGAAGCGGCGGCGGGCGCGGCGTTGCGCTGCGGCGACCTCCTGTTCCAGGCGCGCGCGCTGCTGCAGCA
Organism: uncultured Archangium sp.; assembly: GCA_946479335.1. The sequence goes on from CAMLFP010000520.1 coordinate 348, forward strand.
GTGCAAGGCGCTGCGCAAGCTGCAGGGCGACTCGACGGCCTCGCGCGCCGTGGCCACCGAGGTGCGCAAGCTGGCCTCCATCATCGGCTGGGAGCAGGGCCGCGTCGAAGCGTCGTCGCTCCTCGGCACCTGAAGAAACTCCCTCTCCCGTGGGGAGAGGGTCGGGGTGAGGGGCGCAACCAAGGAGCACCATGAAGTGGACCCAGGTCGTCGTGATGTCGTCGGTGTTGTTCTGCGGGTGCGAGCTCTTTGGAGGCGCGCCGATTTCTCCGGCCGCGCCCGACGGAGGCGCCCCCGACAGCGGCGTCTTCGACGCAGGCGTGATGGATGCGGGCGTTGACGCGGGCGTGGTGGATGCAGGCGCCGATGACGCGGGCTTTGACGCGGGCGTGGTGGATGCGGGCGCTGACGACGCAGGCTTTGACGCAGGGATGTTCGACGCCGGCGTCATCGACGCGGGCTTTGACGCGGGGATGTTCGACGCGGGCATCATCGATGCGGGCGTTGACGCGGGCGTGTTCGACGCCGGCATCGTCGACGCGGGCTTTGACGCAGGGGTGTTCGACGCAGGCGTGGTCGACAGCGGAGTCCCCGACGCGGGCCCGGTGTTGGCGGTGGGCGCGCCCTGCGTGAATGACATCGACTGCAAGAGCGGCCTCGGCACGAGCGGCGTGTGTCGTCACACCACCGCGAGCGCGAATGCCACGTACCCCGGCGGCTACTGCACGCGGCCGTGCGGCGCGGGTGGCGGAGGCGCATGTCCCTCCGGCGCTGACTGTGTGTCGACGGCGATGAACCACTACGGCGAGTTCACCGACTTCTGCCTCGACCTGTGCGGTGCTGACGCGGGCACCTGCCGCTCCGGCTATGCGTGCTACGGCGTCGACGCGGGTGAGTCGGCGTGCTGGCTGTCTCCCGCGCCGGCGTACGAGGTGCCCGACAAGATCGGCATCGCGTGCGCCGATGACGTGGCGTGCAGCTACCCGCCGGAGACGGGCGGCGTGTGCCTCACCACCGAGTACGGCTACGCGTGGGGCAGCACCGGCGGCTACTGCTCGCGCAACGACTGCCTCCGGGAGTTGGACTGCAGCCTCGACGGCGGCGCGTCGTGCGTCGACTTCGGGAGCGGAAACCTGTGCGTGGGCCATTGCCCCGCGGTGGGCACGCAGAGCACCTGCCGCGCGGGCTACAGCTGCGCCGGGTACACGGTGACGTTGGCCGACGGTGGCGCCGCGGCGTCGAGCGACGGCCTGTGCCTGCCGCTGAGCTGCACCGGCGGCGCGGTGCCGTGTAACGGCCAGTGTGTGATGCTGGGCACCGTCGATAACTGCCAGTCATGCGGCGATTCGTGTGGCCTCGGCCAGTCGTGCAGCGCGACCGGCTGCGCGTACAACTTCGAGGTGCCGCGCTGGGAGGCGCCGGCGGTGTCTCCGGCGAACGCGACGTATGAGAACGACGGTGGCACGGTGCTCGACACTGCGACGGGCCTGCTGTGGCAGCGCGCGTCGCCCGCGGGCACCTTCAATCGCGGAGACGCGGGCGTGTACTGCGATGGGCTGGTCCTCTCCGGCGTCAGCGACTGGCGCCTGCCGACGTACGTCGAGCTGCTGACGCTGGTCGACTACGGGCTCTCCAGCGGCGCACGGTTGAACGCCAGCGCCTTCCCCTCCGAGCCGTCGACGCGCTTCTGGGCCTCGACGCCGTACGCCACGGGCTCCGGCAGTTGGAGCGTCGACTTCTCCGATGGCACCAGCGACGTGATGGCCGACGCCACGCTGCTCGCCGCGCGCTGCGTGAAGTGGGTGCCCTCCGCGCAGCCGCCGTCGCGCTTCACCGTGTCGGCGAGCACCGTCATCGACGCGGTCACGGGGCTCGAGTGGCAACGCGTGGCCGGCACCGCGAGCAGCGTCAGCGCGGCCGCAGCGTCGTGCGCGAGCGGCTTCCGCCTGCCGACGGAGAAGGAGCTCACCACCATCATCGACATCCGCTTCAACAACCCGGCGTACGACACCACCGTGTTCCTGCCGCTCGGGTCGACTGACTACTACTGGTCATCGACGGTGAACGCGGCGAACGCCAGCCAGCAGTGGGTGGTGTTGTTCAACGGCGGCGCGACGCGGCCTATGCCGTCGTCGAGCTACTACGTGCGCTGCGTGCGCTGAGGCGGCCAGTCCGTGGTAGTGGGGCGCGATGCGCGTTCACTCCTTGGTACTGCTGGGGCTCCTGTTGGTCGGCTGTGGCAACGCAGGGCCCGACTGCAACGTCGGCGGGGGCACGGCCTCCGGCGGCGGCAGCGGTGCGGGCGGCGGCGGTGGCGAGGTGAGCAACCCCGGGACGTGCGAGGGCACGGCCTTCGGCGTCTTCTCCATGACTCAGTGTGACGGCGGCGTGCTCTCGACGACGTTGACGTTTTTCTCCGACGGCGGCGCGTCGGTCACTGCGAGCAACACGGGCGCGTGCGCGGTCGACCGTTTGGGTTGCGAGTTCCTCCTCACGTGCAGCGATTCGTACTCGAGCCAGTTCTCGCTCGATTGGTTTCCCGCCGAACAGCGGATGTCGGGCTCGTGGAAGCGAGACGTCGCCGCGTCGGCGTGCGTTCAATTGCAGAAGCAGTGAGGTGGCTACAGCATCGCGGCGGGGTCGACGTCGAAGACCACGCGCACCG
>CAMLFP010000521.1 GCA_946479335.1 uncultured Archangium sp.
GCACTGCGACCGGCGGTGGTTTCGGATCCGGTGGCGGCATCGCGACCGTCGGCGGTGGCACTGCGACGGGCGGTGGCGGCATCGGATCCGGCGGCGGCACCGCGACGGGCGGCGGCGGAGGCACCTGCGAGCCCTCCACCTGCCTCGCGCAAGGCGCTGGCGACGCGTGCAACGCCCAGAACCAGTGCACGTGTGGCGGCGCGGTCTGCGCTGCCGGCGAGAAGTGTCAGGCCGGCGCGTGCGTACCGCAGTGCTTCCACCTCACGGGCCTCAACAACACGCCGTTCACCGCCTGCCTTGGCTCCCAGGGCGCTGAGCTCGGCACGTCGGTCTCCGCGTGTGGGCCAGACGATTTCGTCGCCGGCGCGCCGGGCGCGAACAAGCTCTTCTCGTACGTGCGCGGCGACGCGGGCTGGGTGCAGCTCGTCAACGTCGACACCAACGCCCGCTACGGTGAGCAGGTGCTGTGTCGCCCCACGCTGCCGCTGCTCGGCGGCCCGAGCGGCCTGCAATCACCGACGGTGAACGGCACGTGGAAGGTGTGGTCGCAGCAGCCGACGTTCGCGCTCGCGCCGGAGCGCGTCTCGTCGAGCACCACCGCGCGCTTCTACGCGACCGGCGAGGGCTCCGAGGGCCGCGCGCTCTTCCGCTCCACGGCGGCCGGCGACCTCGAGCAGCTCGCCGACGCGCCCGGAGAAGACGCCTACGGGTACGCGCTCGCCGTCGGCACCGACTTCATCGCGGTGAGCAGCCCGCTGCCCGATGGCGGCCTGGTGCGCCTGTACAAGAACGAGCCGCCCACGCTGAGCGACGTCATCCACGTGCCGTACCCGCAGGGTGGCATTGCGATGGCCGTCGGCGACATCCTCCCCGGGAGCGGCACCGACAACGGCGAGGAGCTCCTCGTCGCGACCGCGAAGAAGATCGCCATCTACCGCGGCACCGACCTCCTCACCGGCGTCGTCCTCGACCAGAACAGCGACGCGCTCTCCAGCGCCGAGGTCTCGCTCGCCGTCGAGACGCGCCCCTTCATCCCCGGAGGCCACGTGCACGCGTGGTGGGTCGGGCTCCCCGCGCTCAACCGCATCTACCGGTGCCTCGGTGACTACTGCTCGCAGGCCGACACGCCGACCAACTCGCCCATCGCGCTCGGCGCGTCGCTCGCCACCAGCGGCTCGATGCTGGTGGTGGGCGCGCCCGGCTACGTCCAGGGCTCGTACCAGGGCGCGGTGCTCATCGTGAACCTCGACGACGTCGACGCCGGCCTCGTCGGTGAGGAGCAGCTCTGCGGCGCCAGTGGCACGCCGTGCTGCACCTCGACCCTCGACGACGGCGTCTGCGTGGGGCGCGTGTTCTGCTACTCCGGGGGCAGCACCGGCAGCGCCGCCTGCAGACCCGACGCGGGCACTGATGCGGGCGTCGATGCGGGCACCATGGAGCCGTCCGACGCGGGCGCCACCCCGCAGCCTCCGGGCGCCGTCACGTTCGAAGCCTGCGGCTGCACGTCGGCCAACGGCGGGTTCATCATTCTGGCCCTCGCCGCGCTGATGCTGCGCCGGAGGGCCTCTCCGTGAGGACGCCCGGCGTCGTCGTGGCGCTGCTGCTCACCGCCGCGTGTACGGCGCCGAGCGCCCTGCCCGACGGCCCCGCGCGGCAGCACGACGCGGTGCTCCTCGTCGCCACCCAGGTGTCGCTCGCCGACCCCACGACGTCGTTCTTCGCCAACATGACGAGCGGGTCGACGCCGCAGCTCGGCACGTCACTCTCCGCGTGCCCGCAGGGCGGCTTCGTCGCCGGAGCCGGCACGTACGAGTTCGTGTACCAGGTCGGCGCCGATTACACGGCACCGCTCTGGTCGGGCATCAACGTGTCGACCAACGGTCTGGGCCGCGACGTGGAGTGCATCAACGCGACGACGTGGGTCGCCGCGGGGACCGATGGCGTCTTCCTCCCCGGCGCCACGACGCCGCTGCTCCCCTACCGCACGTCGTCGCTCACGCGCGCCAGCACCGCGCTGCTCGCGGGCGCCTTCATCAGCGACGTGAAGGGCTGCGTCTTCGCCCTCACCGACGCCGGCACCTCCGCGCTGCTGTGCGGCGACGGCGGCTCCTTCGGCCAGGCCGTCGCGCTCAACGAAGACAAGCCGCAGCTCGCGGTAGGCACCCCGGAGCAGGACAAGGTGGAGCTCTACGAGCCGGGCGACGGCGGCCTCGTTCTGAAGCACACCCTCTCGCTGCCCACCGGCACGCTCGGAGGCGGCGGCTTCGGCGCAGCGCTGGCCTACGGCGACGTCACCGCGGCGCCGGGCAAGGAGCTGCTGGTCGGCTCGGCCGATGGCGTCTTCATCTTCAACGAAGCGCCGCAGTTGGTGATGTCGCTGCAGCTCGACGCGCGCGTCGACCTCAACGGCTTCGAGGGCCCGCCGGTCGCCATCGCCGTCGAACCTCTCGCGCTAGGCAACTGGCCGGTGCGGCACTTCTGGCTCGGCTTCCCCTCGAAGGACCTGGTGTTCCGCTGCATCGGGACGCTCTGCACGGCGTTCTCCGTGAACCTGCAGACGGTCTCGGGCTCGATGCTGGGCGCGTCGCTCGCCATCGACCGCACCTCGCTGCTGGTGGGCGCGCCCAACTGGGAGCACGGCGGCGCGGTCTTCGCGTTCACCGCGGACCTCGGCGGCGGGTTCGCAGACGGCGGCTTCGCGCGCGAGTGTGGCCAGAGCAACCAGCCCTGCGGCTGCGGTTACCAGTGCCTCGGCGACGTGGTGTGCGTGCCCAGCGCGCTCCCGGGGTGCGGCGTCGATGCCGGGAGTGCGGACGACGCGGGCGTCATCACCCGGGACGCCGGCACGGTCGTTGATGCAGGAACCGAGACAGGCGCTGACGCAGGCACCACCGGCGATGCGCTGGGGCCCGCCACACTGACGGCCCGCGGGTGCACGAGTGCACCGCTCTTCCCGGTGCTGCTGCTCGCGCTCTTCTCGCTGCGCCGCGCGCGCCGCGAGTGATGC
>CAMLFP010000522.1 GCA_946479335.1 uncultured Archangium sp.
GGCGTGACGTGAATGCAGACGGCGTGCGCACCGACGATGATGAACTCCGCGCCCTCCGCGTGAAGACTCGACGCGATGTCGAAGAAATCGCCTTTGAGGCGTTCTTCGAAGCTCATGTCTCTTCCGGTCTGATGAGACGGGTCGGCATCTCGGCGCGCGAATAGGCGGGCCATTCGCGGCCCGTGAGCGCCCAGCCGCGCGCGGAGAGCGTGAACATCATCTCCAGGCGCTGGTCCATGGTGGTGTGCGCGCTGAGGTCGTCGTCGAGGCCCTGTTCGGCGAGCGTCGACTTCACGATGGGCCAGTTGGCGCGCGCGGCGCGACGCTTCTCGCGTTCCTCGTCGGTGCTCATGGGGGCGAGCATAGCCGCCCCTCACCCGCGCGTGTTCAGCGCGGCGCCAGCCACGTCGGCGGCTGCACGATCTTCTCGCCGCCGCGCACGTGCGCAGGCACTTCGTTGCGCACCTTGTGACGGCGCGACTTCGGGTCTTGCCGGCCGACCACCTTGCCCACGAGGTCGTAGTCGTGCGCCTCGGTCACCTCGACGGTCACCAGCTCGCCCGGGTACGCCATGCCGTCGTTGATGTAGACGTTGCCGTCGATGTCGGGCGCCTGACCCTGGTGCCGGCCGACGATGAGCAGGTCGGTCTCCGGGCTGCGGCCCTCCACCAGCACCTCGAGCTGCTTGCCCACCATCGCCTTGTTCTGCTCGCGCGAGATGCGCTTCTGGATCGCCATGATCTCGCGCCACCGGCGCTCGATGGTCTTCTTCGGCACCTTGTTCTCCATCTCGAAGGCGGGCGTGCCCTCTTCGTCGGAGTACTGGAAGACGCCGAGGCGCTCGAAGCGGAGCTCCTTCACGAAGTCCTTCAAGATGTCGAAGTCCTCCTCGGTCTCGCCGGGCAGGCCGACGATCATCGAGGTGCGGAACGACAGGTCGTCGACCCGCGAGCGGATCTTCTGCACCAGCTGCTTCAAGAACGCCGACTCGCGGCCGCGCTTCATGCTGCGCAACAGCCGGTCGCTCGCGTGCTGGAGCGGCATGTCGAGGTACTTCGCGATCTTCTTCTCCGTGGCCATCACCTCGATGAGCTCATCGGGGAACACGCGCGGGTACGCGTAGTGCAGACGAATCCAGTGCACGTCGACCTTCGCCAGCTCACGCAGCAGCTCGTGCAGCTTCGGCTTGCCGGGGAGGTCGTGGCCGTAGGCCGTGAGGTCCTGCGCGACGAGGTTCAACTCCATCACGCCCTGGTCGGCGAGCTGCGCCGCTTCCTTCACGATGTCGTCGATGGTGCGGCTGCGCTGCAACCCGCGCAGCTTGGGGATGATGCAGAACGCGCACTTGTTGTCGCAGCCCTCTGAAATCTTCAGGTACGCGGTGTACCCGGGCATCGAGTTCACCTTCGCGGTCTTCGCGGAGTGGATGTACTCGGGGTCGGGGATGATCTGCCGCGGGCTCGCCTCAGCCGCCAGCAGGTCGCCGATCTGCACGTAGGCGCTGGTGCCGAGGAAGTGGTCGACCTCCGGGAGCTCCTTCGCCAGCTCCGCGCCGTGGCGCTGCACGAGGCAGCCGGTGACCACCAGCGTGTTGCACTGGCCGGTCTTCTTGTACTCGGCCAGCTCGAGGATGTTGTCGACCGACTCCTTCTCGGCCGCCTTCAAGAACGCGCAGGTGTTGACGACGATGACGTCGGCCGCGTCGGGCTCCTGCACCAGCTGGTAGCCCTTGTGCTGCAGCGACCCCAGCATCACTTCGCTGTCGACCCGGTTCTTCGGGCACCCCAGCGTCATCATGTAGAGGCTCTTCTTGTTCTTGCTCTTGCTCGACAGTGTCTTGCTCACGGCGTGGCCCTCCCGAGCTCGCTGCGTTCGAAGTGATCAGCGGTCCACACGAAGTGCTGGGTGCCGCCGTTGGTGTAGCCAATCTGCAGTTCGCCCTCGGGCGACAACTCGAAGCGCATCGCGCGGCCCAGCTTGCAGTTCGCGGCCGGCCACTCGAGCACCCGGTTCGCGACCTTGTCCTTCACCACGTACATCGCGAGGCGCAGCTCCGCGTCTTCGAGGCACTTGTCTTTGACGTACGGGTTCTTGCCGGTCAGCACGATGAAGAGGGGGCGGTTGTCGGGGAGGAGCAGCTTCTCGGGGAGGGGCAGCGCCACCGACTTCGGCTCCAGCGCGTCTTCGCCGGCGATGAGCTCGCCCAGCGACTGCGGCGTCAGCGCCTCGTCGCCCTCGGCCCACGTCGGGTAGTGCAGCTTGGAGTAGCCCAGCCAGCCGTGCTGCCGCGGCTCGATGCCCTCCACGTTGCTGGCCGGCGTCAGCTTGAGCGTCTTGCGCAGCTCATCGGGGATTCTCGTCGGCCCGCCCACCATCTCGTTGAGCGCGCAGGTGGTCAGCTTCGACGCCTCGCCGCCGGCGATGTCGACGTCGGTGTAGTCGGCGCAGATGCTCAGCGCGAGCTGCTTGAAGGCCTGGAAGCGCGGCAGCGCCCGCGCGGGGATGGCGGCCACCACCGCGTAGCCGGTGGGCGTCGCCGAGAGGTTGGTCTTCACCAGCGCCTGCGCGAACTCCGGCGCGCCGATGTCGGCGGGCGCGGGCTGCAGGCCTTCATTCGTGAAGCGGTACACCACGCCGCGCGAGGTGGTGCCCGACTCGGGGAAGAAGAGCGTCACGTCGAGGTGGTCGCCCGCCACGTACTTGTCGTCGTCGACGTTGATGGAGACGTACAGCGTGTCTTTGCGGAACGCGGCCTTCAGCTTCGTCAGCTTCGCGGAGCTGCCCTCGGCGCTCTCCGGCAACTTGAACTCCACGGCCTGCGCGAGGTCTTTGGGCGAACCGTCGAGCTTCGGCTCTTTCGAGAGCGTGGGGAGCGGCTTGATCGGCTTCTCCGCGGGGGGCGCGGCGAGGGCGAGGCTGGCACAGAGGGGGAGCAACATCGTGCGCGGCCCCTAGCACAGCCTTTGTCGCGCGCGCGAGGTCGCCACC
>CAMLFP010000523.1 GCA_946479335.1 uncultured Archangium sp.
CGACGACGGGCGGTGGCTCCGCGACGACGGGCGGTGGCTCCGCGACGACGGGCGGCGGCTCCGCGACGACGGGCGGCGGCGCTGGCGCCACCGGCGGCGGCACGGGCACGACGGCGCCGACGGTGACGAAGGTCTCCGCGGGTCGCCTGCACACCTGCGCGCTGACGGCGACGGGCGCGCTGTGGTGCTGGGGCTCGGCGGCGAGCGGGCAGGTGGGCAACGGCGTCACCGACAGCTCGAGCGCGGGCAACTTCGCGACGCCGGTGCAGATCTTCCCCGCGAACGTGGTCGACGTCGGCGTCGGGCACGACCACTCGTGCGCGGTCTTCGGCGACGGTGGCGTCTCGTGCTGGGGCGCGAACGAGAGCGGGCAGCTGGGCATCGGCGGCACCACGGGCCACGACACCGCGCAGCACGTGACGATGGCCGGCTTCGTCGCGGCGGCCGTCTCCGGGGGGCAGACGTCGACCTGCGCGCTGAGCACCGGCGGCGCGGTGAAGTGCTGGGGCAGCGATGGCTCGGGTCAGCTCGGCAACACCGCGCAAGACACCGACTCCGCCACGCCGATTGACGTGGTGGGCCTGTCTTCGGGCGTCACGCAGGTCTCGGTGGGCGCGACGCACGCGTGCGCGGTGCAGAGCGGCACGCTCAAGTGCTGGGGCAGCACCTCGTACGGCGAGATGGGCATCGGCGCGACCTCGGCCCCCAGCGTGGAGACGCCGGGCGCGGTGTCGGGCTCCATCACCGGGGTCGGCGTCGTCGCCGGCTACAACACGAGCTGCGGCTGGAGCACCGGCGGCCTCTGGTGCTGGGGCAACAACGCGACCGGCGAGTGCGGCAACGGCAACATGGGCACGCAGGTGCAGGAGAACTCACCGGCGGCCGTCTCGACCATCACCAGCGGCGTCACCTCGGTGAGCAGCAACAGCGGCTCGTACCACGCGGCGACGTGCGCGGTGGTGTCGGGCGCGCTCAAGTGCTGGGGCGACAACTACAACCTCGCGGTGGGTACCGGGTACTCGCCGGGCAACCCGGGTGACCTCGGGCCGTTCCCCACGCCGCAGGCGGTGCCGGGCATGAGCTCTGGCGTGACGCAGGTCTCGGTGGGCGCGATGCACGCGTGCGCGGTGCAGAGCGGCGCGGTGAAGTGCTGGGGCGCGGCGAGCCCGGCGCTGGGCACCGGTGACAGCCAGACCGACGAATCGACGCCCGTGCCGGTGGTCTTCCCCTGATACCGTCTGCGTTCCACCCCTCACTGGAGAGCGACCATGTCAGGTGATCTCGAATTTCCGCTCCACAAGCCCGGCAAGACGGCGAACATCATCCTCGCGGTGCTGTTGTGCATCTTGTGCGTGACGGTGCCGGCGGCCATCTGGCTCCTGACGCGGTTGGGCAAGGCGAAGGCCATCGTGCGCGCCGACGGGCTGGAGGTCATCGGCCCGTTCATGACCGACGAGCTGAAGTTCGACGACGTGGCGCGCTTCGGCATCTTGCGCGTGCCGATGGCGGCGCGCGGCCTCGGCGGGCTGGTGGCGGCGATGAAGCTCAACAACATGAATGAAGGCGTGAACCTCGTCTTCAAGTTGAAGAGCGGCAAAGAGGTGAAGTTCATCGGCAACCAGTTCGAGAACCACGACGGGCTCATCGAGGCGGTGACGCAGCGGGTGCGCGTGCCGCGTGAGGACATCAAGATGGGGTTGCTCTCGTGGAAGTGGCCCGAGAAGGCATGACGTTTCAGCGCGCGACGAACTCCGCGAGGTGCTTGCCGGTGAGCGTCGACTTCTTCTTCACCAGCTCCGCGGGCGTGCCTTCGAACACCACCTTCCCGCCGTCGTGACCCGCGCCGGGGCCGAGGTCGATGAGCCAGTCGGCGTGCGCCATCACCGTCTGGTTGTGCTCGATGACGATGACCGACTTGCCGGAGTCGACGAGCCGGTCGAGCACGCCGAGCAGCTGCCGCAGGTCGGCGAGGTGCAGGCCCGTCGTCGGCTCATCCAACACGTAGATGCCGCCATCGGTGCCGAGGTGCGTGGCGAGCTTGAGGCGCTGACGTTCACCGCCCGACAGCGTGGTGAGCGGTTGCCCGAGCCGCAGGTAGCCGAGGCCCACGTTCGCCATGCGCTGGGCAATCTCGTGTGCTGCGGGCAGCGCTGACTTGCCGGTGGCGAAGAACTTCACCGCGTCGTCGACGGGGAGGTCCAACACCTGCGCGATGTTCAACCCGCCGAAGGTGTACTCGAGCACCGATGCCTGGAAGCGCTTGCCCTCGCACTCCGCGCACACCGTCGACACCTCCGCCATCATCCCGAGGTCGGTGAAGAGCAGCCCCGCGCCGTTGCACACCGGGCACGCGCCCTCGGAGTTCGCGCTGAACAACGCGGGCTTCACGTTGTTCGCCTTCGCGAACGCGTCGCGGATCGGCCCAAGCAGGTCGGTGTACGTCGCGGGGTTGCTGCGGCGCGAGCCACGAATCGTGCCCTGGTCGACCGTCACCACGCCCTCGCGCGGCGACACCGAGCCGTGAATCAACGAGCTCTTCCCCGAGCCCGCGACGCCGGTCACCGCCACCAGCACGCCGAGGGGGATGTCGACGTCGACGCTCTGCAGGTTGTTGGTCTTCGCGCCGCGCACCTTGAGCACGCCGGTGGGGGTGCGCACGTTCGCCTTCAGCGCGCCGCGGTCGCTCAAGTGCTTGCCGGTGAGCGTGCCGCTCTGTTTCAGCTGCTTGAAGGTGCCCTCGAAGACCACTTCACCGCCGGCCGCGCCCGCGCCGGGGCCGAGGTCGACGAGGTGGTCGGCGATCTCCATCACCTCCGGTTTGTGTTCGACCACCAGCACCGTGTTGCTCTTGTCGCGCAGCCGCAGCAGCAGGGCGTTCATCCGCTGGATGTCGTGCGGGTGCAGACCGATGGTCGGTTCGTCGAACACGTACGTCACGTCGGTGAGCGACGAGCCGAGGTGGCGGATCATCTTCGTGCGCTGCGC
>CAMLFP010000524.1 GCA_946479335.1 uncultured Archangium sp.
TTCGGCTTCACGAGGATGTCGATCAGCGTCGCTTCATCGAGCTCGCCCAGCGCGGTCACCACCGGCAGGCGCCCGATGAACTCGGGGATCATGCCGAACTTGAGCAGGTCCTCCGGCTCCACCTTCGCCAGCAGGTCGGTCAGCGACTTGTCGGCCTTCTTCTTGATCTCCGCGCCGAAGCCCAGCGACTTGCCGCCGAGGCGACGCTCCACGACCTTGTCCAGGCCGCCGAACGCGCCGCCGCAGATGAAGAGGATGTTGGTGGTGTCGACCTGCAGAAATTCTTGCTGCGGGTGCTTGCGGCCGCCCTTGGGCGGGACATTCGCCACCGTGCCCTCGATGAGCTTGAGGAGCGCCTGCTGCACGCCCTCGCCGCTCACGTCGCGGGTGATGCTGGGGTTCTCTGACTTGCGGGCGATCTTGTCGATCTCATCGACGTATACGATGCCGCGCTGCGCGCGCTCGATGTCACCGTCGGCCGCCTGGAGCAGCGAGACGATGATGTTCTCCACGTCTTCGCCGACGTAGCCGGCCTCGGTCAGCGTGGTCGCGTCGGCGATGCAGAACGGCACGTTGAGAATGCGCGCCAGCGTCTGCGCCAGCAGCGTCTTGCCGGAGCCCGTGGGGCCGAGCAGCAAGATGTTCGACTTCTGCAACTCGACGTCGTCGAGCGCGACCTTCGACTCGATGCGCTTGTAGTGGTTGTGCACCGCCACCGAGAGGACCTTCTTCGCGCGGTCCTGCCCGATGACGTACTCATCGAGGATCGCCTTGATCTCGGAGGGCCGGGGGATGCGGAGCTTGGTGTCCTTCGCCTCCTCCTTGTCGATCTCCTCGGCGATGATGTCGTTGCACAGGCCGATGCACTCGTCGCAGATGTACACCGTGGGCCCGGCGATGAGCTTCTTCACCTCCTTCTGCGATTTCCCGCAGAAGGAGCAGCACAGCGCCTGGTTCCCACTGTCACGAGTCGTGCTTCGCGTAGGCATGATGAGAAAGCTAACGCCTTACTTCTTTTCCGGCGAGGGCGTGGTGGCCGGCTTGCGCGTGTAGACCTCATCGATGAGGCCGTACTGCTTGGCCTCGACGGAGCTCATGAAGTTGTCGCGGTCGCAGTCTTTCTCGATGCGCTCGATGGAGTGCCCCGTCGACTTGGCGAGGATCTCGTAGAGCACCTTCTCGAGCCGGGCCATCTCCGCGACCTGGATCTTCATGTCGCGCGCCTGGCCCTGCGCCCCACCCAACGGCTGGTGGATCATGATGCGCGAGTTCGGGAGCGCGCCGCGCTTGCCCTTGGTGCCCGCCGCGAGCAGCACCGCGCCCATCGACGCCGCCTGCCCGATGCAGATGGTGGCCACGTTGCACTTCACGTACTGCATGGTGTCGTAGATGGCCAAACCGGCCGTCACCGAGCCACCCGGCGAGTTGATGTAGAGCGTGATGTCCTTGTCGGGATCTTCCGACTCGAGGAACAGCAGCTGCGCCGTCACGCCGTTGGCCACGTCGTCGTCGATCGCCGTGCCCAGCATGATGATGCGGTCGCGCAAGAGACGCGCGTACAGGTCCCACACGCGCTCTCCGCGGTGCGTGGTTTCGACGACTGAAGGCGGCCAGTAGGGCATGACGATCTCCTTGCTTCGTTGGTTACTTCGCGTGCTGCTTCAAGAAAGCGAACACCTTCTCTTCGCGGGCGCGGCTCTTGAGGCCGTCTCGCGCGTCGGCCGAGGCGTACTGGCGCTTCGCGACCTCCAGCGGCACACCGGAGCTGTCGGCCAGCGCCTGCAGCTTCGCCTCGACCTCGGCCTCGGTGGCCTCGATCTTCTCGGCGGCGGCGATGGCCTCGACGATCAGCTGACCGCGCACCTCGACCTCCGCGCGCGGGCGCAGCTCGTCACGCAGCTTGCCCCAGTCGAGGTTCAGGGTGCGGGGGTCCATCCCCGAGCGGGCGAGGCCGCCGAGCGCGTTCTCGAGCATGAAGTCGATGCCGCGGTTCACCATCGCCAGCGGGAGCTCGATGGGGTTCTTCTCGCCCAGCGCCTTGAAGACGCCCTCGCGCTCATCGGCCTCGGCGCGGGCCTTCGCGGCGCGCTCCATGTCCTTGCGGACGCGGGCCTTCAGGCCGTCGAGCGACTCCTCGCCCATCGACTTCGCGAACGCGTCGTCGAGCGCCGGCACCTTCTTCTCCTTGAGCTGCTTGAGCGTGCAGGCGAACACCGCGGTCTTCGAGCGCACGTCTTCGAGCTGGTAGTCGGCGGGGAAGGTGAACTCCACGTTCTTGGTGGCGCCGACCTTCACGCCCTCGAGCTCGGGGATGTTGCCCTCGATCAACTTGCCGTCGTTGATCTCCACCGTCACGTCGCGGCCGGTGTTGCCCTGGAAGGGCTGGCCGTCGATGGTGGCGTCGAAGTCGATGACGCCGAAGTCGCCCTTCTGCGCGACGTCGCGGCCCTCGAGCGCGACCACCTCGGTGCGCTGGTTGCGCATGCGCTCCAGCTGCTCGGTGACGCGCTCCTCGGAGACGCTGGCGTCGACCTTCGGCAGCTCGAGGCCCTTGTAGTCCTTCGCGGAGACGGTGGGCTTCACCTCGACGCGCGCGGAGTACGCGAAGGGCTTGTTCGCCTCCAGCTTGCCGCCGGTGAAGTTGGGGTCGCCGACCGCCGGCACGTTGGTCTCCTTGAGCGCGTCGAGGAAGCCGAGGAGTTGCACGCGGCGCACCACGTCGGCCTCGACCTCGTCCTTGAACTTCTGCTCGAGGATGCGGCGGGGAATCTTGCCGGCGCGGAAGCCCGGGAGCTTCACCTGGCGCGAGAGGTTCGCGTACGCGGCGGTGAGTTCTTTGTCGACGAGCGCGGCCTCGACTTCGATGGAGAGGCGCTTCTCGATGCTGCTCAGATCTTCAACCTGGGTGACCTTCATAGGGAGCGCGGCTTTACGGGCGGACGTGCGCCCGGTCAACGACTCCCTCTGCCTGATCTCTCCGA
>CAMLFP010000525.1 GCA_946479335.1 uncultured Archangium sp.
CGCCCGGCGGCAAGGTGAAGCTGAACGTCGTCGCGCTGGACCGGTCTTCTGCGTCACTCAAGCTCGAGGCGGTGAAGGTGCTGACGGCGAACGTGAGGCCCGCCAGCGCGTTGGAGCGCGGAAAGCCATCGCAGCTGGAGCTCGAGGTCGAAGCGCCGGCCGAGCTGTCGTCGCCGTACTGGCTCGACGAGGCGCCGGGGAAGGGCACGTGGACCATCTCCGACCAGCGGCCGATCGGCGCGCCGGAGCTCCCCTCGCCATTCACCGTCGAGTTCACGCTCTCGAGCGGCGCGACGTCGTTCACGCTTCAGCGCGCCGCGTACTTCAAGTGGACCGACCCGACCGTCGGCGAGCGCTACCGTCAGATCGAGGTGCTGCCTCCGGTCGTGGTGCGCGCCGCTGACGAGCTCCTCGCGTTCACCGACCTGCAGGCGCGGCCTGTGAAGTTCACGGTGAGCGCGAACGCCGACGCGCAGAAGGGCGAGCTGAAATTGCAGCTCCCCGAGGGGTACTCGGCCGAGCCCGCGTCGGTCTCGTACGAGCTCGCGAAGGCCGGCGAGTCGCGCGACTTCACGTTCAAGGTGAAGCCCACGAAGAAGGACGCGCCCAGCGGCGTCATCACCGCGGTCGCGGGCGCCTCGTCGAAGTCGCTCACGCGCATCGAGTATCCGCACATCCCGATCCAGACGGTGTTGTTGCCGGCGCAGGTGAAGGTGATGCGGCTCGATCTCAAGCGCGGGAAGGTGAAGCGCATCGGCTACGTCGCGGGGGCCGGCGACGAGGTCGCGCAGTCGCTCGCGCAGGTCGGGTACGAGGTGATTCCGCTGAGTGACGAGGCGCTGCGCACCGAGAAGCTCGGGAGCTACGACGCGATCGTCCTCGGCATCCGCGCGTACAACGTGAACCCGAAGCTGCCCGGCGTCTACGACCGGCTCATGCAGTACGTGAAAGACGGCGGTGTGTTGCTCGCGCAGTACAACACGAAGAACTGGCTCAGCAGCGTGCCCGCGCAGATGGGGCCGTACCCGTTCGAGGTCTCGCAAGATCGAGTCACCGACGAGACCGCGACGGTCACGCGCGAGAAGCACGCGGTCTTCACGTCGCCCAACGTGATCACCGATGACGACTTCAACGGCTGGGTGCAGGAGCGCGGCCTCTACTTCGGCGCGAAGTGGGACCCGAAGTACGAGACGCCGATCACCATGAACGACCCCAACGAGCCGCCAGCGAAGGGCTCGTTGCTGATCGCGAAGTACGGCAAGGGCCGCTTCGTCTACACCGGGCTCGCGTTCTTCCGGCAGTTGCCCGCGGGCGTGCCTGGCGCGTACCGGCTCTTCGCGAACCTGCTCGAGAAGCAGCAGTGAGCGCACTCGACTGGGTGGTGTTGTTCGCCACCATCTCCGCCATCGTCGCGTTCGGCGTGTGGCGCACGCGCGGGCAACAGACCGCGGCGAACTACCTGCGCGGCGGCTCCGACTCGAAGTGGTGGACCATCGGCCTGTCGATCATGGCGACGCAGGCCAGCGCCATCACGTTCCTCTCGACGCCGGGGCAGGGCTTCGAAGACGGCCTCGGCTTCGTGCAGTTCTATTTCGGAGTGCCGATCGCGATGGTGATCCTCTCCGTCACCATCGTGCCCATCTATTACCGGACGCGCGTTTTGACCGCGTACGAGTACCTGGAGCAGCGCTTCGACCTGAAGACGCGACAGCTCACCGCGATCATCTTCCTGCTACAGCGCGCACTCGGCGCGGGGCTGTCGATCTACGCGCCGGCGATCATCCTCTCGACGGTGTTGGGCTGGCCGCTGGTGTGGACCAACCTCTTCATCGGGCTCGTCGTCATCGCGTACACGGTGTTCGGCGGCACGCGCGCGGTGAACCAGACGCAGCAGCTGCAGATGACGGTGATGCTCGCCGGCATGGCGCTCGCGCTGGTGTTCATCTTCCGCTCGCTGCCGGTGTCGCCGGGAGAGGCGATCGGTATCGCCGACACGCTGGGGAAGTTGAAGGCGGTCGACTTCTCGCCGCGGCTCGACACCCGGTACACCTTCTGGTCGGGCATCACCGGAGGCACCTTCGTCGCGCTCGCGTACTTCGGCACCGATCAATCGCAGGTGCAGCGCTACCTCTCGGGCGAGTCGCTGAAGCAGACGCGCATGGGGCTCTTCTTCAACGGCCTGGTGAAGGTGCCGATGCAGCTGATGATCCTGCTCGTCGGCGTGATGGTGTTCGTCTTCTTCCAGTTCAACGAGCGCCCGGTGTTCTGGAACGCGCCGGAGCTGGAGCTCGCGCGCAAGAGCCCGCAGGCGCCGCGGCTCGCCGAACTCGAAGCGACGCACGCGCGGCTCTTCACCGAGAAGAAGACGCTGCTGACGGGCTGGCTCGCGAAGCGCGACGACGCGACCGCCACGAGGCTCCGGGAGATCGAGACGCAGGAGCGCGGCGTGCGGGAAGACGCGCGCAAGCTCGTGAAGGAGGTCAACCCACGCGCGAACGTGAAGGACGCCGACTACGTGTTCCTCACGTTCGTGATTCAGCGCTTCCCTCCGGGGCTCGTGGGGTTGCTGCTCGCAGTGATCTTGTGCGCGGCGATGTCGGCGACCGCGAGCGCGCTCAATGCACTCGGCACCACGATGGTGGTCGACTTCTACAAACGCACCTGGAAGCCCGACGCGACCGACGTGGAGAACGTGCGCGCGAGCAAGTGGTTCGTCGCGCTGTGGGGCGTGCTGGCGATGCTCTTCGCGATGTTCGCGGGGCAGGTCGACAACCTGATCCAGGCGGGGAACATCCTCGGGTCGATCTTCTACGGGCCGATGCTGGGTGTGTTCCTCGTTGGCTTCTTCATGAAGCGCGCGCGCGGCACGCCGGTGTTCATCGCGACGCTGCTCGCGCAGGCGCTGGTCGTCGCAGTGTGGCTCGGGAGCGACATCGGCTTCCTCTGGTACAACGTGATCGGCTGCGCCGCGGTCGCG
>CAMLFP010000526.1 GCA_946479335.1 uncultured Archangium sp.
GACCGACGCCGCGAAGCAGCGCGCCCGCGTGAAGTAGTCAGCGGCCCACCATGCGGCACTGTGCGCCACGCACTTCGCGCGGAACGCGTCGGGGTTGGCCGGAGGCTCGCAGCTCGCGGCCTTCGCGCACTGCTTCTCCGCGGCGGCGCGCGTCGTCGCGGAGGGGCTCGGCCCGCAGCACTGCAGCGTGGAGATGAGGCAGTCGCTGTCGCGCTGGCACGGGTTCTCCCCGGTGTCGGGAGCATGGCGTGCCGCTACCGGCCCGTGCGCTTCTTTGCGCGTTCGCGCGCCAACGCGAGCGGATCGGCCTTGGGAGGAGGAGGTGGTGGTGGAGGTACTGCTGCTTCGGGCTTCGCGGTGAGTTCCACTGGTGCAGGTGCGACGGCGTCGCCCCTCACCCCGACCCTCTCCCCGGGGGAGAGGGAGGTTTGCTTCGGGCGTCGCAGCCGCGGGCCCGAGAAGAAACGGCGCGTGAAGATCTCCGCCACCAGCAACGGTACGCAGAGCGCCAGCAGCCACGGCGCGAGTGGGATGGCGCCTTCCGACTCGAGCGCCTCCACGAAGAGCCCCGCCATCGCGAGGCGTTCCGCACCGCCGCCCGCCTTCGCGACGGCCAACAACAGCGCCTGCCCTTCGCGCGCGGGCGCGGGCTCGAACTCCGGCGCCCACGGCAGCGTCACCGGCGCCACGCGGAAGACGCGGTCGCCCAGCTTCACCACCGGGTGCCACGTGCCGGTGCCCGGCAACACGAAGTGCGCGCCGACGCGGTCTTCGTCTTCCCACCGCATGGGGAGCTCGACGGGCTGCACCTTCGCGTCGCCCGAGAGCAGCATCAGCGTCGGCGTGCCGGTGATGGGCGGCGCACCGACGTCGAAGTCCACCGTGACGTGCAGGTCATTTCCCTCGAGCGACGCGCGCGCCACCACGTCGACGTCGCGCGCCTGCGGCGGCATCGTCCAGCGGACGAGTTGGGTCAGCAGCGCACGCTCGCCGGCCCAGCTGCGCAGCCCACCGGTGAACGCGCCATCGACCTCCGCGGTAAGCGCCGCCACACGCCCGGCGCCGCGAGGCCAGAACGCCGCGACGGGCGCCGCGTTGTCATCGGTGGTGCGCAGACCGACGCTGGCGCGCGGCTTCACGTAGGTCAGGTTGTAGCCGCCGATGCCGGGCCCATCGCTGGTGCCCAGTTTGCCCAGCAGCGCGAGGTCGGCCGCGGGCTTCGTCTCGGTCGGCTCCTCGACGAAGGTGGAGCGCGCGACGGCGATGGTCTCCTGGCTGAAGATGCGCGGGAGGCTGGTGACGTCTTCGGCGAAGTAGATGCGGCCGTTGCCCCGGCGCGCGATGTCTTCGAGCAGCTTCGCGTCGGAGTCGCTGCGGCTGCCCATCGCGATGACCGACACCGTCACCTTCTCGGCGGTGAGCTCGCCCACCGTCTTCTCCCAGCGCGCATCGGCTTCCTGCTCCGAGTCGGCGGCGTCGGAGAAGAGCAGCACGTGCCGCGTTTCGCGGTTCGACGAGAGCACCTGCTTCTTCGCCTCGCGCAGACCCTCGCCGATGTAGATGCCGCCGCCGCCGGAGAAGCCGCGCGCCACCTTGTCGAGCGGCAGGCCCGCGGCCACCGGGCTCATGGGAAAGATGACGTGCGTCTCCGTGTCGACCATCGACACCGACGCCTCGTCGCGCGGGTTGAGGAGCTGCAGCGCGCCCACCACGCCTTCGGCGGCGAGCTCCATCTTGGTGCGGCCGTCGGGCACCTGCGCGCCCATCGAGCAGCTGCAGTCCATGATGATGGCCATCGCGATGGCGGCCTTGCGCTGCTCCTCGCGCAGCTCGAGCGACACCGGGAGCAGCTCCTCGACGGGCGACTTGCGGTAGCCGCCTTCGCCGAAGCTGTGCTTGCCGCCGGTCATCACTAGCCCGCCGCCGGCCTCCTTCACGAACTGCGACAGCACGTGGAGCCCGTCTTCACTCAAGCGCCCCGCCTCGACGTCTTCGAGCACCACCGCGCCAACGCCTTCGAGCGCGCCCATCGTCAAGGGACCCGGCTCCCGGACCTCGAGCTCGACGCCGGCGTTGGCGAGCGTCTTCGCCAGCGTGCCGCTGGGCTTGCTCGTCATCAGCAACACGCGCGGAGGCCCCTCGATGCGAACCACCGCGCGGCCCACGTCATTCTCCGGCACGCCGTCGCCGTCGGTGGTCGCGCGCAGCTCGTACGAGGCGAGGCCCGGCGCGTCGACGAGGTCCCTGAAGGTGACCACGGTCGCCCCGGGCGCCAACGTGCGCTGCGTGCGCGTGATGACGTGCCCGTTGCGCGCGAGCGTCAGCGTGGTCTGCGCGTCGGTGGCTGACTTCAGCGTCGCCGTGAGGAGGAAGGGCTCGCGCGCGGAGACCGTCGGCGCTGCGGTCAGCGCGGTCACCGCGACATCGACCGGCGCGTCTTCACGCCCGAGGAAGCGCACGTCGACCGCGATGCCTCTCGCCGCCAGCCGCCGCGCCGCTGCGCGCGCATCGAGCCCCGTCGCGCGCCCGTCGGAGATGACCAGCACCCGCCCGGTGCGCTCCGCGGGGATGAGCTCGCCCGCCGCGTCGAGCGCCGCCGAGAGGTTCGACGCCTCGCCATCGATGGCCGCGGTGAAGCCGCCGAAGTGGAGCTGCGCGTCGAGTGGCTGCTCCACGCGGGGCTCGCGCCCGAAGGAGATGACGCCCAGGCGGTCACCGACGCCGCGCTGGGGTTCGAGGAGCCGGATGAGTTCTTCGGCTTGTGCCAACCCACGCGCGGGCATCGAGCGCGAGCGGTCGACGACCACCACCACGTCGCTGCCCGCGTCACGCAGCCGCACCTCCGGCTGGGAGAGCGCGAGCGTCAGCACCACTACCAGCGCGCCGCGCAGCCACATGGGCACGCCGCGAATGCGCGCCGCGGAGAAGAGGAAGAGCCCGAGCGGCACCAACA
>CAMLFP010000527.1 GCA_946479335.1 uncultured Archangium sp.
AGAGTTCTCGCAGGCCACACGCGTGCTGCTGTACGTGGGGACGCTGTCGGGTGAATGGTTGAGCTGGGAGCACCTCGCGGCTGCTGGCCGCGTCGAGGGCGCGACGGTGTACCTCATCGGAGATCTCCCTCATCAACAAGCGCTGCCTCCCGGCGTGGTGTCGTTGGGCCCGCGCGCGGTGACAGACGTGCCGCGCTACCTCGCGCACGCCTCGGTCGCGTTGATCCCCTTCAAGCCGGGCGCGCTCACCGACGCGGTCTCCCCCGTCAAGGTCTTCGAGTACCTCTTCATGCGGGCGCCCGTGGTCGCCACGCCGATGCGAGAGCTCGAGGGCATGGTTGGCGTGACCACCGCCGAGTCACCCGAGGAATTCGCGCGCGCGTGCGGTCACGCCTCCGCGCCCGACGATGATGCGTCGGTGCGCTTCCGCGTGAGCAACACCTGGGCGGCGCGTGCGGAGGCGCTCGATGTCGAGCCCGAGAGTTCGGTGTCGTGGTTCGTGCGGGGAGATGGCCCCCATGAGCGGGCGATGTTCTCCATCAGGCAGCACTTCGGGCGCGAAGCCGTCCTCCTCGCCGACGCCGAGCGGTTCCCCCCGGCCGTGACCCGCTTCGTCGCGGTGCTCGACGCGCGGCGGGTGTTGCTGTCTGCGACGCCCCTGAGACAGCTCCGGCTCGCGCTCCTTCGCGACGTCAGCGCAGGCGCCGCTCGCTCCAGCGACGGCGCGCTCACGCTCTTCAGGAGTACCTCGCTCGCTCACGAGCACTCAACGACGGTGACGCTCGACGTCGCGACGACCGGCATCGAGTGAGCTCATTCCACCGCGCGATACCCTTGCGGGTTCTTCGACTGCCAGTTCCACGCGTCGCGGCACATGTCGTCGAGGGTTCTTGTCGCGCGCCAACCAAGTTCTTGATGTGCGCGCGCGGCGTTCGCGAAGCACTCAGCGACGTCACCCGAGCGGCGCGGCCCGATGGTGTACGGCAGCTCCCGTGCAGTCGCGCGTCGCACCGCTTGCACCACCTCCAGCACTGAGTGCCCCTGACCGGTGCCGAGGTTGAACTCGCGCGCGCCGTCGACGTGATGCCGCAGCGCCGCGAGGTGCCCCAGCGCGAGATCCACCACGTGGATGTAGTCGCGCACCCCGGTGCCGTCTTTCGTCGAGTAGTCGCCGCCGTGAATGGTGAGCGACGGCCGCAGGCCCACCGCGGTCTGCATCACGTACGGCATCAGGTTGTTGGGCACGCCGCGCGGGTCTTCGCCAATGAGGCCGCTTGGGTGCGCGCCGACCGGGTTGAAGTACCGCAGAATCGAGAGATCCCACCCCGGCTCGGCCTTCGCGAGATCGCGCAGCATCTCCTCGATGAACAGCTTGGTGCGGCCATACGGGTTGGTGGCCTGCAGCGGAAACGACTCGTCGATGGGGTTGCGCGCCGGCCAGCCGTACACCGTCGCCGACGACGAGAAGACCAGCTTGCGCACGTTCGCCGCGCGCATGCACTCCAGCAGCGTGAGCGTGCTGAGCAGGTTGTTCTCGTAGTAGCGCAGCGGCTCCGTCACCGACTCGCCGACGGCCTTGAGGCCCGCGAAGTGGATCACCGCGCCGAACGAGTGCTGCGCGAAGAGCTGGGTCAACGCGGCGCCGTCACGCAGGTCGAGCTCGATGAACTCCAGCGGCTTGCCGGTGATCTGGCCGACGCGCTCCAGGGCGGTCTTCGACGAGTTGCACAGGTTGTCGACCACCACGGGTTCGAAGCCGGCCTGCACCAGCTCCACGCAGGTGTGACTGCCGATATAGCCAGCGCCTCCAGTGACGAGCACCTTCATGGCGCCCGCGTTTACGCGCTCCGCGTGCATCACTGGTAGTGCTACGTCAAAGAGCCATGAACGTGCTCGTCACGGGTGGCTGCGGCTTCATCGGCTCGAACCTGGTGAAGTACCTCCGCAAGAACCGGCCCGGCTGGAAACTCGTCAACCTCGACAAGCTCACCTACGCGGGCAACCTCGAGAACCTGAAGGAGCTCGAAGGCGACCCGAACCACGTCTTCGTGCGCGGCGACATCGGCAACCGCGAGCTGGTCGACTACCTGCTGCGCGCGCACCGCATCGACGCCATCGCGCACCTCGCCGCGGAGAGCCACGTCGACCGCTCGATTCTCGGGCCGGAGGCATTCATCACCACCAACGTGCTGGGCACCAACGTGCTGCTGGAGGCCGCGCGCCACGCGAAGCTCTCGCGCTTCCTGATGGTGTCGACCGACGAGGTCTACGGCTCGCTGGGCCCGACCGGGCTCTTCACCGAGACGACCCCGTTGGACCCCTCGTCGCCCTACTCTTCGTCGAAGGCCTCGTCGGATCTCATCAGCCTCGCCTACGCGCACACCTTCGGGCTCGACGTGGTGGTGACCCGCTGCTCGAACAACTACGGGCCGTACCAGTTCCCCGAGAAGTTGATCCCGCTCATGGTGGCGAACGCGCTCAACGACAAGCCGCTGCCCGTGTACGGCGACGGCACCAACGTGCGCGACTGGCTCCACGTCGAAGATCACTGCGCGGCGCTGACGCTGGCCCTCGAGAAGGGCAAGAAAGGCGAGGTCTACAACATCGGCGGCAACTCGGAGCGCCAGAACCTCCAGCTGGTGAAGGCGATCCTCTCCACGCTGGGCAAGCCGGAGTCGCTCATCAAGTACGTCACCGATCGCCCCGGCCACGACAAGCGGTACGCGATCGACGCGTCGAAGATCAAACGCGAGCTGGGCTGGGCGCCGTCGTTCGTCTTCGAAGACGCGCTGAAGCAGACGGTCGAGTGGTACGTGAAGAACCGCCCGTGGTGGGAGCGCATCCTCTCGGGGGCGTACAAGAGCTACTTCGACACGCAGTACGCCGCGCGCCTCGGGAGCT
>CAMLFP010000528.1 GCA_946479335.1 uncultured Archangium sp.
ACGCGCGAGGAATACGAGCAGGTGTTGCAGTTGGTGGCCGAGGGCGTGTCGACCAACCGCGGGCGCTCTCGCGTGCACGTGCATCGGGACCGCGTGAACGGCGTGCTGCGCCCGCGCAAGGGCGCGCGGCTGACGGCGCTGCAGAACGGCGGCGCGATTCCCGACCTCTTCTCCTACGCCGTCGTCGCGGAGCCGGAAGGGCACAAGGTCGGCACCGTCGACGAAGACTGGGCCGTGGAGTCGATGGCCGGTGACGTCTTCGTGCTCGGCAGCACGTCGTGGCGCATCCGCGGCATCGTGGGCGGCGAGGTGCGCGTCGACAACGCCCACGGCGCGCCGCCGAGCATTCCCTTCTGGAACGGTGAAGCGCCTGCGCGCACCGATGAACTCTCGGCCGAGGTCGCGCGCCTGCGCACCGAGGTCGTGCGCCGTGAAGACGCGCGCGAGTGGCTCGCTCGTGACCTCAAGCTCCCGGAGTACGCGGCGGACCTGTTGGTGCGCTACGTGAAGGCCGGCGAGACCGCGCTGGGCGCCGTGCCCACGCAGGAGACGCTCATCGCCGAGCGCTTCTTCGACGAAGCCGGCGGCATGCAGTTGGTGATTCACTCGCCGTTCGGCGCGCGCATCAACCGCGCGTGGGGGCACTCGCTGCGCAAGTCGTTCTGCCGCACCTTCGACTTCGAATTGCAGGCGGCCGCGAGTGACGACGGCATCTTGCTGTCGTTGAGCGAGCAGCACTCGTTCCCGTTGATGGACATCTTCGACTTCGTGTCTCCGAAGTCGGCGGAGCGCGTGTTGACGCAGGCGGTGCTGCAGGCGCCGATGTTCGGCACGCGGTTCCGCTGGGCGGCGGGGCGCGCGTTGGCGTTGTCTCGGTTGTCGGGCGGCAAGAAGGTGCCTCCGCCGATTCAACGGGCGCGCGCGGAGGACCTCATCGCAGCGGTGTTCCCCGAGCAGGTCGGCTGTCAGGACAATCATGGCGGCATGGAGCTGGAGCCGCCGGATCATCCCCTCGTCAACGAGACGATGAAGGACTGTCTGCGCGACCTGATGGACGTCGACGGGCTGATCAGCGTGCTGGAGCGCATGAAACGCGGGGAGATCCGCAAGCTGGCGGTCGACCTGCCGGAGCCGTCGGTGTTCGCGCACGCGATGTTGAACTCCGCGCCGTACACGTTCCTCGATGACGCGCCGTTGGAGGAGCGCCGCGCGCGTTCGGTGTCGGTGCGCCGCGGGTTGCCGGCGAGCGACGCGGTGGCGTTTGGCGCGTTGGACCAGGCGGCGATTGATCAGGTGGTCTCCGAAGCGGCGCCCGATTTCCGCGACGCCGAGGAGTTCCACGACACGTTGCTGCAATTGGGAGTGCTTCCCCCTCTCCCGCGCGCGGGAGAGGGTTGGGGTGAGGGCCGCGCCCAGTTCACCGCAGAGCTCGAAAAACAAAAGCGCGCCTCGACTCACGATGGCTTCACCTACGCCGCCGAGCGCGTGCCGTTGATGCAGGCGCTGCACCCTGACGCGCAGCTCGCGCTCGCGCCGCTGCCGGGCGATGCGCCGATCGACCGCGAGCTGGCCGCGCGCCTCGTGGTGCGCGGGTGGATGGAGATCCTCGGGCCGACGACGACACGCGAGCTCTCGGCGCGGTTGTCGCTCTCGACCTCCGACGTCGACATCGCGCTGGCGAAGCTGGAGTCGCTCGGCCTCGTGCTGCGCGGGCGCTTCCGTCCCACCGCCGCGGCCGATGAGACCGAGTGGTGCGATCGCCGGTTGCTCCAGCGCATCCACCGGCTCACCGTGGGCCGGCTGCGCAAGGAGATCGAGCCGCTCACCCAGCAGGACTTCATGCGCTTCCTCTTCCGCTGGCAGCACGTCGACTCCGAGTCGCGGCTGCGCGGCGCGGGTGGGCTTTCAAAAATCACCTCGCAGCTGCAGGGCTGGGAGGCGCCCGCCGCCGCCTGGGAGCAGGAGCTCTTCCCCACGCGCATGCGCAACTACCAGGGCGACTGGCTGGAGCACGCGTGCTTCTCGGGTGACGTGACGTGGGGGCGGCTGACGTTGCGCGAGCCGAAGCCGCCGCCGGGGCCCGCGCGTGGAATCCCCGCCGCGCAACCCGCGCTGCAGCCGCGCGCAAGTTCGCTGTCGCGCGCCGCGTCGCTCACCTTCATGCGCCGCGCCGACCTCGAGTGGCTGCTGCAGGCCGCGCGCCCGGGGGCGGTGTTGGCCGATGGGCCCAAGCCGTGGCCGGCAGACTTGTCGAACGCCGCGCAAGATGTGCTGCGCGTGCTGGAGCGACGAGGCGCGTCGTTCTTCAACGAGCTCCAGTCAGGCGCGCGGCGGTTGCCGGTGGAGGTCGAAGACGCGCTCTGGGAGTTGCTGGCGCGCGGGTTCATCACCGCCGACGCGGTGCAGAACCTCCGCGTGCTGCAGTCGCCGAAGCTGCGCAAGCGGCAGCGCGCGTTGCAGCGGGGCGGGCCAGGGCGCTGGTTCCTCCTCCAGCCGCACGACGCGCAGGAGCAACAGACCATCGACGAGAAGTTGGCCTGGCAGTTCCTGCAACGCTACGGCGTGGTGTTCAGGGACCTCGTAGTGCGCGAGCCGTTGGCGCCCGCGTGGAGAGACCTCGTGCAGCTCTACCGCCGCTTCGAGGCGCGCGGCGAGGTGCGTGGCGGCCGCTTCGTGCATGGCTTCTCGGGTGAACAGTTCGCGCTCCCCGACGCGTTGGACACCGCGCGCGCCGTGCGCCGCGAGGAGGCCAGCGGTGAGGTGCTGCGCATCGCCGCGGTCGACCCGCTGAACCTCACCGGCATCGTCACGCCCGGCGCGCGTGTGCCCGCGATGCTCGGCAAGTACGTGGTGTACGTCGACGGCGTGCCCCGCGACGAAGGCGAAG
>CAMLFP010000529.1 GCA_946479335.1 uncultured Archangium sp.
ACGCGACGGGCCCGCCGCCATCGAGCACGCCGGCGTCGAGGCGCGTGACCTCGTAGCCATCGCCCGCGTCGACGACGCCTGCGTCAGCGACTCCTGAATCCGAGACGCCGGAGTCGTGCAGGACGGCGCCGGTTCCAGAATCGAACTGCGACGCCGCGGGAGGACACGCGGCGCACGACACGGCGACCAGCACGACGAGCACACGCTGCATGTGCGCGAGTGTAACGCTCAAGCCCCTCGACGCTGCGCCAACAACCACGCGAGGCGACTCCGAACGTGTCTAGAACCCGCGCATGTTGCTCTCAATGATGACGGGGCTGGTGGTGGCTGCGACTCCGTTGATGGAAGCGCGCAAGGACTTCTCAACGAAAACCGATGGCGCGCGCGATGCGAAGGTCCTCACTCCGGTCCGCGGCGGGAAGGCCATCAAGTTCCAGAGCGGGGCCCTGCAGCTCTCGGCCACCGTCATGACGCCGAAGAACAAGGCGGCGAAGCTCCCGGCCATCGTGTGGCTCACGGGCGGTTTCCCGTGCTGCGGCGTCGACGAAGAAACGTGGGCGGAGTCGCCGGACGCGAATGATCAATCAGCGCGCCAGTATTTCGATGCCGGCATGGTGATGTT
Source organism: uncultured Archangium sp. (assembly GCA_946479335.1). The sequence goes on from CAMLFP010000529.1 coordinate 623, forward strand.
GTTCCCGACGCTCCGCGGTGCGAACGGCAACCCGGGAACGCTCGATTCATATTGGGGCGAGGTCGACGATGTGCTCGCGGCCATCGTGTGGCTCAAGCACCAGCCGAACATCGACCCCAATCGCATCTGGCTCGGCGGCCACAGCGCTGGCGCAACGATGGCCGTGCTGGCGGCTGAAGCCGGCGCACCGGTTCAGGGCGTCATCGCGTTTGGGGGAGCAGCGGAGGTCTGCGACTACGGCGCTCAGCGACTCCACTTTGATGTTCACGACGCGAAGGAGTGTGAACTCCGGTCGCCGCTGAAGTGGCTGAGCACCACCGCCACGCCCATGTGGTTCATCGCAGGCGCGTTCGACGACAGTTACGGTCACTGGAAACTCCGCGCCGCGGCAGGGGCTGCGAGCAATCGTCATTTCTTCTCCATCACAGGCGCCACGCACTTCGACGCGTTGCTCCCCGTGAACACGCTCATCGCCAAACGCCTCGCAGCGGGGCTGCCCCCGCTCGCCGACGACGATGAAGCGCAGCGTGCGTTCGATGCGGTGCCCCAGGAGACGGTGGCGATGCCCGATGGCGGTTCGTTTCGCGTGCCACCTGACTTCGAGAAAGCCGAAGCGCCCGACAAGAGCTCGCTCGTGTACGACCGTGATCAGGTTCGCATCTTCGTGCAGTTCCCCGGGCGGGGGCTGCTGAACCCGGCGAAACCCTGCTTCGCCCCCAACGACCAAGCCACCACGATTCACGCGAAGTGGAACGGGTTCGAGCTCTGCGGCGCGCGCGTCATGGCCGACAAGAAAGAACTGTTGATGTTCGTGCAGGTGCCGCTCGCGCCGAACTTCATCGTCGTCGGCGTGCGTTGGCGATTCGCCAATGATCAGCTGCTGGAGCCGCTCCTGCAACGCGTGTTGAACGGCGTGAAGGGCCCCACCAACTGGAAGTGATCAGCCGCCGGCGTAGAGCGTGACGTCGGTCGCCGCGGCGAAGCTCATCTTGTACGCCTCGTCCCAGTTCGGGTGGCGCACCATGATGTGCCCGTCGGAGAGCAGCGTCTGCTTCCAGTTGCGGCGCATGGTGCCGGGACGGAGCAGCTGTTCTTCAACGACCCAGTCGCCGTAGCGGCGCAGGTAGTCGCCGAGGCCGGTGATGCGCGTGATGCGGCCCTGCCCCAGCGCGCGCTTGAAGACGATGCCGGCGTTGAAGAGCCGCTCGGTGGGCGCCTCGAAGCTGTTCCAGCACGCGACGCGCGCCCACTCGCGGAAGAGGTCGATGTCGCCGGTGTAGTTCATCTGATCAACCAGATGCGCGCCGCCGGGGCGGCAGCCGATTTCGCCGAACACCGCCTCGCCCTTCGGCGTGAGGAACCACTCCATGTGCGTGAAGCCGGTGCCCATGTTGAGCGCCTTCAAGACATTGCGGCCGAGCGTCACGCCGGGCTGCAGCTTCGGCTGGTACATGTTCCGCACGGTGATGATGACGGGCGAAATCCACTCTTCGCTGCGCGCGATGAGCGGCTTCGGGAGGTACGCCGCGATGTTCTCGTACGCGGGCACGCCGTTGATGCACACGGTGTCGAAGGTGAACTCCTCGCCCTCGATGAACTCCTCGACGGACACGACGGCGACGTGACGCACGGCCTTGATGGCGGCGTCGAGCTCGGCCTGGTTGGTGACCTTGTACGTGTCGGCGCTGCCGGCGCCGGAGATGGGCTTCACGATGGTGGGGAAGCCGACCTTCTCCGCGGCCTCGCGCATCTGCTTCTCGTCGGTGCACTTGAAGGCGTACGGCACGCGCAGGCCGGCGGCCTTCACGCGGTCTTTCATCAACTGCTTGTCGCGGAAGCCGGTGACGGTGTCGACGCTCATGCCCGGCAGGCCGAAGCGCTCGCGGATCTTTGCGGCGAGGATGACGAGCGGCTCCCAGTTCGACAGCACGCGGTCGACGCGACGGCCGCGCAGCCACGCGTGCACGCGGTTCATCACGTCGTCCTCGTCCATGATGCGCGGCACCTGGAGGTAGTCGGCCATGTACTGCTTGAGCGACGGCGGCAGCGCGGCGCGGGCGGAGTCTCCGACGCCGAAGACGTTGGCGCCGACCTCCGCGAGACCGCGGGTGTACTGCTGCATTTCAGGCGGGTAGCTGGGCGCGAGGAAGACGACGTTCATGGGCCGCGCGAGCTTACGCACGGCGCGTCAGTCCACCGACAAGTTTACGTGGAGCCACGAGGCACACATCGCCGTGAGGG
>CAMLFP010000530.1 GCA_946479335.1 uncultured Archangium sp.
GCGCAGCTCGAGCACAACTCCCTCTCCCATGGGGAGAGGGCCGGGGTGAGGGGCAGACTTCACGAGTTACTGCGGCGCCGCGACGGTCTTGAAGTCGCCGACCTTGATGTACGTGAACTTCTTCGGGTCGACGTACTTCTTGAGCACCTCGTTGATCTCCTTGAGCGACACCGACTTGAGCTTCGCCTCCACGGCCTCGTCGAAGGCCTCGGTGCGGCCGAGGTCGAGCTGCTCCGCGAGGTCGGCGGCGAGCGCGGCGTCGTTCGAGCGCTGCGAGAGCAGCTGCCGCAGGAGGCCTTCGCGCGCCAGCTTCAGCTCCGCGTCGGTGAAGCCCTTCTCGACGGCCTTGCTGACCTCTTCGGTGAAGCCGTTCTCGACCTTGCTGACGTTCTGCGGCGCGTAGATCGCGTAGCCCATGAGCGCCGAGAAGTCCTCGCGCTTGGCCGCGTCGAGCCACGTGCCCGCGCCGTACGACAGGCCTTCCTTCTCGCGGAGGCGCTGCGGCACGCGGCCGTTCAAGAAGCCGCCGCCGAGCATGTAGTCGGCCAGCATCAGCGCCGGGAAGTCGGCGTCGGTGTCAGACAGCTTGAACGCGGTGCCCGCGCCGAAGAACGCCATCTGCTTGTCGGGCGTCTGGATGGTCTCGTTCTTCACCGGCAGCGCCTGGAACGGCACGGGGATGCGCGCGAACGCCTCCGGCGCCTTCCACGTACCGAAGAGCTTCTCGAGCTGCGCCTGCGTCTCCTTGGCGTCGAAGTCACCCACCACCGCGAGGTCGGCGTTCTGCGCGCCGTAGAACTTCGCGTGGAAGGCCTTCACCTCGTCGGCCTTCACCGCGGTGGTGGCGGCGATGCGCTCGGGCAGCGAGGCCACGTAGTACGGGTGCCCCTTGCCCTGGAACGGCGACATCATGCGCTGGAGCCCGACCTGGCCGATCCAGCTCGGGTCGTCCTTCGCCTGCTCCAACTGCGCCAGCTTCTCGCGGCGGTAGCTCTCGAGCTCCTTCGCGTCGAACGCGGGGTTCTTGAGCACGTCGGCCACGAGGTCGAGCAGCGCGGGGAGCTGCGGGCGGCGCACCTCGAGCGTCAGCGTCACGCCCTGCGGCCCCGGGCGCACGCGCACCACCGCGCTCAGCTTGTCCAACGCGTCAGAGATCTGCTCGCGGGTCTTCGTCTTCGAGCCGCGCAGCAGCAGGTTCGCCGCGAAGTCGCCGATGGTGCGCTGGTTGGTGAGCGCCTTCTCGGTGCCGTAGTTGAACGTCAGCTGCGCGCGCACGGTCTCGCCGCGCGTCTTCTTGGGCAGCAGCGCCAGCTTCGCGCCGCCCGACAGCGCGGTGCGCGTGGTGCGCGCGTCGATGTTCTTCGGGCTGGCGTCGAAGTTCTCACCCTGCGCGACCTCCGCCTTGCCGGTGTAGCCCTTGAGCTGCGCGGCGACGTCGATGGAGGGCGCGATGTCGGCGCGCTCCGGCTTCTCGGTGGGCACGTACTCGGCGAGCGTGCGGTTGGAGGCCTTCAGGTACTTCGCGGCGACGCGCGTCACGTCTTCCGCGGTGACGGCGTCGGTGCGATCGCGCACGAGGAAGAAGAGGCGCCAGTCGCCGGCGGCCGCGTACTCCGAGAGCGTGAGGCCCACGCGGTCGCTCGAGTTGAGCGTCATGTCGTAGATCTTCTTGATGGAGGTCTTGGCGCGCTCCAGCTCGTCCTTGGAGACGGGCTTCTTCGCGAACGCCTCGATGGTGCTGACGAAGCCCTCGCGCACCGGGCCGGGCGCGTCCTTCGCGTTGAGCTGCGCGGAGCAGAAGAAGTAGCCGGGCTCGCGGAGCGTGTAGTTGTTGCAGTTCACGCGCGCGGCCTTCTTGGTCTCGACGAGCTCCTTGTAGAGGCGGCCCGACGGCGAGTCGCCGACGATGGCGGAGAGCACGTCCATCGCGGGGGCATCGGGGTCGGCCGACGAGGGCGAGTGGTAGCCGATCATCACCACCGGCGTGCCGCCCACGCGGCGCACCATCACCTGCGTCTCGCCGTCGTGCGTGGGCTCCTCGGTGTACGTGACGGGGAGCACGCGCTTCGGCTTGGGAATCTTCCCGAACGTGTCGGCGATGACCTTGAAGGTCTTCGCTTCGTCGAACTGGCCGGCGACGACCAGCACCGCGTTATCGGGCTGGTAGTACGTGTCGTAGAAGGCCAGCAGGCGCTCGTTGGGCACCTTCTCGATGTCGCTGCGCGCGCCGATGGTGGTGTTGCCGTAGTTGTGCCACTGGAAGGCGGCGGAGAAGAGGCGCTCCTCGAGCACGGACGACGGGTCGTTCTCGCCCATCTCGAACTCGTTGCGCACCACGGTCATCTCGGTGGCGAGCTGCTCCTTGGAGATGATGGCGTAGCGCAGGCGCTGCGACTCGAGCTCGAGGGCGGTCTTCAGCTTCGCCTCGTCGGCGGGGAAGCTCTCGAAGTAGTTGGTGCGGTCGAACCAGGTGGTGCCGTTGATCATGCCGCCGAGCTTGGTGAGCTCCTGCTTCACGTCGGCGAACTTCTGCGTCTTCTTGAAGAGCATGTGCTCGAAGAGGTGCGCCATGCCCTTCTCGCCGTAGTTCTCGTGGCGGCTGCCGACGAACACGGTGAGGTTCACGGTGGTGACCGGCTTGCTGGCGTCAGGCACGAAGAGCACCTTGAGGCCGTTGGGCAGCGAGTATTCAGAGACGCCTTCGACAGAAGGGCCGGCGGTGAACGGCTTGGGCGGAGCGGCGGTCAACGTCAGCGCCGTCAGAGCAGCGAGCAACATGCGTGCGTCCTTTCAGTGGTGAGTGCGGGTGGTGCGAATAGCACTGACAGCTGGGCGTCGCCGCTGATTCCC
>CAMLFP010000531.1 GCA_946479335.1 uncultured Archangium sp.
CTCGACGCCATCGCCGGGCGACGCGATCCGCCCCGAGAAACCGCCCGTGCTTCGCGCGCCGGAGCGATTGCGACTGCCCGGCTTACGGGGTAGGCGCCGAGGCGCGTGAAGTCCCTCCTCGACAAGCTGATGTCTGTGTCTCACTCGCACCCGTGGCGAGTCCTGTCTGTCGCGTTGGTGGTCGCGGCCATCGCCGCGGCGCTCGCGGCGCGCATCGGGTTCCGCGGCGATTTCACCGAGTTGCTCCCCGCCTCCACCCCGGAGGTGAAGGACCTCAAGGAGATCGAGGACCGCGCCGGCGGCACCGGGTACCTGATGGTGCAGGTGCTCGGCGGCACGAAGGAAGACCGCCGCGCGTTCGCGAAAGACGCCGCCGCCGCCATCGAGCCGCACACCGACGTGGTGCGCTACGTCGAGTGGCACCTCGACACCGAGTTCATCGCCAAGCGCGCGCTGCTGCTGCTCGACACCGACAAGCTCGAGGGCCTCAAGAACGACGTCGTCGCGCGCATCGCCTACGAGAGGAAGATCGCCAACCCGCTCTACGTCGACCTCGACGACGAGGGCGAGAAGCCCATCGACTTCAAGGCCATCGAGAAGAAGTACTCCCCGAGCCGGAACCAGGGCGACTACATCGAGTCGAAGAACGGCGACGAGCTCTACATGCTCGTCAAGCCGACCTCGACGCCGGCCGACCTCGACTTCAACCGCAAGCTGATCGCCACCGTCACCGACGCGCTCACGCCGCTGCGCGACGGCAAGTTCAAGCAGCTCCAGTTCGCGCTCACCGGCGCGTACGTGGTGCGCGTCGCCGACGACGATCTGATGCAGTCCGACATCCAGCGGTCGATCACGCTCTCGTCGATCCTCACGCTGGTGATCCTCCTGCTCACCGCGCGGCGCGTCGCGGTGCTGCCGGTGGTCGGCATCCCCGTCTCCATCGGCATCTCGGCGACGTACGCGTTCACCTGGGCCATCGTCGGCCACCTGAACCCGGTGACGGGCTCGCTGGGCGCGATCCTCATCGGGTTGGGCATCGAATACGGCCTGCACCTCTCGATGCGTTACTGGGAGGAGCGCCGCCGCCACGAGCCCGTCGAGGCGATGCAGGAGACGGTGCACGGCACCTTCGGCGGGGCGCTCTCGTCGGCGGTCACCAACGCCGCGGCGTTCTTCGTGCTGGTCTTCGCCGACTTCGAGGCCTTCAAGCAGTTCGGGAAGATCGCCGCGTTCGGCGTGATGTTCACCCTGGTGGCGACGTACGCGTTCGGCCCGGCGCTGCTGTTCCTGTCGGAGCGCTTCGCGCTGCGCAAGCCACCGCCGGTGCAGCCGCACCACGAGGAGCCGGAGCGGTTCCGCCCGTCGACCGGCATGCTCGGCGCGGTGGTGGCGCTGATCGCGCTCTCGGTGGTGGGGTCGATGTCGGTCGCCAACCGCGTCGGCTTCGAGACCGACCTGCTCAAGCTGACCGGCGAATCGAAGGCCGCCGATCTCGAGCGCCACATCACCGAGCAGATGGGCATCTTCATGATCCCCGCCGTGGCGTGGGTCGACTCGCTCGAGCACGCACGCGAGGTCGCGCGGCTGGCGCGCGACGAGCGCGACACGGTGGGCGACCGCTCCAACATCTCGGAGATCGCGTCGATCAACGACCTGCTGCCCTACGACACCGAGAAGCGCCTGGGCATCATCAAGGAGCTCGGCGCGGCGCTGGAGAACACGCCGAAGTCTGCGCAGGCCGACGCCCGCGTGCAGCGCTTCATCGAGATGACGAAGGTTCAACCGTGGACCATCGACGAGCTGCCCATCGAGTTCCGTCGGCGGTTCGAGCCGTTCGACCACAAAGGCACCTTCGTGCTGCTCTTCCCCCGCTACGGCTTCACGCGCATCGAGCGCCTCGAGGCGTGGGCCGACGAGCTGAACACCATCGGCGCGAAGGCCGCGGCGGCGGGCCTGCACGCGCCCATCCTCGACGCCAACCGGCTGGCGGCGAAGGTGTTCAGCCTCATCCGCAAAGACGGCCCGCTCATCATGCTGCTCGCGGCGTTGGTGGTCTTCGGCGTCATCTGGATCGCGCTCAAGAAGTTCACGCACACGCTGATGGTCACCGGCCCACTCTTCGCCGGCATGATGTGCCTGCCCGGCGCGATGCTGCTGATGGACCTCCGCCTCAACTTCCTGAACGTGGTGGTCTTGCCCAACCTGCTGGCCATCGCCGTCGACAACTCGGTGCACCTCTTCCACCGCTACAAAGAGGAGGGCCACGGTTCGATGTGGCGCATCATGCGGCACACCGGCGTCACCGCGGCGGTGGCGACCTGCAGCAACGCTGCGGGCTACGCGTCGATGCTCATCGCGCGGCACGGCGGCATCCGCAGCATCGGTCTGCTCGCGGTCATCGGCGTGGTCTGCACGTTCATGGGCACGACGGTGCTGTTCCCCGCGCTCATCGAATTGAAGGAGCGCATCAAGGGCCAGAGCCCGGCGATCCAGCCTCCGCCCGAGCCCAAGAACGAGACCTGAGCCCGGTCACGGGACGAATGACACGCGCGTGAACGCTTCGGGCAGCGCCGAGGCGTCTTCGGAGCGCCAGGCGATGACGCCGTCGGGGCGCACCAGCGACGCGGCGTGCGAACTCAAACCGAACACGCGCGCCACGTCCGCGGTGAGCCGCTCGAATCGCACCGGGAGCCCTTCCGCGGCGTCGGCCCAGCGCGCGTCAGGCGACACCAGCACCCAGCCAGCCCCGAAGAGGTCGAGCGTGGAGGCGCCGTTCAGCATCGCGTGCGGCGCGCGCGTGCCGGGCTGACCCGCCCACACGTCCGGGCGCGCGGCGGCGGGCAGGCT
>CAMLFP010000532.1 GCA_946479335.1 uncultured Archangium sp.
CCCGCATCGCCGCACACCCACTGCGTGCCGTCGTACACGCACGTCACCGGCACATACGCGTCGGGGGTGTCCGTGTCGGGCGTGCCGCACCCCACCAGCACCACTGCGAGCGAGAAGAAGGCGACGCGCATGGCGGCGCCCTTACCCACTTTCAAAGTGGATTTTCCACCGGGTCTCTTGGCATGTGTCCCAACTGGAGAGACATCGATGACGATGCTGCAAGGCTGGGGCGCTCAGCGCCGGGTCGACTGTGACGAGCGCACGCCCGAGACGCCGGCCGACGTGAAGCGCGCGCTGACGCGAGACGGCACCATCGCCCGCGGCCTGGGCCGCAGCTACGGCGACCAGGCGCTCAACGAGCACCGGCGCGTCGTCACCATGACGAAGCTGGACCGCTACCTGAGCTTCGACGAAGCGACTGGCACGCTGCGCTGCGAGGCCGGCGTGTCACTCGCGCAGCTCATCACCGACTTCGGCCCGCGCGGCTTCTTCCCCGCCATCACCCCGGGCACCAAGTTCGTCACCGTCGGCGGCTGCATCGCGAATGACGTGCACGGCAAGGCGCACCACGCGCAGGGCACGTTCGTCACCTGCGTCGACTCGCTGCAGCTGCTGGTCGCCGATGGCCGCATCGTCACCGCGAGCCGCACCGAGAACGCGGAGCTCTTCTGGGCGACGTTCGGCGGCCTCGGCCTCACCGGCGTGATTCTGGAGGCGACGCTCAAGTTGCGCCGCATCGAGACCACGTACTTCCGGCAGAAGTCGCTCCCCGCGCGCGACCTGACGCACATGCTGGAGCTGCTCGCCGAATACGACGCGCAGTTCCCCTACTCGGTGGCGACGCTCAACTCGACGGCGACCGGCGCGGCGCTGGGGCAAGGCGTGTTGACGGTGGGCGACCACGCGAAGCGCGACGAGCTGCCGGCGAAGTTCGCGAAGCAGCCGCTCAAGCTCACCGGCGACCTCGCCATCACCGTGCCCTTCGAGATGCCGGAGCTGACGCTCAACCCGCTCACCATTCGCGCGTTGAACCAGGTCATCGCGACGATGCTGAAGACCAAGGGCGACTTCGAGCACTACGAGGGCTTCTTCTACCCGCTCGATATGATCCACGACTGGTACCGCGGCTACGGCAAGCGCGGCTTCATCCAGTACCAGTTCGTGATTCCCTTCGAGAACGGCGAGCAGCACATCCGCGAGCTGCTGACGCTGATGCACGAGTCGGGGCAGCTCCCGTTCCTCAACGTGCTCAAGCGCATGGGCGACGCGAACGAGGCGCCGCTGAGCTTCCCGATGAAGGGGCTCACCTTCGCCATCGATTTCCCCGTGCGGCAGGGGCTGCTGGAGCTCACCCGGCAGCTCGACGAGCGCGTCGCGGCGATGGGCGGGCGGCTCTACCTGGGCAAAGACTCGTACCTCGAGGCGGCGATGCTGCGACGCATGTACCCGCGCGTGGCCGACTTCGAGCGCGTGAAACAGAAGTGGGACCCTGAAGGCCTCTTCACCTCAGACATCGGCCGTCGGCTGGAGCTCTCGAAATGAAGCGAACACTCCCTGTCGTGCTGTTGCTCGCGGTCTCGGGCTGCGCGCCGTCGCTGGTCGTCAAGCGCGAGGAGCGCCCGCGCTTCGAGTTCCCTCCACAGGCGCAGCCGCTGCACGTCGAGGCGCCGCAGACCGGCTCGGTGGTGCTCGACGTGTTGAACGCGCTCAACGCCGCGCACTGGCGCGCGCAGCGGGCGGTCGACGGCGTGGTGGAGGCGCTGGTGCAGGCCGGGCACACGCTCACCGGCGACCCCAATCAGGCGCGCACGCAGCTGGTGGTCGGGGTGAATGAGAACGGCATCTCCGACGCCGACAAGAACGGCAACCGCACCGCGAAGGCCGACGTGTGGGTCACCATCAACGGCGAGACCTCGCACGTCTCGGGGAGCGCGACGAGCACCGCCGCCGACGACCCGCTGTACACCGCGGCCATCAACGACGCGCTCTCGCTCTTCGCCGACGGGCTCTCGCCCACGGAGGTCAGCGATTCGTTCCCCGTGCGCCAGGGCGAAGGGCTCGAGGCCGCGAACGAAAAGCTGCTCGACGGAGACCTCGCCGGCGCGGTCGCCGCGTACAACGCGCGCCTCGCGCAGGTGCCCAACGACGTGAAGGCGCTGTGCAACCTCTCCGCGGCGCTCACCGCGCTCGGTGACCTGCAGGGAGCGCTCGACGCCGCCAACCGCGCCGCCGACGCCGACACCTCGAACTTCCACGCCAACCGCGAGCTCGAAGCCCGCGAAGCCGCCGGCCGCCTCGCGCGCACCACCAGGGTGTTGGACGTCACGGCCTGGGGCGCACCGAAGAAGAACTAGCCCGTCGCACAAAGCCCCCCGCGCTCGGCTTTTTCGTGCCACACGCATAAGTCACCTGCACATGCCCCGGGGCTCCGGGGTCCTTCCCTACGGTCTCTATGAATCGCTCACTGATCCTCGCGCTGTCGCTGTTCGCCCTCTCGTGTGGCCCGTCGTCGAGCAACACCTGCAACGCCACGACGTGCGACGGCTGCTGCAACGGCGACGAATGCCTCCTCGGCAACACCAGCAGCGCGTGCGGCACCAAGGGCGCGATCTGCGACGTCTGTGACATCGGCCAGGCCTGCGTGAGCGGGCGCTGCTTCTCGTCGAACCCGGGTGGCGGCTCCGGCTCCACGGGTGGCGGCAGCGGCACCACTGGCGGCGGCTCCGGCTCCACGGGCGGCGGCACGGCGACGACGGGCGGCGGCACGGCGACGACCGGCGGCGGCAGCGCGACGACGGGCGGCGGCACTGCGACCACCGGCGGCGGCTCCGG
>CAMLFP010000533.1 GCA_946479335.1 uncultured Archangium sp.
TCGGGCCGCGGCTTCTACAAGTACTGAGCTGGGAGCAACTCCCTCTCCCCTGGAGTGAGGGGCGCAATCTTCTGGAGAACTCAAATGTCTGAATTCGTGAAACTCGAAGTCGAAGGCACCACCGCGATCATCACCATCGATCGCCCCAAGGCGCTCAACGCGCTCAACCCGCAGGTGCTCGACGAGCTCGCGAGCGCGGTCTCGGACGTCAGCAAGAACGCGGCGGTGCGCGCGGTGATCATCACCGGCGCAGGTGAGAAGGCCTTCGTGGCCGGCGCCGACATCGCGGCGATGGCGAACTTCACCGCGGAGCAGGCCAAGTCCTTCGGTGAGCAGGGCCACGGCGTGATGGACGCGATCGAGGCGCTCCCGGTGCCGGTGATCGCGGCGGTGAATGGCTTCGCGCTCGGCGGCGGCAGCGAGCTCGCGCTGGCGTGCGACTTCATCTACGCGTCGGAGAAGGCGAAGTTCGGCCTCCCCGAGGTGACGCTGGGCGTGATCCCCGGGTTCGGTGGCACGCAGCGCCTCACCCGGCTGCTCGGACGCGCGCGCGCGAAGGAGATCATCTTCACCGGCGACATGATCGACGCGGTGAAGGCGAAGGCGATCGGCCTGGCGCTCGAGGTGTTGCCGCCGGAGGAGCTGCTCCCGTTCTGCAAGAAGGTCGCGGCGACCATCGCCAAGCGCGGGCCGCTGGCGATCGCGCAGGCGAAGACGGTGATCGACGAGGGCGGAGACCTGCCGCTCGAGGCCGGGAACTCGCTGGAGCGCAACGCGTTCGCGGTGCTCTTCGGGAGCGCCGATCAGAAGGAAGGCATGGCGGCGTTCCTCGCGAAGCGCCCGCCGGAGTTCAAGGGCGCGTAGGCGCCTCGCCCCTCACCCCCGCTCCGCGGACCCTCTCCCCACGGGAGAGGGAGTTCGTCACTTGACGGTGCCCACGTACACGTAGGCGAGGCCCCACATCAGCGGGTGCGCCTCGGCCTTCGTGTAGCGGCCGGTATCCATCATCATCGCGGTGAACTTCTCGCCCGCGGGGAACGCAGCCATCGTGCGCGGCAGGTAGTCGCCAGGCGCCGAGCTGCCGCCAGAGACGAGCTTGCCGAGCAACGGCATCGCGGTCTTCGCCCAGAGCCGGTACGCGGCGCCGAAGAGGCCGGTGGGCTGACCGAACTCCAGCACCACCACGCGGCCGCCGGGCTTCACCACGCGCGCCAGCTCCGCCGCGCACACCTTCGGGTCATCGACGTTGCGGATGCCGAAGGAGATCGACGCCACCGTGAAGCGCGCGTTCTCGTAGGGCAGCTTCATCGCGTCGGCGACCTCGAACTTGATGTCGAGGCCTTCCTTCTGCGCCTTGGCGGGCGCGAACGAGAGCATGTCAGCGTTGAAGTCGGTGCCCACCACCTCACCGGAGCCGACCGCGCGCTTGAAGGCGATGGCGAGATCGCCGGTGCCGGTCGCGCAGTCCAACACCGAGTCGCCAGCCTGCGCGCCCGAGAGCTTCACCGCGACCTTGCGCCACCCGCGGTGGATGCCGAGCGACAGCGCGTCGTTGATCGCGTCGTACTTCGGCGCGATCTCCGTGAACATCTTGTGGACCTGTTCGCTCATCGGGTGCCTCCCACTGCGGCCAGCGTCTCGCTGCCGGTCATCTTGCGGCCGGTCGCCGACAGCACCGCGGGGAGCGTGTGCATCAGCGAGCCGAACATCTCAGGGGTCAACGCCTGCGGGCCGTCGCACAGCGCGTTCTCGGGGGTGGGGTGCACTTCGATGAGCAACCCATCGGCGCCCGCGGCCGCGGCGGCCAACGACATCGGCGCCACCAGCGAGCGCACGCCCGTGGAGTGCGACGGGTCGACGATCACCGGCAGGCGAGAGCGCTCGCGCACCCACGCCATGCCCGCGAGGTCCAACGTGTTGCGCAGCGTGTTGTCGAAGCTGCGGATGCCGCGCTCGCAGAGCACGACCTGATCGTTCCCGCCGTCCAGCAGGTACTCGGCGGCGAGGAGCCACTCCTCCAACGTCGCGCCGAAGCCGCGCTTGAGCACCACCGGGCGGCCGGTCTTCGCGATCTCCCGCAGCAGCGAGAAGTTGTGCATGTTGCGCGCGCCCACCTGCAGCACGTCGACGTAGTCGAGCATCAGCGGGAGCTGGCTGATGTCCATCACCTCGCTCACCACCGGCATGCGCAGCTTCTTGCCCTGCTCGTGGAGCAGCTTGAGGCCGACCTCGCCGAGTCCCTGGAAGGAATAGGGAGAGGTGCGGGGCTTGAAGGCGCCGCCGCGCAGCACGTGCGCGCCGTGTGACTTCACCGCCGACGAGGCCTTGTCGAGCTGTTCGGTGTTCTCGATTGCGCAGGGGCCGGCCATCACCGTGAAGCTGCCGTCGCCCAGCGTGATGCCGTGCCCGAGAGACACGCGAACGGTCTCGTCAGACGGCCCGCGCAGTACCTTTTTCGCTCCATGCGGCGCCACGGTTGACTCCTGTTCAATGAGTTCAAGCCGTCTTGAACTCGATGATGCATCTATAGCGTGCGTGGCTTAGAAGACAACTCGAAGCTGTGGAACCCACGAGCGCCAGAGTGTTGGTTCGGCCGGCAAACGTCGGCGCGCTGCTGCGCCTGGGCCCGCAGCCGCTGTCGGTCTACTGGTCGAACCCGTCGCGCGGCGTGTTCGCGGCGGGCTTGGGCGTCGCGATCGAACATCGGGGGCAACTCCCTCTCCCGTGGGGAGAGGGTTGGGGTGAGGGGCGCATGCCGGGGCCGTGTTTCGGCGGCTGGGCCTTCGA
>CAMLFP010000534.1 GCA_946479335.1 uncultured Archangium sp.
TCGATGGTCTCACGCGTGCGCGAGTAGGCTGCGCGCGATGCCCGCCATCCACCCCGACCTCCGCACCGCGGCGCGCGTGCTGCCGCGCCACGTCCCCGACTTCGTCTTCTTGAAGCTCGCGCGCTGGCTGCCGCACCCGCCGGCGCGCAGCATCCCCGGGGTCACGGTGCGGGAGCTGCGCGCGGGCTCGGTGCGGGTGCTGGTGTTCCAACCCGAGGGCGCCGTCGCGCCGCGCCCCGGCCTGCTGTGGCTTCACGGCGGCGGCTACATGATCGGCGCCCCGGAGCAGGACTCGATTCTCTGCGCGCGCTTCAGCAAGGCGCTGCAGGCCACGGTGGTATCGGTCGACTACCGGCTCGCGCCCGAACACCCGTACCCCGCGGCGCTCGACGACTGCGTCGAGGCGTACGACTTCCTCCATCGCGATGCAGCGGCGCTCGGCGTCGACCCCTCACGCGTCATCATCGGCGGCGCCAGCGCCGGAGGAGGGCTCACCGCGGCGCTCGCGCTCAAGCTCCACGACTCGAAACGGCCGGCGCCGAAGCTGCAGCTCCTCGTGTACCCGATGGTCGACGACCGCACGGTGCTGCGTCAGGTCGACGGTCTCGACCTGCGCGTCTGGAGCCCGAAGAGCAACCGGCTGGGCTGGCGCTCGTACCTCGGCCGCGAGCCGGGCGGCGCCGACGTGCCCGACCACGCCGCACCCGCGCGGAGGGCCGACTTCTCCGGGCTGCCTCCCGCCTGGGTCGGCGTCGGCACCAACGACCTCTTCCACGACGAAGACGTGGCGTACGCGAACGCGCTGCGCGCCGCGGGCGTGCCCGTCGAGCTCCACTTCGTCGAGGGCGCCTTCCACGGCTTCGATGCGGTGGCGCCCAGGAGCCCGGTCAGCCGCGCCTTCTTCGACGCGCAAGTCGACGCCATGCGCCGCGCGCTCGTGTAGACGCGGCCTCATGGCCAAAATCCTCGTCGTCGGTGCATCGAAGGGAACGGGAGCGCTCGCGGTGAAGGCGGCGCTCGCCAAAGGGCACTCCGTCACCGCGTTCGCGCGCTCACCGGAGAAGCTGGCGCTCGAAGACGCGAAGCTCACGCGCGTGAAGGGCGACTTCTTCGACGCCGAGTCGGTCGCCGCCGCCATCGCCGGCCACGACGCCGTCATCGTCACCGCGTCGGTCAGCAAGCTGAGCGACTTCAAGGCCAACCCGACCTACTTCTCGCAGGGCACGCAGCACGTCATCGACGGCATGAAGCGCCACGGCGTCAAACGCCTCGTCATCTTGAGCGCGCTGGGCACCGGCGAGAGCCGCGCGCTCTTGCCGTGGTTGATGCGCACGCTGGTAGTCGACGGCATTCTCAAGCGCGCGTTCGTCGACCACGCCCGCCAGGAACAACTGGTGCGCGAGAGCGGGCTGGAGTTCGTCATCGCCCGCCCCGGCCGCCTCACCGACGGCCCGGCGAAGCTCCAGTACGTGAAGACCCCGAAGCTCGAGAGCGTTCCCAGCGCCATCTCGCGCGCCGACGTCGCCGACTTCCTCGTCGAGTCATGCACCTCGCCGGCGCTGGTGAACCAGGCCGTGCAGCTCGGTGGCTGAACAAAAGAAGACCTCCGGCGCCCCAGAAGGCACGCCGGAGGTCGAAACTGCTTCACCCGACGAGCGCCGCGCGTGCGGCCCTCGCGGGGTCACCGGTTACTGGCAGACGGCGTTGTTGGTCGGGTTGATGTAGCCGCAGTTGCCGGGGCGCACGCCACCGTCGGCCGCCGGAGTGCCCGGCGCGACGCCCGCGTCGACGAGGTCGATCGTGCACGAGCCCTCGTCGTTGCAATACCTGCAGGCATCGATGCCCGCGTCGGCGCAGTCGAGGTCGACCGCTCCGCAGCCACAGTCGCAGCCATCGTCCGTGCCGTAGTAGCCCGGCGAGCACGCCCAGGTCACGAACGAGCCCGCGGTGCACTGCGTGGTGTCGGCCGCCTGACACGAAGCGACGCTGATGCCGCCGTCGACCGCAGTGGTGCAGCCACAGCTCGAGCACTCGGCGAGGTCGGTGGTGCTGGTGCAGTCGACGTCTTGCGAGCCGCAGCCGCAGTTGCAGGAGAAGCCGTCGTTGTAGCTGTTGGGGTCGCAGGTCCACGCGACGAAGGTGCCCGCGGTGCACTGCGTGGTGTCGGCCGAGTCACAGGTGCTCAGCACCAGGCCGCCATCGACCGTGCTGTTGGAGCACGAGCAGTCGTCGCACGCGTTGATGTCGGTGTTGTTCGCGCAGTCGGTGTCGAGCACGCCACAGCCGCAGTCGCAGTACTGGCCATCGCCGTACCACGACTCGCTGCACGTCCACCCGGACGGAGGCGGAACGTACGCGGCGTTGACGCTCAGGCTCGCGATGTGGACGCACGCGCCGTTGGCCACCGGCGTCGACGCGTTGGTCTGCGAGTCGACGGTCACTTCGACCAGCTTCACGTCGGTGAGCGTCGCGGTCAGCACGCCCGCGTCACCGTCCGCCGTGGTGACGACGAAGGAGCCGCTCTCCTGGAAGAACGTCTTGTCGCCGTCGACGACGACGCACCGCGAACAGGTCGAGAGGTTGTCGTCGATGCCCGTGCCCAGCGTGTAGGTGCCAGCGGTGAGATCGCCCTGCACCACCACGTAGCCCGTATCACCGCCCGTCGAGAGGTTGGGCGTCACGGTTGAACGCACGCCGACGAACGTCGTGTCGTGGGCGAAGATGGAGACGTTGGTGAACTGCACCTCGGTGCACGTCACCGCCGTGCCGCCGCCGGTCGAGCC
>CAMLFP010000535.1 GCA_946479335.1 uncultured Archangium sp.
CAACGACCAATACGCGCGCTGGGGCACGCTCACCGAGGGGCAGCTGACGACGCAGGTGCACGCCATTCACCCCTACGGCGAGGTGCGGGTGTGGGTCGAAGACGCGCCGCCGAAGAAGGTCTACGACGCGGGCGGGGAGCCCGACCCTGCGCTGCTGCCCGACGAGGGCCCGCTCAAGCGCACCTACGCGTCGGGCGTGACGCCGATCATCTACTTCGGGAGCCAGACGCTGCAGACGCTCCAGTACCCGGGCATCCTCGACAACACGAGCTCGCCGTTCGCGGGTGAGTTCGTGGTGGTCGGCAAGGGCCCCAACACCGGCGAGAAGCTCAAGCAGAGCTGCGCGGCCGACCCGGCCCGCAACAACAAGGACGCGCTGATGGTGGTGACCGGCCTCGACCCGTCGGGCTTCTTCGTCACCGACATCTCCGCGTGCCGCTTGAAGGAGCTGCTGACCGACTCGCTGGGCAGCTCGGTGCGCACCAGCAACCGCGAGCCGAAGGAGCCGTGCCTCATCAGCGACGGCGACGGCGGGCTGACGAACAACGTCGACGGCGGCGATGGGCGCTGCGAGGTGGGCCAGGAGCTGTGCCACAGCAGCAACGACTGCACGGGCTACATGCCGGGCACCTACGGCTCGATGTTCGTCTACAACTACAACTTCCCCGACGGGCTCGATCAGGGCGACCTGCTCTTCACGCTCTCGGGCTCGGTGCAGGAGTTCACCTCCACCACGCAGCTCACCTTCCCCGCGTGGCTGACGGCGGAGCGCGTGCGCGTCCTCCCCCCGGAGCAGTGGAACAAGTGGTTGCAGTACGCGCGGCCCTACGACCTCGGCGGGCGCACCTGCGGCATCGACAACGTGCAGGCGCCCTACCTCACCGACGCGCTGTGCGCGCAGAACCGCCGCAGCATGAAGATGGAGAGCCTCGAGTCGGGGCTGGTGCGCGCGCGGCACGTGCGCTTCCCGAAGATGTTCCAGACCTGCGACGTCAACGGCGACAACAGCGTGCCCTTCTTCTGTGAGAACCCGCCGTCGAACACCTGGGGCAGCTGCGGCGGCACCGAGACTCCGACCGAAGCGACGGAGCGCCAGTGCAACCAGGACTGCACGCTGGGCATGGGGCCGTACGCGGGCACCATCTGCAGCGAGCGCACCAACTTCACCGGCTTCGGCCAGTTCGTGGTGGAGATGCAGAGCCCCGGCCCGGCCGAGCGCGGCTTCGACCCGCAGCTCTCCGCCCGCTACTTCACGGTGAACGTGCCCGCGGTACCCGACGGCGGCGTGGCTCCGCCGGTGCAGAAGATCCTGGGGGCGAACTACTCGCTGACGGTGAAGTGCGATCAGCCGGTGTACTTCGCGGTGGGCGACGACACGGTGTTGGCCACCACGGGCGATCAGGTGCTGGCGGCCAACGCGCGCGCCGACGTCACCTTCACCGGCAACCAGACCGGCGTCGCCTTCCAGGCGGTGGGCGCGGCGGCCTCGTGCATCGTCAGCGTCAACTCGCACACCCGCATCAACCTGGTGACGAAGGACGCCGTGCCCGAGCTGAACCCCGACTGTGACGAGAACGACGCCGACGCCGACGCCGCGACGCAGTGCCGCGCGCTGCACGCGGCGGAGTTCGATGTCGTGGCGCACCTGCGGCAGGTGCAGGCCGCGCGCCCGCGCTGGGTGCTGCTGCCGCGCGACGTCGACGATCTCTGCTGCTACCCCGGCGAGGGCCTCGCGTGCCCGAAGCCCATCAAGCCCTGCAACTGACTTCCCCCCTGGAGAATCTCACGTGAAGCCGTCTCTCAAACTCGCGGTGGTGCTGGGGCTGTGCCCGGCGGTGGCCTTCGCCGGTGACTTCATCGACACGCGCGTCACCTTCGCGCTCGCCAATTCCAACGTCTTCGTGAAGCCGGGCGAGACCACGCCTTCGGAGCCGGGCACCGGCTTCGGCGCCGCGCGGCAGAACACCCAGTTCTACGACAACTTCAACACGCGCTACACGGGCTTCGAGACGCTCTCGAACATCTCGCTGTACAAGATGAGCCCGAGCTTCTTCAACGGCTTCACCGCCGAGGCGGCGCTCAACATCGTCGTCGTGGTGCAGCCCACCGGCCAGGTGGTGCTCTTCGACAACGCCAGCTTCGTGAAGCTGAACTACCAGCCGGCCGGTTGGGGCGCGAAGGAGAACATCGCGTTCACCGGCTTCCCCGTCTCGGCCGACCGCTTCCGCCTCGGGTACGCGTGGAAGCTGTCGTGGGGCGGCGACTCGTCATTCACCTACAACCAGGCCAGCGGGCTCTCGTCGACGGGCCGCCCCGCCGCCGTGCCGGGCGCCAAGCTGCAGGTGACGCGCGACCGCTGGTACGCCTTCGTGGGCATGAAGACGGGTCTGTTGCTCAACAACCTGTCGAACGTGCAGGAGCGCCAGTACGGCGTGCTGGCCGGCGGCGGCGTCGACCTGGTGCCGGGCCGCGTGCGCCTGGAGGCCAACGGTGGCTACTTCAGCCGCGGCATCGTGCCCTCGCTGGCGCAGTCGGGCGTGAAGGCGCCGGTGAACGCGATGGGCGGCTCGATGCAGTTCTCGGTGTTCTCCGACACCATCCTCCCGTCGCTCGACCTGCGCTTGTACAAGAACGACCCCGACATCACGCAGCGCTTCTTCACCCCGGAGCGCTACCCGGGCGGCTTCAGCTACCAGCTGTCGGTGGAGGCGAGCGGCCTGGCGCAGACGCTGGTGAACCCCGACAAGTACGCGTCGACCAAGATCC
>CAMLFP010000536.1 GCA_946479335.1 uncultured Archangium sp.
CGAGCCGGAGCCGGTTCGCTGCGCTGCTGCAGCGAACGCGCGGAACTCCGCAGCGCAGCGAAGGATTTCCGCCAAGGCGACGGCGACCAACAACCCGAGCCGGAGCCGGTTCGCTGCGCAGCTGCAGCGAACGCGCGGAACTCCGCAGCGAGTATCAGCGGTAGTCGATCTGGTACTCGCTCATCGGGAAGAGCGTCTCGCGGCCCGACACCACCTCGCGCGCGAAGCCCGAGAGCCCCGGCACCTTCTTGAGCAACGGCTTCAGCCCGCTGGCCTCGACGGTCTTCGCCAGCACCGCGCTGGCGAGGTCCAGCTGCTCCTCTTCATCTTCGTCGTCCTTCGCGAGCAGCGTCTCGATGAAGGTGCGCTTGCTGTCGAAGAGCTTGAGGCTCACCGTCTCATTGTCGGGGATGTTGGCCTTCGCCTTCGCGACCTTGATGGCCATCGGGAAGCCGCCGAGCTCGTCGACGAGGCCGTTCTCCTTCGCCTGCGTGCCGTACCAGGTGCGGCCCTGCGCGAACTCCTGCATCTTGTCGTTGTCCATGTGGCGGCCCTTCGCGGCCAGCGACACGAAGCGGTTGTACGAGGCGAACAGGTCGGAGTCCCACTGCTTGGCTTCGTCTTCGGTCATGGTGCGCGCGGCGATGAGCTGGTCGGCGTGCTCGCCCAGCTTGAAGGTCTCGTTGTTGAGGCCCAGCTTCTCGTACAGCCCGCCGAGGCTCGGAATCACCGTGTAGATGCCGATGGAGCCCGTCGCCGTCGTGGGCTGCGCGACGATGGCCGTCGCGTCCATCGAGACCCAGTACCCACCGGAGGCCGCGACGTCGCTCATGCTGACGATGACCGGCTTCTTCGCGCGCGCGAGCTCAATCTCCCGGCGGATGTAGTCGCACCCGAGGCCCGCGCCGCCCGGCGAGTCGACGCGGAAGATGATGGCCTTGATCTCCTCATCTTCCACCGCGCGGCGGATGTAGCGGATGAGCGGGTCGCTCCCCTGCGTGCCGTCGCCGCCGAAGCCGCCCTCGCTGCCCTTGCCCGACACGATGAGGCCCGACGAGTAGATGAGCGCGAACTTGTGCTTGCCCTCTTCGAGGCCCGCCGCCGACGGCGACACGTGGCGGTACTTCGAGGCCGACACGAAGCGCAGCTTCTCGCCCGCCTTCGTGCCCGCCTTCTCGCGCAGCATCGCCTCGACCTCGTCGTAGTAGCCGATGCGGTCGATGAGCTTGTTCTCGAACGCCCAGTCAGACTTGGTGTGGCCCTGCTCGACCAGCGCGCGCAGCGCCGTCGCGTCGAGCTTGCGGTACTGCGCCACCGCGTCGATGAAGTGCCCGAAGGTGACGTCGAGGTTGGAGCGGATCATCTCCTTCACCGGCTCGGTGAACGCCTTGCGGCCGCTCTGCTCGCCCGACACCGACTTGTACTTGCCGTAGCGGAAGTACTGCACGTCGATGCCCAGCTTCTCGAGCATGCCGGGGTAGTGGCCGATGTCGGTCGCGAGCCCGTTGAACTCGAACCACGCGTCAGACGGCATCACGATGGAGTCGGCGGCCAGCGCCAGCGCGTACTCGCGCTCCGAGAGGTGCTCCGAGTACGCGATGACGAACTTGCCCGACTTCTTGAACTCCATGAGCGCGTCGCGGAGCTCCTCGACCTTCGCCCAGCCGGTGCCGTCGAGGCTGTCGAGCTCCAACAGCACGCCCTTGATGTGCTTGTCCTTCGCGGCCTTCTCGAGGTTGAAGACGTGCTGACGCACCGTCACCTCCCCCTTGCCGAAGAGCTCGTCGAAGCTGTTGGCGCGCACATACTCGGGGATGGAGCCCGACAACTTGAGGCGCAGCACCGTGGAGTCGTCGACCGAGGCCGAAGGCCCGTCGCCGCTCGCGCCCAGCGCCGCCGCGATGACGATGCCGGCGAAGCCGAGAATCATGAAGCCGAAGCACCCGAGCGCGAGCATCACACCCGCGCCGAGGCCGCCCTTCTTCTTCGGCGGAGGCGAGGGCGGCTGGTACGGCGTCGGAGGAAGCTGGGAAGGTTCCGTCATTTGGGCCGTGAGTTAACCCATGTGTCGTCGATTCGCGCGCTGCCTGAAGAACCAGCCCGGGCTTCACGGTTCGACACAATCGCCGCAATCCCCCGACGCACCGAGCCCCGGCTTCACCGTCATGCACGTGAAGCCAGCGCCCCTGCGTGGTGAACGTGCTTAGTCACCGCGCATGGCGCTCACTCCTGCTCCCCTCGGCAAACGCATCGCCGCGGCGACCTTCGATGGGTTCGTGTTGCTGGTGCTGTGCGTGGCCACCTTCCTCGGCCCGCTGCTGACGCGCGGCTTCGTGGTGCCGATGTGGGGCGTGCTGGTGGTGCTGGTCGGCTACGCGGTGCTGCCGCTCGCGGCCCTCAAGCGCACGCTGGGCATGCAGCTCTTCAACCTCGAGCTCGCGCGGCTCGACGGGCACGCGGTCGATCTCGCGAACCTCCTCTTCCGCGAGTTCGTCGGGCGCGGCCTCTTTCCCGCCGCGTACCTCATCACCATGTTGGGCGGCGTCATCGCGCGCTTCTTCGGCGTCGGAGGCCTCATCGGGCCCTCGATGCTCGCGGGCATCATGACCATCGCGAGCATGTTCGCGGTGGCGCTCGCGTTCGCGGGCAACCTCCTCGCGCTCGACCGCAAAGACAAACGCACCCTGGCCGACCTGATGGCGAGGTCGATGGTGGTCGAAGGCGTCGCGCGCCCGCCGCCGACCGACCCCGAC
>CAMLFP010000537.1 GCA_946479335.1 uncultured Archangium sp.
ATCTTCGGGCCGGAGGGCGCGCCGTTCTGGTCGCGCTTCCGCCCAGACGCCGCGGCGCTGGAGGCGCGCTCCGGCCGTGGGGAGGCACCGCTCACGTTTCAGCGCGCGAGCGGGGCGTTCATCGCCTTCATCCTCGACGCGGAGGAGAGGCTGTTCGCCCTGGTGCCGACGAAGTCATCGCGCGGGTCACTCCCGCGGCCGACGGGGGCATGTGAGCCGCGAGTTCGCGGTATGTCTTCGGCATGAGCGACAAGAGCCTTCAGGAGACGTACGCGCCGCACAACGCGTGCTTCGGGTGCGGGCCCAGCAATGAGAAGGGGCTGCGCATCCGCTCCTTCGCGCAGGGTGACCAGGTCGTCGCGACGTGGACGCCGCAGCCGCACCACGAGGCGTTCCCCGGGGTGTTGAACGGCGGGATCATCGGCTCGCTCCTCGACTGTCACTGCAACTGGACTGCGTGCCATCACCTCATGGTGCGCGATGGGCTGGCGTCGCCGCCGTGCACCGTCACTGCCGACTACGCCATCGTGCTCAAGCGCCCGTGCCCGACCGACGTGCCGCTGACGCTCACCGCGCACGTGGTGGAGGCCGACGGCCCCAAGGTCATCGTCGAGGGCGTGCTCGAGTCACAGGGCAAGGTGCGCGCGACGTGCCGGGGCACTTTCGTCGCCGTCACCGAAGGTCACCCCGCGTACCATCGCTGGTGAATGCGCATCGGCGTCAACTACCCCTCCGGCATCGAACGACTCTCGCTGCGCACCGCCCTCGACTGGAGCCGCGAGCTCGCCCCCGTCGAGGTGCGTGACACGCAGGCCTGGTTCGACGTCGAGCTCCCCGGCCCGACCCTGGAGTTGAAACCGTGCCTGCGTGACGGCGACACCGTGCGCTGGGCGCAGGGGCGCAATTACGTGGTCTCGCGCGCGGAGGCGTCGCGGCAGCTCTGGCCCTACTTCTTCGATGCGCCGCGCGGCCGCGTCAGCGATCTGCTGCACGTGGAGTTCGAGGGCGTGACGCGCGGCGTGCGCGTGTACCACCCGCCGGGCTACGCGGAGAACACGCTGCGCCGCTTCCCGGTGCTCTACATGCAGGACGGCAAGAACCTCTTCTTCCCCGAGGAGGCGTTCGGCGGCACCGAGTGGCAGGTCGATGAGACGATGGATCGCCTCGACGCGATGAACGCCTTGCGCAAGGCGATCGTGGTCGGCGTGTGCCCGGCCGACCGCCAGCACGACTACACGCAGCCCGGCTACCGCGACTACGGGCGCTTCCTCGCCGAGAAGTTGAAGCCGATGGTCGACGCGAACCTGCGCACGCTCCCGGAGAAGCAGAACACGGTGGTGATGGGCTCGTCGCTCGGCGGCGTGGCGGCGCTGCACGTGGCGTGGGCGCACCCGACGTCGTTCGCGCGCGTGGCGTGCATGTCGTCGACCTTCGGCGTCTACGACGACCTCTTCGAGCGCATCGCGACCGAGCCGCGGCGCGAACTGCTGGTGTACCTCGACTCCGGCTGGCCGAAGGACAACTACGATCGCACCAACGCGATGCGCGACCTGCTCATCTCGCGCGGCTTCAAGCTGGGCGTCGATCTGCTGCAGTTCAGCTTCCCCGAAGACGGGCACAACGAAGCGTCGTGGAGCCACCGGCTCCACGTGCCGTTTCAATTCTTCTTCGGGCGCGCCTGGCGCGCGTCGCGCGGCGAGAGCTGAAGACTACTTCGCGAGGAGATCGCGGTACGCCGGGCGCTCCGGCAGCGGCTGCTTGTTGCCGAGGTAGTGGCGCTCGCGGCCGATCTTGTCTTGGAGCAGCATCAGGCCGTCGAAGACCTGCTCGGGCCTCGGCGGGCACCCGGGGATGTACACGTCGACGGGGATGATGCGGTCGATGCCCTGGAGCACCGCGTAGTTGTCGTAGAAGCCGCCCGACGACGCGCAGACGCCGAAGGCCACGACCCACTTGGGCTCCGTCATCTGCTCGTAGACCTTCCGCAGAATGGGGGCCTGCTTCAGGTTGATGGTGCCGATGACCATCAGCAGGTCGGCCTGGCGCGGCGAGAAGCGGGGGAACTCGGCGCCGAAGCGCGAGATGTCGTGGCGCGCGGCGGCGACCGACATGAACTCCATGCCGCAGCACGCGGTGGCGTACGGGTACGTGAAGAGCGAGTACTTGCGCGCCCAGCCCAGGCCGCCAGAGATCATCTTCTGGAGGAAGCCCTGCGCTTCTTCTTTCCGCGTGGTGATGATCGGAGCGATTTCTTCAGACATTTCAGGACTCCCAGTCCAACGCGCCTTTTTTCCAGATGTACGCCAGCGCCGCGACGAGCGTCGAGGCGAAGACGGCCATCGTGGTGTAGCCGAACCAGCCCAGCGCCTTGAAGTTGACGGCCCACGGGTAGATGAACACCGCTTCGACGTCGAACACGATGAAGAGCAGCGCGACGACGTAGAACTTCACGGCGAAGCGCTGGCGGGCAGAACCCATCGGCGCGTTACCGCCTTCGAAGGGCTCCGACTTCGACTTGGTGATGCTGCGGGGGCCAAGGCGGGTGGTCAGCGCGGGGATCGCGGCGGCCATGCCACCGGCGAGAGCCAGCACGACCGCGACCGGCAGATACGGCGTCAACGGGTTTTCCATCGCGGGGCCTTCATAAAGATGACCGCCCGCGCGGTCAAAGCGTTTCACTCGCGAATGACGCGGGCGAGCTTGAGCACCACGGTCTCGAAGCGGGCGCCTAC
>CAMLFP010000538.1 GCA_946479335.1 uncultured Archangium sp.
TGACGGTGCCGCCGTCGGAGGGCTACGGGAACGACGCGAAGCCGAAGATCCCCAGAGGGTCGACGCTGGTGTTCGAGGTGGAGCTCCTCAACGTGCGCTGACGGTCACCGCGCGGGCCGCTTGAGGCCCAGCTTCGCCATGCGGTGCACCATCGTGCGCCGGGGGAGCCCGAGGCGCGACGCGGCGGCGGTCACGTTCCAACGGGTGCGCGCGAGGGTCTCGAGCAACAGCTCGCGCTCCGCCGACTGCATCGCGCCGCGCAGATCGTCGGCGGGCGTCTCGGTCGAGAAGGTCGCCGGCAGCGCGTCGCGGCCGAGCTCGTCGCGCACCGCGCCCCGGGCCGCGCGGGCCAGCACGTTCTTGAGCTCGCGCACGTTCCCCGGCCAATGCCACGCCTGCAGCATCGCGCGCGCCTCGGAGCCCAGCGCCAGGCGCGGGCGACCGACCGCGGTGCGGGCGCGCGAGACGAACGCCTCCGCGAGCGGCAGCACGTCGTCGGGGCGCGCGGCGAGCGAAGGCACCTCGATGACGTGGTCGAACTCCCGGGGCGCGCGGGTCGCTGTCGCCAGCACCCGCGTCTTCGCGGCGCGCAATGAGAACGCCCCCGCGTCGACGTCGCGCACCAGCAGCCACTCGCCGCCCTTCGCGCGCGCCGCGCTGGCCGCGTCGAACGCCGACACCTCGTGCAGCTTCCGCCCCGCGGCGCGCGCCAGCACCTCGAGCAGCGTGCGTCGCCCGGAGCCGGGCGCGCCGACGACGCACACGTGCCCCTCTCCGTCGGCCAGCGACTCCAGCAGCGCGGCGAGCCGCACCATGGTGGCGTCAGCGAAGACCGGCTCCGCGTCGGCCGAGGGGAGCAGCGTGTCCCAACAGCGGCCGAGCAGCGTCTCGCCATCGAGGCCCTCCTCGGGGCCCCGGGCGGTGGCGACCTGCGCGCGCGGGCCCGCGACCTCGGGGAGCCGCTCGAAGAGCGCGGTGAGCGCGTTCGCCGACAGCTCCGGCAACACCACCCCGAGCACTTCGGGCGTGAGCTCGCAGAAGCAGGCGGTCACCCCGCTGCGCACGACCTCGTCGACCACCCGCCGCGTCAGCGCCTGCCGCGCGGTGACGTTGAGGCCCACCGACGCCACGAGCGCGAGGCCCAACGGGCGGGTGCCCCCGCGCCGCGCCTCCTCGCCCAGCCGCGCGAGGAACTCCTCGAGCGGTGCGACGCGCGGCTTCACGGCGGCCGCCGGCGCCTCGCGCGCGAACACCAGCCGCGCCTCCCCGAGCCGGAGCTCGTCACCCGCGCGCAGCACGCTCTGGGCGCTCAAGGGCACGTCGTTGAGCACCACCTCGCCGCCCAGCGGCTCGAGCAGCACCTCTTCATCGCGCGGCAAGAGCGACACGTGGCGCTCCGCGAGGCCGGCGCCGGTGATGCGCACCGTGCACGCCTCACCCTCGCCCACCACGGCGCTGCGAGTGGCCGGGAGCTCGGCGGTCCACGTGCGGCCAGGAGCGGCGATGACGACGCTCCAGCGCTTCATGCCCGCTTGACGAACTCGCTCTTGAGCTGCATCGCGCCGAAGCCGTCGATGCGGCAGTCGATGTTGTGATCGCCCTCGACGAGCTTGATGTTCTTCACGCGCGTGCCGACCTTGAGCGCCGAGCTCGCGCCCTTCACCTTCAGGTCCTTGACGATGACCACCGAGTCGCCGTCGCGCAGCTGCGTGCCGTGCGCGTCGCGAACCACGAGGCCGACGTCTGTCGCCGCCTCGGGCGCGGCGGAGGTGAGGCTCCACTCGTGCGCGCACTCGGGGCACACCAACAACGCGCCATCTTCATAGGTGAACGCAGACGCGCACTTCGGGCAGGGAGGCAGACTCGACATGCGCGCGAGGGTGGACCGCAACTCTCCCATGCCGTCAAGCGTCGTATGCTCGGGCCATGCGCGTCGCCTTGCTGCTGCTCTTCTCTGGTTGTGCCGCCGGCGCGGCGGCGAACGCGATCTCGACCAGCGCGTTCGCGGCCGGCGTCGGAGTCGCGCGCCGCGCTGCCGGAGACTGCTTCACCATCTGCACGCCGGGCACCACCTGCAACCGCGAGACGGGCCTGTGCGACCCGCTGCCCTGCGGCGGGAAGTGCGCGTTCGACGAGAAGTGCCAGGTGCTGCCGACGGGTGACCGCTGCGTGCCCGCCGTGCAGCCATGAAGAGCGGCGCGCGCTCGTCGAGCGGTCGTACCGCGCGCATTGCCACCGTCTCGCCTCCGACGAACTAAGTGCGCCGACGAACCGCGTGCGCCGACAAACCGTGCGCCGACAAACCGTGCGCCGACGAACCGCGTGCGCCGACGAGCATTGCGCCGAGCCGCCGTGCGTCGACGCACCGCCGCGCACCGACCACCCGTGTGCGCCGCCGAGCCGCCGTGCGCCGACGAACCGCGTGAGTCGACAAACCGCGTGAGTCGACAAACCGCGTGAGTCGACAAACCGCGTGCGCCGACGAGCCGCGTGAGCCGACGAGCCGCGTGAGCCGCGTGAGCCGCGTCACCCGATGAGCCGATGAGCCGATGAGCCGATGAGCCGATGAGCCGTCAGGATGTCGTGCGTAGCTTCCGGGCGGCGTCGAGCACCGTCACCGGGTCGCGATCATCGGCCAACCAGCCGAACAACGCACGCAGGCGCTTGAGCTTCTCGCTGGCCTTCACGCGCAGATCGCGCTGCTGGCGCA
>CAMLFP010000539.1 GCA_946479335.1 uncultured Archangium sp.
CACGACTTCAAGCGCGGCGTCGCGTCGCTGTGCATCGGCGGCGGTGAAGGCATCGCGCTGATGGTGGAGCGGGCGTGAACAAGGTCGTCGCGTCGGCCGCTGAGGCGGTCAAGGACATCCCCGACAACGTCACGCTGATGTCTGGCGGCTTCGGGTTGTGCGGCAACCCGGAGAACCTCATCACCGCCCTGCACCAGAAGGGCGTGAAGGGGTTGACCATCATCTCCAACAACTGCGGCACGACTGACCTCGGGCTCGGCGTGTTGCTGGCCAACAAGCAGGTCAAGAAGATGGTGGCCAGCTACGTCGGCGAGAACAAGATCTTCGAGAAGCAGTTCCTCTCCGGTGAGCTGGAGGTGGAGCTGAACCCGCAGGGCACGCTCGCAGAGCGCATCCGCGCGGGCGGGGCGGGCATCGGCGGCTTCTACGTGCGCACCGGCGTGGGCACCGAGGTCGCGAAGGGCAAGGAGACCAAGGTCATCGACGGCCACGAGTACGTGCTCGAGTCGCCGCTGAAGGCCGACTTCGCCATCGTGCGCGCGTGGAAGGCCGACACGTGGGGCAACCTCGTGTTCCGCAAGACCGCGCGGAACTTCTCGCCGCTGATGTGCATGGCCGCGAAGGTGACCATCGTCGAGGCGGAGCACATCGTGCCCGTCGGTGAATTGGACCCCGACCAGATCCACGTGCCGTCGATCTACGTGAAGCGCGTGGTGCAGTCGGTAGGCCTCAACAAGTGGATCGAGCGCCGTACGGTGCGGAAGGCGAACTGAACATGGCGCTCACCAGAGAACAGATCGCGCAGCGCGTGGCGAAGGAGCTCCGCGACGGCTTCTACGTCAACCTCGGCATCGGGCTGCCGACGTTGATCCCCAACTACATCCCCGCGGGCGTGGAGGTCGTGCTGCAGAGCGAGAACGGCATGCTCGGCACCGGGCCGTACCCGCTCGAGGGCCAGGAAGACCCCGACCTCATCAACGCTGGCAAGGAGACCGTCACCGCGCTCCCCGGCGCGGCGTACTTCGACTCCGCGGCGTCGTTCGCGATGATCCGCGGCGGGCACATCGACCTCGCGGTCCTCGGCGCGATGGAGGTCAGCGAGTTCGGCGACCTCGCGAACTGGATGATCCCCGGGAAGATGGTGAAGGGCATGGGCGGCGCGATGGACCTCGCGGTCGGCGCCAAGCGCGTCATCGTCGCCATGGAGCACGCCACCAAGGACGGCGGGCACAAGATCCTCAAGGCCTGCACGCTGCCGCTCACCAGCAAGAAGTGCGTGCACGCGCTGTGTACCGATCTCGCGTGGATCGACATCACCCCTGAAGGCCTGCTGCTCCGCGAGCTCGCGCCCGGCGAGACCATCGAGTCGGTGCAGAAGCTGACCGGTGCCCCGCTCAAGGCCGCGAGCGATCTGAAGACCATGGCGGTGTGAAGCCCACCCGGAATAGGCTGCGCGCCCAACATGAGCGATGACAAGGGTGCGCAGCCGGTTCGCCGGGCCGATCGTCTCCAGCATGAGCTGCTGGTCGCGTACAAGACCGTCGATGGGTTCATCACCGACTGGGCGGTGAACATCAGCCGCGGAGGCATGTTCATCAACACGCGCAACCCGCTGGCGGTCGGCTCCATCGTGCGGCTGATCGTCTCGCTGCCTGACGCCGCGTTCCCGTTCGATCTCACCGGCCGCGTCATTCGCGTGCACGCCCCCGAGCAGGGGACCGACATCATCCCCGGCATGGGCATCGAGTTCGTCGACGTCGACGACGAGAAGAAGGACCGGCTGGCGAAGTTCGTCGAGAAGCTCCGCGCAGCGCTGTGAAGCTGGAGTTACGCGTCGAGCGATTGTCGAAGTCGGGTGACGGCGTCGCTCCGCACAATGGCCGTTCGGTGTTCATCGCCGGCGCGCTCCCCGGCGAGAAAGTGCTCGCTGAGGTGCGCGAAGACGGCAAGGCCCTGCGCGGAGAGCTGGACGCGGTCCTCGACCAGAGCCCCGAGCGCCGCGAGCCGGTGTGCGCGTTGGCCTCGACCTGCGGCGGCTGCGACTGGATGCACCTGCACGACGCCGCGCAGCTGCGTGAGAAGCAGGAGGTCGTGGTCTCCGCGTTGGAGCACCTCGGCGGCGTGGCGCGCGATGCGTACGAGCTGCTCCCGGCGATCCCTTCCGATGCTTCGACCGGCTACCGGCGCCGCGCGGTGCTGCACCCGGTGAACGGCGCGCTGGGGTTCAACGCGCGCAAGTCGCACGAGCGCGTCGCGGTGTCGCGCTGTCCCGCGCTCACCGACCCGCTGGCGGACCTGCCGGGGAAACTCGCGACCGCGCTCGGGTCGACGGTGCTCAAGGAGCTCGACGAGGCGCGCTTGCTGGAGGCCGAGGGGCGCGTCGCGGTCAGCTTCCACTTCAAGGGCAACCTGAAGCCGCGCTACCGCGAAGTCGCGGAGCTGCTGCGCCGCGAGGGGCTGGTCGACGGCGTGGTGCTGCACCCGGCGGAGGGGAAGGGCGGCTTCATCACCGTCGGCCACTTCGCGCTCGAGGAAGACGGCGTGCTGCTGCGCCCCGACGGCTTCGCCCAGGCCAACGCGCCGGTGAACAGGCGCCTGGTGGCGCAGGCCATCGAGCTGCTCGACGTCGACGCGTCGCACCGCTTGCTGGAGCTGTACTCGGGCAACGGGAACTTCACCTTCCGCCTGGCCGCGCACGCGCGTGAG
>CAMLFP010000540.1 GCA_946479335.1 uncultured Archangium sp.
AGCCCGCGACGCCCACGGCCGTCACGCTGACCGGCACGGGCTTCTCCAACGGAGACACCTGCGCCGACCTCGGCGCGCTGCCCTCGGGTGACGTGGTGGTGCTCAACACCGCGCAGCGCACGCTGGTGCGCGTCAGCACCGCGGGCGCCGGAGCGGCCATCGTCACCGGCATGGCGCAGCCCACCGGGCTCGACGTCGGCAGCGACGGGAACGTCTACGTGCTCGACCGCGGCCTGGTGGGCAACGGGACCATCCTCAAGGTCACGCCGTAACCGGGAATGCTTTGCGTTCGCATGGGGCAGCGACTCAAACTCGCCGCCCCATGACCGCCCCCTCGACTGAATGGAAAGAGCGCATCGCCCCTGGTGAAGCCGAATTGTTCGAGCGCCTCGCGCAAGACCTCGCCGGCATGCAGTCAGCGCTGGCGCAGAAAAACGGGGTGCAGCGGGCGCTCCACGCGAAGCGCAACTTCGTGGCGCGCGGCAGTTTCGAGGTGAAGGCCGACCTTCCCGAGACGCACCGGGTCGGGCTCTTCTCGGAGCCGAAAACGTACGAAGCGGTCGCGCGCTTCTCGAACGGCGGCCCGGCGGCGCAGGTCGACAAGAAGCCCGACGTGCGCGGCATCGGCGTGAAGGTGTTGGGCGTCGGCGGGAAGAAGCTCATCCCCGGCATGGAGTCGGCGCCCACGCAGGACTTCCTCGCGATCCTCGCCTCCACCACGCCCTTCAACTCGCCCGAGGAGTTCGTGTGGTTCGTGGTCAACGCGCGCTCGCCGGCCACGCTGCTGCCGAAGGCGTTCTTCAAGCTGGGCATCGGCCGCACGCTGAAGCTGCTGGGGCAACTGCAGAAGGGCCTCGGCGCGCCGCTGACGTCGCTGCACACCAACCGGTACTTCAGCGCGCTCCCGATTCGGTTCGGGAAGTACGCGGCGAAGTTCGCCTTCACGCCGCAGGGCGCGCAGGGCACGTTGACGAAGGCCGATGACCTCGGCGCGGAGCTGGGCGCGCACCTCGCTGGCGCCGACGCGAAGTGGGACTTCCAGGTGCAGCTCTTCACCGACGAAGCGTCGACGCCCATCGAAGACACCACCGTCGAGTGGAGCTCACCGTGGACCACGCTGGCCACGTTGACGCTGCCGAAGCAGCAGCCGAGCGCGGAGTTCATCGCGTGGGCCGAAGCGCTCTCCTATGACCCGTGGCACGCGCAGGACGAGCTGCGGCCGCTGGGTGCGATGATGCGCGCGCGCAGCGCCGCGTACCGGGTCAGCACGCAGAGCCGAAAAGCGTCGCCCGAGCCCGAGCGGATTCCTTAGCGGCCGAGCAGCTTCTTGAGGCGCGGCGTCATCTCCGTCACCGCGCCGTCGCCCTTCACCGAGCCGTTCATGTGCTGGCCGCTCGCGTTCCCGTCTTCCTTCGGGAGCGCGATGAGCGGAATCGTGCCCGTGTCGTAGTTGCCGTACGCGAGCCGCTCGTTGTCGTAGTCGACGTCGAAGGCGAGGAAGTCGAGGTCACCGAACTCCGCGTCGAGCGCGCCCTTCTCGGCGGCCTCGTGAAACCGGCGGCACGGTTCGCACCACTTCGCGCCGGCGTAGACCAGCAGCGTGCGGCCCTTCGCCTTCGACTCCGCGGTCTTCTGCTTCACGAGTTCCTGCACGGCCTCGGGCTGCGGAGGCGCGTCGATGAACTGCACGTGCCCTTTCGGCTTCGCAGGCGCGGGCGGCGCGGAAGAAGTCGACTGACAGGACAACAACAGCAAGCACACCCCGGCGAACGCACGCATCACAGCCGGCAGTCTCGCACGGGTCGCGCCCGGGTCAGCTGCCCTTCGTCTCGGGCGCTACCCGATGCGAGGTCGTCAGTCGCACTGCCCCTTGCGGAGCTTGCCCTCCACCAGTGTCGCGGCGAGGCGCTTCTTCTTCAGCGAGACGCGCCACTCCATCGGCTGTTCGTCGGGCGTGGTGCAGGCCGGCGTGACGTTCGACCAGGTGACGCCACCGCCGGTCGCGTCGGCGCGCGCGGTGACGCCTTCACAGAACTTGCTGCACTCCTCTTCATCGCTGACGAAGTCGACGGCCTCCCACTTCTCGTCGCTGAGCAGCGCGACGAAGCGCAGCACGGTGCCGTCGGTGAGGGCGCCCACGTGCAGCGTGTCCACCGTGGTGAAGCTCGCTGGCCTCCACGGCGCCTTCAGCGTCGGGCACGCGGTCGCGCCGTCGAGCTCCGCGCCGCGCACGTAGACCTTCGGCTCCACCGACTTCGCCACCGAGAGCAGCAGCCAGCTGTCTTCCTTCGCGCCGCACACGCCGAGCAGCACGATGTGGAAGCCGGCCTTCAGGCCCTTGAGGTCTTTGCTCTCGAGCACCTTCGGGTAGCCGGGCGCGAAGGTGAGCATCGTGCCCAGCGCGCTCGCGTCGAGCGCCTTGCGGGCCTCCGCGGCCGCCTCGGGCGTCGCGCCTCCGCCCCAGATGAGCGCGCGCACCGGCTCGGCGCCCGCCAGCGATGAAGCCACCAGCACCCACGTCGCGAGGAGTCTCATGACGCGGGTTTCATCACTCCCGCCGCCTCGCCGGAAGGTCAGCGCGCACGGGTGATCGCTTTCGCCGCGGCCCGACACGACACGGCCATGAACGGTCACTCGAAGCTGCTGTTGCTGTTGTCGCCTCACCACAAACCCGGCCAGGATACCGCCAATCGCCACCTTGAA
>CAMLFP010000541.1 GCA_946479335.1 uncultured Archangium sp.
CCGGAGGTGCCGCGTGAACCTCATCGCGACCCGCACACTGTTCATGAAGGAGGTGCGCCGCTTCTTGCGCGTGCCCGGGCAGACCGTGCTGCAGCCGCTCATCAGCACCGCGCTGTACTTCGTGGTCTTCGCCTACACCGTGGGCGGCTCGACGCGTGAAATCGACGGCGTGCCGTACATGCAGTTCATCGTGCCGGGGCTGGTGTTCCTCGGCATCGCGAACAACGCCTTCCTCAACGCGTCGTCGTCGTTCTTCATCATGAAGATTCAGGGCACGCTGGTCGACCTGCTGGTGGCGCCGGTCGGGCCGGCCGAGCTGCTCACCGGGTTCGTGTCAGGGGCGATGACGCGCGGGCTGCTGGTGGGCGTCCTCACCTGGCTGGTGGCGCTGTTCTTCACCGGCGCGCCGCTCTTCAACCCGGGCGAGACGGTGCTGTTCCTGCTGCTGTCGGCCTACGTGTTCTCGGTGCTGGGCCTCATCGCGGCCATCTGGGCGGAGAAGTTCGAGCAGATCAACTTCTTCCCCACGTTCTTGATGATGCCGCTGACCTTCCTCGGCGGCGTCTTCTATTCGGTGGAGAAGCTGCCGGAGCCGTTCCGCACCATCTCGCTCTTCAACCCGGTGGTGCACATGGTGGAGGGCCTGCGCGCGGGCATGCTGGGGCTGCCGCAGGGTTCGCCGCTCGGCCTCGGGCTGTTGCTGGGCGTGGCGGTGGTCGCGACCGCCACCGCGTGGGCGATGCTGGCGCGCGGCTACAAGCTCAAGAGCTGACGCATGGCTTGAAGACCCGCTTCGTCGAGGGCGGGTTCGCGGCCAGCAGACGCTCCGGGCGCCGCGGGCGCGACACCAGCTCGCCGCCGCAGTTCGGGCACTCCCCGTGGAGCCGCTCGACCGCGCAGGTCACACAGAACGTGCACTCGAACGAGCAGATGCGCGCGTCTTCGGAGTCGGGCGGCAGCGCCCGGTCGCAACACTCACACCCGGGCCGAAGTTCCAGCATGGCGCTCCTGAAGGAAGAATTGGCGGTGCCCCGCGCTGTCGAGGGTACACTCGCCACGAGCTTCATGGGCATCCCCTTCGGCCGGTACACCCTCCTCAAGAAGATCGCCTCCGGCGGCATGGGGCAGGTGTTGCTGGCGAAGAAGGGCGAAGACGACTTCGAGAAGCTGGTCGTCTTGAAGCGCATCCTCCCGCACCTGGTGGAAGACGAGGAGTTCTTCGCCATGTTCCGCGACGAGGCGAAGATCACCATGCGCCTCGACCACCCGAACATCGCGCGCATCAACGAGTTCGGCGTCGAAGCGGGCGTGCACTACATCGAGATGGAATACGTCGCGGGCGAAGACCTGCGCCGCCTCGAGAAGCGCGCCGCCGCGGTGGAGACCGGCATCCCCATCGGGGTGGTGCTGCGCATCATCGCCGACGCCGCCGCGGGCCTCGACTTCGCGCACAAGGCGAAAGACGCGAAGGGCGCCCCGCTGAACCTCGTGCACCGCGACGTCAGCCCGCAGAACATCCTCATCGGGTTCGACGGCTCGGTGAAGCTCATCGACTTCGGCGTGGCGAAGGCCGCGGGCCGCGCGCAGCACACCGCCACCGGCATCTTGAAGGGCAAGTTCCCCTACATGTCTCCGGAGCAGGCCGACGGGCTCGACCTCGACGCGCGCAGCGACGTCTTCGCGCTGGGCATCGTGCTCTGGGAGCAGCTCACCGGGCGGCGCCTCTTCAAGGGCGAGAACGACATCGCCACGCAGCGCCTGGTGACGGCGTGCAACGTGCCGGCGCCCTCGGAGGTGGAGCCCTCATCGCCCGCGGGCCTCGACGCCATCGTCTTGAAGGCGCTGGCGAAGAAGCGCGAAGACCGCTTCGCCGACGCCGCGCAGCTGCGCATGGCGCTGGAGGAGTTCGCGGTCGCGAATGGGATTCCATCGTCTTCCGGGCACCTCGCAGCGTTCATGAAGGAGCTGTACGCCGAGCGCATCGAGAAGGAGTCGTCGCCGACGTTCTTCGAAGAAGACTCCGGGCTGACGGACCTCGACGTCGGCGGCATGCCGCGCGTGAGGCCGGCGGATGCGACGGTCGCCGACCGCAGCAAGTCGGGCCCTGCGACGCAGGCGGTGACGCCGCAGAAACCGGGCGCGCCGACCGGGCTCATCGCGGGCATCGCGGTGGTGGTGCTGGTGGTGGTGGGCGGGCTCCTCTGGTTCTTCACGCGTGGGCCCGAGGTCGCGCCGCAGCCGCCTCCGCCCGTGGTGGTGAAGGAGCCGACGAAGCAGCCGGAGCCGCCGCCCACGCCCGCCCCCAGGGAGTTCCGCATCGAGTCGGAGCCCAGCGGCGCGACCGTCGAGTTGGCCGGTGTGCGCGTGGGGAACACGCCGTTCGCCGCGCGCATCGAGGCCGCGAAGCTGCCGGTGGCGGTGCGCATCTCCGCCGACGGCTACGAGACCGCCGACGCGCAGTTGACCGACATGAGCGGCGCCACGTTGACGCTGTCGCTCAAGAAGAAGGCCGTCGCGCCGAAGCAGAACCCGGTCATCATCAAGACCACGCGCTGATCAGGGATTGGGCGCGGTCGTTCCGGTGACCGGCGCCGTGCTTCTCGCCGACGTGCCCGTCTCGCGCAGGAACTTCATCAAGCTCGAGGTGAAGGGTCTTCTGCCGGAGTAGCCAAAGGTGACGTCACCATTGGCTACTCG
>CAMLFP010000542.1 GCA_946479335.1 uncultured Archangium sp.
CCCGGCCGCTACGCGTTCACCATCGAGGCCACCGACGCGCAGGGCCGCATCGCCGCGCACCCGTATGTCGTCACCATCTTCACCGCCGGAGTCACCGCGCGCGCCGACGGCACCCGCATCGTCAAGCCCGGTGGCGAGGTGCGCGTCGACTTCACCGGCACCAACCTGCCGGCGGGCGCGAAGTGGTTCCTCCGGAGCGGGCAGCTGCCGCCCGGCACCACGTTCAGCGAGGCCGGGGTGCTCACGGGCACGGTGCCCACCGACGCGGCGACGCGGCTGCACACCTTCTCGGTCTCGGTCGGGTTGAGCGCCGCGGAGCCCCTCTCCGAGGTGTGGTGGACGGTGGAGGTGAACCCCGTGATCCCCACGAAGACGGGCTGCGCGGCCACCGGCCCGGAGCTGCTGGTGCTCGGCGCTCTCGGCCTCCTGGCGCGTCGGCGGCGTGTAACTCGTTGATTTGACGCAAAATCGGGGCATCCTCCCGATGACGTATGGAGCGAAAAAGGGGTCGCTCCGATACTCCTGCACACCTCACGCAGTACTTCCCTCAAGGAGCGCACCATGGCGAAGCAGAACAAGAAGGCGATGCTGAAGAAGGCCCGCGGTCAGGGCATGACCGAGTACATCATCATCGTCGCGCTGATCGCGATCGCGGCCATCGGCGTGATCACGCTCTTCGGTGACAACATCAAGTCGCTCTTCGGCATGTCGGCCGACGCCCTCGCCGGCAGCACGTCGGTGACCAAGCGCACCAAGAGCTCCACCACGGCGCTCGAGAAGAAGAAGATGTCGAACTTCGCCGAGAACAACGACGGCGACGGCCAGTAATCGAGCTACGTTTCGCATTTCAAAGCCGTGTCTCTCTGTGAGAGGCACGGCTTTTTTGTGCCTCGCTCTCCCATGCGGCTCTCGAAGACAGCACGTGTGGTGAGCGGAGCCGCGGCGTTGGCGGTCGCGATCTTCTTCTTCTACCGCTTCGCGTTTCAGGGCCAGGTGCTGGTCTGGCGCGAGATGTTCCGGCTCTTCATCCCCGAGAGCGCGCTGCTGCTGGAGTACCTGCACCGCTGGGAGTGGCCCCTGTGGAACCCCTACGAGCGCATGGGGCAACCCTTCGCCGCCTCGATGCAGGCGCAGGTCTTCTACCCGCCGCGCGTGCTGGTGGTGGCGTTGTTCGGGCCGGTGGTGGGGATGACGGCCCTGCATCTGGTGCACGTGGCGATCGCGGCGCTGGGCGTGACCCGGTTGATGAGCGGCTGGGTGACGCGCTGGCAGGTGGCGTGGGTCGCCGGGGCGTTCTTCGGGCTCTCGCCGATGATGACCTCGTTGTCTCCGCAGCAGAACGTGGTCGACGCCGCCGCGTGGACGGGGTTTCTCCTCGCGGCGCTGGTGCGCGGGCAGTGGCGGCACTACGCGTTGTTCCTCTCGCTCTCGCTGCTGGCGGCGTCTCCGGAGACCACGCTGTGGCAGCTCTTCCTCGCGGCGTGCCTGCGCCGGTGGAACTGGCGGTTCGTCGTCTCCAGCGGGCTGGGCTTCGGCGTGGCGGCGATCATGCTGGTGCCCGCCGCGGAGCTGACGCGGCAGTCGATTCGCTTCGCGGAGAAGATCAACCCGGGCGACTGGTCGCTGTCGTGGCCGCAGGTGGTCGCCAGCTTCTGGCCGGAGTTCGATCGCCCGCGCGAGCACTACCTGCTGGGTGATGATCAATGGTTCATCCCCCAGCTGTTCCTGGGGACGTTGTGCGTGCTGCTGGCGATCGTGGGCGCGGTGCGAGGCCGGCGCGAGCTGCGGCCGTTGGCGCTGGGCGGGCTCGCGCTGCTGGTGTTCTCACTCGGGAAGAACTTCGCGCCCACCGATTGGCTGCTGACGCTGCGACCGTTCAACCTGTTTCGCTTCCCCGCGAAGGCCTACGTGGGGTTCGCGTTCTGCGTGGCGGTGTTCGCGGGGCTGGGCATCGAGGTGATGATCCGCGCGAGTCGGCGAATCCACCTCGCGCCGCGCTGGGCGCTGGGCATCGTTGCGTCGGTGCTGGTGGTGCGCGTGGCGACGTTCCCGCTGTTTCGCGCGCCGCTGGTGCGCGCCGGTGCGGAGGTCTGGCCGCTGTGGCCGTTGTTGGCGCTCGCCGCGGTGCCGCTGTTGCTCTCGCTGGTGCCGCCCGTCGCGCGCCGGAGCACCGTCTTCGGTTGGGCGCTGTGCGTCGCGTGCCTGGTCGAACTCGCCGTGGCGCGTGCGCTGATCCTCGACCTGTCGCCTGACGATGCGTCGTTCCACACCAAGCGCTCCCAGGCCGCGGCGCTGTTGCCGCAGCCGTTCACCGCGCGCATCAGCGCCGGGGTCGACGGCTCGTCAGACGACTTCCCTCCCGATGGTGGCGAGTTCACGATTCTCAGCCGCGATCTGCTCGTGCCGAACCGCTTCATCGAGGAAGGCATCGAGGCCGTCGATGGCTACGGCGCGCCCGAGCCCGCGCGCGCAGAGCAGTTGATGGAGCGCCGCCGCCGCGGCTTCTATGACCTCGCCGGCGTGACGCACTACCTGCGGGAGCGCGGCGCGCCGTTCGCTGATCTCACCAGGGAGGCGACGCTCGTCGGCGGGGCGTCGCTGTACGCCTCGACCACGGCGATGCCGCGCGCCTTCGTGGTGCAGCGCGCGGTGGTGGTCGACGACGCGGCAGCACTCGCGGCCATCGAGGAGCCCTC
>CAMLFP010000543.1 GCA_946479335.1 uncultured Archangium sp.
CGATGCCTTCACCGCCGCCGATGCACAGCGACGCGACGCCGCGCTTGAAGTCGTGATCCTTCATGGTGTGGAGCAGCGTGACCAGCACGCGCGTGCCCGACGCGCCGATGGGGTGACCGAGCACCACCGCGCCGCCGCGGATGTTCACGTTCTTCGGGTCGAGCTTGAGGAGCTCATTGTTCGCGAGGCTCACGACCGCGAAGGCCTCGTTGATCTCCCAGGTGTTCACGTCGGCGGTGGTCTTGCCGGTCTTCTGGAGCAGCGTGTTGATGGCGTCGGCGGGCGCGATGGTGAACTCGACCGGCTTCCGCGCCGCGGCCGCGTGGCCGACGATCTTCGCCAGCACGGGGAGGCCCAGCTCCTTCGCCTTCTCCGCCGTGGTCAGCACGATCGCCGCCGCGCCATCGTTGATCGACGAGGCGTTCGCCGCGGTGATGGTGCCGTCCTTCTTGAAGACCGGCTTGAGCGAGGGGATCTTCTCGGGCTTCGCGTTCTTCGGGCCCTCGTCTTCGCTCACCACCAGCGCGTCGCCCTTCTTCTGCGGCACCGACACGGGAACGATCTCGTTCTTGAAGAGGCCCTCCTTCTGCGAGCGGATGGCGCGGTTCGTCGACTCGACCGCGAACTCGTCTTGCGCGGCGCGCGAGATCTTCATGTCGGTCGCGCACGCCTCGGCGCAGATGCCCATCGGCACGTTGTCGTACGCGTCGGTGAGGCCGTCGAGCTGCATCGAGTCCTTGAACGTCACGTCGCCGATGCGCGCGCCGCCGCGGAGCTGCGAGGAGAGGTACGGCGCGTTGGTCATCGACTCCTGGCCGCCGGCGACCGCGAAGTCGTAGTCACCCGCGAGGATGCCGTTGTACGCCAGCGCGACCGACTGCAGGCCCGAGCCACACACCTTGTTGATGGTGATGCAGGGCACGCCGTCGGGCAGCCCCGCGCCACGCGCCGCCTGACGCGCCGGCGCCTGGCCGACGCCCGCGGTCAGCACGTTGCCCATGATCACCTGCTCCACCAGCTCCGGCTTGAGGCCCGCGCGCTCCAGCGCCGCCTTGATGGCGATCGCGCCCAGCTGCGGCGCCGTCATGGGAGAGAGCGCGCCCTGGAACGCACCGATGGGAGTCCGCGCAGCACCGACGATGACGACTTCACGAGCCATGATTTTTCTCCGGGTGAGGAAGTGAAACCTTCATGAGCCAATACGACTCGCCCCTACGCATTTCAAGGCGCGAAAGGTCAGGTCTGCGCGACCAGACATTTCAACGCGGAGGGTTGTCGAAAATCGATGGCGCTCGCGCCGAAGCGCTCGGAGATGACGAACCTGCGCGCCCCGAAGCCGCGCTTGAGGTGCGCCTCGAAGTCGCGCGGCGAGAGCTGCTCCACGTTGCACATCGCGAGCAGCGTGCCGCCCGGTGCGAGCACTTTTTCCGCCGCCGCCACGAGCTGGAAATAGTCGCGCTGCGCGGTGAAGCGGCTGGTCTTCGTGGTCGCGAAGCCGGGCGGGTCCAACACGATGAGGTCGAAGGTCTCGCCCTTCTTCGCGAAGCGGCCGAGCCAATCGAACGTGTCGCCGGAGATGAAGTCGCGGCGCTCCGGCGTGAAGCCGTTGAGCGTCAGGTTGCGTTCGCCCCAGTCGAGCACCTTGCGTGACGCGTCGACGTTCACCGCGCGCGTCGCGCCGCCCAGCCGCGCCACCACGCCGAAGCCACAGGTGTACGAGAAGGTGTTGAGCACCGTGCGGCCCTTCGCGTGCTGCCGCACCCACGCTCGCGCGTCACGCGCGTCGAGGTAGAGGCCCACCGAGAGCCCGTTCCCGGGGCGGATCTCGAAGCGCGCGCCGAGCTCCGTCACGATCAGCGACTCGACGGCCTCGCCCGCGATGGGCGTGGGTGGCGCGAGCTGCGCTGGAGCCTCGTTCGCGACCTTGTGCGCCTCCCGGGGGCGGCGCTTGACGTACACGCTGCGCACGTCGTCGCGCTGCATCAGCTCCGCGGCCACGTCGGCTTCATCAGGCGAGTCGCGGTAGAAGCTCACGATCGCCACGCCGTCGAAGAGATCGACGGTGACGTCGGCGTCATCGCGGAGCCGCCAGCAGGTGGTGTCTGCCAGCGTCACGTGCCCGCGCGCTTCCACACCAACTCCACGGCGCGCGCCGCCTCGCGCTCGAGCTCCAGCAGGTCGCCGCCGAGCAGCTGGCCTTCGCGCACCACGACCTCGCCGTTCACGATGGTCCACGCGGCGCGCACCTGGCTGAGCTGCATCAGCAGGTGCGAGGTGTAGTTGCCGTTCTCGCTGGCGGGCGCGAAGTCGTAGAGCACGAGGTCTGCGAGCGCGCCGGGGTCGACCGTGCCGCAGGGTTGGCCGTAGATCATCGTGCACAGCTCCGCCGGCCCCGCGACGAGGAACTGCGACATCACGTGGTCGGGGTCGAGCATGCGCCCGGAGCGCGCGAGGCCCATCACGCCGGTGTAGCTGGCGGCGAGTTCCTCCCACAGCGAGCCGGTGCCACCGGTGCCCAGGCCCACGAGGTTCTGCGACAGCAACACCGCCTCCATGCCCAACGCGGAGCCGCCGTCGATGGTCTGCTGCGCGCGCGGAGTCAGCACCACCAGCGTGCGCGTCTGCGCGAGCCGGGCGGCCTCAGTGCGCTCGATGGCGCGCGCGTGCGCGGCCACGCTGGAGCCC
>CAMLFP010000544.1 GCA_946479335.1 uncultured Archangium sp.
CCATCAAGTTCAGCACCGGGAAGCCGTCGAAGATTGTCGTGTTCGCGGTCGACGAAGGCATCTTGCAGGTCGCGCACTACGACACGCCGGACCCGCTCGGGTTCTTCCTCGCGCGGCGCGCGCTCGAGGTCTCGACGCGACAGGTGGTGGACCAACTGCTCCCCGAGTGGAGCCTCGTGCAGAAGGGCCACGAAGGCGGTGACGACGACGCGGAGGCGCTCGCGCGAAACCTGAACCCCTTCAAGCGCAAGGCCGACCAGCCGGCGGTGTACTGGTCGCGCATCGTCGACGCGGGGCCTGACGAGCGCACCGTGACGTTTGATGTTCCGGAGTCGTTCGCGGGCACGCTGCGGGTGATGGCAGTCGCCGCGTCTCCTGAAGCGATGGCGGCGACGAAGACCAGCGCGGTCATCCGCGGGCCGTTCGTCATCGCGCCCAACACGCCGACCTTCGCGACGCCCGGCGACACGCTCACCGTCACCGCGGCCATCGCCAACAACGTCGAGGGCTCCGGCGACAAGGCGCAGCTCAAGGTGAAGCTGGTGCCCAACGCGTCGTTCAAGGTGACCGGCGCGAATGAGCAGACGTTGTCCATCGCGGAGGGGCGCGAGGGCGTCGCCAGCTTCGCCGTGACCGCCACCAACACGCTGGGCAACGGGGAGCTGAAATTCTTCGTCTCCGGCGCGGGGAAGGAGGGCGTGCGCACCGCGACCATCAGCGTGCGGCCCGCGTCGGCGTACCGCGTGGTGACGCAGGCGGGGTCAATCAAAGACTCGTCCACCGAGGTGAAGACGAAGCGCAAGCTGCATGACGCGTTGTCGACCCGGCAGCTCGTGGTGTCGGTGTTGCCGCTCGGCTTGAGCGCCGGCGTCGTGGAGTACCTCGACACGTACCCGCACCTCTGCAGCGAGCAGCTCACCAGCCGCGCGGCTCCGGCGCTGGTGTTCATGAAGCGGCCCGAGTGGGGCTACCCGCAAGACAAGGCCACCGCGTCGTTCGACCGCGCGTTCAGCGTGCTGCGTCAGCGGCAGAATGAGAACGGCGCCTTCGGCTACTGGGCCGCGAACTCGTTCAACTCGCCGCCGCTCGATGTGTACATCACGCTGATGCTCACCGAGGCGAAGGAGCGCGGCGCGCCCGCTCCAGCCGACGTGCGCGAGAAGGCGCTGGCGAACCTGAAGCAGCTGGTGGCGTCGCCGCCGGCCGACTTGAACGACGCGCGGCTCAAGGCGCAGGCGCTGTACGTGCTGGCGCGGAATGATCAGACCGCTCCCGCGCCGACGGCGGCGGTCGCTGACTGGCTCGGGCGGCAGAAGGGCGCGGCGAACGACCTCGCGTACGTCTACCTCGCGTCGGCGTACGTGCTGACCAACTCGAAGGACAGCGCGCAGAAGGTGATGAGCCGCTTCGAGCTCGCGTCGAAGCCCGCCGCCGATTCGCGCGCCTTCACCGACGAGCAGCTGTACCGCTCGCAGGTGCTGTACCTGGTCGCGAAGCACTTCCCCGAGAAGCTCGACGCGATGGGCCCCGCGCTGCTCAAGCAGTTGACGGACGGGCTGGCGTCGGGCGTGCACTCGCTGTCTGCGTCGTGGACGCTCTTCGCGCTCGATGCGTACGCCGCGACGCTCGAGAAGACGGGCGGGTTGTTGACGCATCTCACCGTCGAGACCTCCGACGCGGCGGGCAAGTGGAAGGCCGTCACCGTGCCCGCGGGGCTCACGTTCAAGCTGCCGTTCACCGGCGACGTCACCGGCTTCCGCCTGCGCGCGGGCGATGGGCCGATGGTCTTCTACAGCGTCACCGAGGCGGGCTTCGACGTCGCGCCTCCGAAGGACGCGGTGAAGGACGGCGTCGAGGTGCTGCACTCGCTCGAAGACGAGGGCGGCAACAAGGTGACGAAGGTGGAGCTCGGTGACGAGGTGTACGTGCACCTGCAGGTGCGCTCGCTGCTGGCGAACCGCACGCTGTACAACATGGCCATCGTCGACCTGCTGCCCGCGGGCTTCGAGCTGGTGTTGAACCCGGGCTCCTCGGCGCAGGGGCTCGACCGGCTCGAGACTGACGGCGTCACCTGGCAACCGGAGTCGCTCGACGCGCGTGAAGACCGCATCGCCTTCTACGGCACGGTGGGGAAGGACGTGGGCTCGCTCCGCTACAAGGTGAAGGCGGTGACCAAGGGCAGCTTCGTGGTGCCGCCGTCGCAGGCGGTGGGCATGTACGAGGCGAGCCTCATCGGGCGTTCGACCTCCACCACGGTCACCGTGGAGTGAAGATGCGCGCGCTGGCGTCGATGATGGGCACGGGTTTGTCATCATTGGCTACCTGCGCTGAACAGGGTGCCCGCCGGCGCGCATGGACCACGACGTTCGAGTCAGGTGTGCGACTGGTGCCGTGTCGCGGTGCCAGCGCGCGTCGTGCACGGTGCGAGGTTCTTCAAACCCGTGCCCCCTTGAAAGCGGAGGTCTCGTGAGAGCGCGGTGGGTGCGCGTGCTGCTGGTGTGCGTGGCGCTCGTGCTCGTCGCGCGCTTCACGTGCCCGCCGCTGTTGGAGCCGTACACCTTCAGCCGTGAAGTGACGGATCGCGACGGCAAGCTGCTGCGACTGACGCTGGCGGCAGACCAGACCTACCGCGTGTGGACGCCGCTCGACCGCTTCGCGCCGGA
>CAMLFP010000545.1 GCA_946479335.1 uncultured Archangium sp.
CGCTGTGAAGCGGCACGCTGACTGCAACAGTCCGCGCCCATGTCAGACGACAAGCGGGGGTTGCTCCAGTCACTCTTCGGGAAGTTCTCGTACGAGGCGCCGCCGTGGCTGCGCGCCCTCGGAGCGTGGCTCAAAGGCAACGCGAAGGCGCTGCTCGCCGTGCTGCTGCTGGTGGGCGCCGTCGGAGGCGCGTACCTCTGGCGCAAGGCGCACCCGCCGCCGATTCCTCCCGAGACGCTGCAGTTGTCGGCGACGCTGACCGCGCCCAACCCGCCGCCCGCGCGCAAGCGCAGCGACCCCGTGCCGCCGCCGGAGCCGCTCTTCGTGGAGTTCGATGGCTCCGCGGCGCCGCTCGACGCGCTCAACAAGCCGGTGAAGGAGTTCGTCGCGCTCAAGCCCGCGCTCGAGGGCGAGTGGACGTGGGTCACCGAGCGCGGCCTCGCCTTCAAGCCCACCAAGCCCTGGCCCATCGGCACGCACTTCACGGTGCAGCTCGATGAGCGCCTCGTGTCGCGGCCCAACCTGATGCTGCTGACGAAGGAGCTCGAGTTCGACACGCAGCCCTTCATCGCGCGCATCGACAGCGCCGAATTCTACCAGGACCCCGTGGACCCCGCGGTGAAGCAGGTCGTCGCCACGTTCTCGTTCAACTACCCGGCCGACACCGCGAGCTTCGAGAAGGCCGTCTCGCTCGCCTCGCACCCGCAGAGCAACGACACGCAGAAGGCGACGCACAAGGTCTCCATCGCGTGGGACGACCTCCACTTCGAGGCGTACGTGCGCAGCGAGGCGTTGCCGTTGCCGCTCGAAGACCACGAGGCCACGCTGACCCTGGCCGCGGGCGTGAAGCCCGAAGCGCCTGGTGGCGCGACGAAGGAGCCACTCAGCGCGAACGTCACCATCCCCGGCAAGGGCAACAAG
Source organism: uncultured Archangium sp. (assembly GCA_946479335.1). The sequence goes on from CAMLFP010000545.1 coordinate 922, forward strand.
TTCCGCGTCAGCGGCGCGTCGGTGCACATCGTGCGCGACGCCGAGGGCAACCCGGAGCAGGCGCTCGTCTTCTCCTGCACCTCCGAGGTGAATGAGAAGAAGTTCGCCAGCGCCGTGAAGGCGTGGGTGCTGCCGAAGGACAACGGCAAAGAGAAGAACGTGCAGTGGCTCGGCCGCGAGTCGGAGGTGGGCCCGGAGCTCCTCAAGCGCGCCACCACGCTCAAGTTGGACCCCATCCCCGGCGAGCGCGAGGTGGGCGCCACGCAGAGCTTCAAGGTCGACGCGCAGCCCGGCGCGTACGTCTTCGTGCGCGTGCAGCAGGGCATCGAGGCGTACGGCGGCTACGTGCTGCTCAAGACCTGGGAGCAGGTCATCGAGGTGCCGGAGTTCCCCCGAGAGCTGCACATCGCGCACGAGGGCAGCGTGCTGAGCGTCAGCGGCGACAAGAAGCTCACCGTCACCGCGCGCGGCCTGCCGGGCTTCCGCATTCGCCTGTACCGGATTCAGCCGAAGGACCTGAACCACCTCATCACCCAGTCGTCGGGCGACTTCGCGCACCTCTCGGTGCACGGGTATTCGTTCAACGAAGAGAACATCTCCGAGGTCTTCACCGAGGTGCGGCCGCTCGACGCGTCGAAGCCGAAGCAGGCGCAGTACGCGGCCGTCGACTTCGCGCCGTATTTGAAGGCCGGCGGCGAACAGCGCGGCATCTACTTCGTCGCCGTCGACGCGTGGGACCCCGCGACCAACACCGCCATCACGCGCGCCACGCGCAGCAACGAGCCGCCGCCTGACGCGGAGGAAGAGAGCGAGGGCGACTCCGAAGAGTACGAAGCCGTCGACCGCGAAGACGACGGCGACACCGGCGACGAAGGCGGAGAAGAGGGCGAGTACGAAGGTGACGGCGACAGCGAAGAAGACAGCGGCTGGGGGCAGTTGGAAGACCGCCGCTTCGTGTTGCTGACCGACCTCGGCGTCATCGACAAGCTCGACGCGCAGCAGAACCACTGGGTCTTCGTGCAGTCGTTCCGCACCGGCAACCCGGTCAGCGCGGCCGTCGAGGTGTTGGCGAAGAACGGCACGGTGGTGCTCAAGCGCTCCACCGACGCGACCGGCGCGGTGACGCTGCCGCCGCTGAAGGACTTCACCAACGAGAAGACGCCGGTGGCGCTGGTGGTGCGCGATGGAGACGACGTCTCGTTCCTCCCCTTCAACCGCAGCGACCGCAACCTCGACTTCTCGCGCTTCGACATCGGCGGCGTGCGCACCATGGGCAAGGCCGCGGCGCTCAGCGCGTACGCGTTCACCGACCGCGGGCTGTACCGCCCGGGCGAGACGTCACACCTCTCGGCCATCGTGCGCGCCGTCGACTGGAGCCGCAGCATGAAGGGCGTGCCGCTGGAGCTCCGCGTGCAGGACCCGCGCGCGCTGGTGGTGAAGAAGCAGCGCGTGGTGTTGGACGAGAACGGCTTCACCAGCATCGACTTCACGCCCGAAGAGAGCGCGCCGACGGGCACCTACAGCTTCACCGTGAGCGTCGCTGAAGAGAAGAAGACGCCGGTGCAGCTCGGCTCCACCACGTTCCGTGTCGAGGAGTTCATGCCCGACCGCATGCGCATGACGGCGCGCTTCGACAAGCCGACCGCGGGTTGGGTCACCGGCACCAGCGTCACCGCGCACATCGAGCTCAAGAACCTCTTCGGCACGCCCGCCGTGGGCCATGACGTGCGCGCGC
>CAMLFP010000546.1 GCA_946479335.1 uncultured Archangium sp.
TCACTCGCGGTACAGCGCGGCGCCCCAGTGGAACCCGGCGCCGAGGCCGGCGAAGGCGATCAAGTCGCCTTGGCGAACCTTCCCCGCCTTGCGGCACTCGTCGTACGCGATGGGGATGGTGGCCGCCGTGGTGTTCCCGTACTTCTGGATGTTGTTGTAGATGCGCTCGTCGCCGAGCTTGAGCTGCTTCTGCACGCCCTCGGAGATGCGCAGGTTCGCCTGATGGGGGATGAGCAGCTTCACGTCGTCGAGCGCCATGCCGGTCTTGCCCAGCACCTCGTGGATGGCCTCCGGCATCTTCGTCACCGCCATCTTGAAGACGCTCTTGCCCTCCATGTACGGCACGAAGTGGCCCTCCTTGATGTGCTCCTCGGAGAAGTACGGCCGGTACGCGAAGCCCGCCGACGGCACGTAGAGGCTCTTGGCGTCCTTCCCGTCTGAATGCAGCGCGAAGCCCAGCACGCCGCGCTGCGGGTCATCGGTGGCCGCCATGCACAGCGCGCCGGCCGCGTCGCCGAACAGCACCGTCAGGTGGCGGAACTTGGAGTTCCACTCGCGCTCCTGCTGCGTCACCGGCTCCTGCGCGTCGCCGTTGAGCACGTCCCACCCGTGCTTGCTGAAGGGCATGAAACCGGTGTGCACCTCGGCGCCGATGAACAGCACCTTCTTCGCCGCGCCCGCGCGGATGAGCGCGTCGCACACCTGCAAGCCGTACACGAAGCCGCTGCACTGCTGGCGGATATCGAGGCAGGGGATGGGCCCGAGGCCGAGCTTGGTCTGCACCAGGCTCCCGACGCCGGGGAAGTAGTAGTCGGGCGTCATGGTGGCGACGACGATGTAGTCGACCTCCTCGGCCTTCCAGCCCGCGTCATCGAGCGCCTTCTTCGCCGCGCCCACCGCGAGGTCCGAGGTCGCCGTGCCCTCGCGCACGAAGTACCGCTGCTGGATACCCGAGCGCTCGCGGATCCACTCGTCGGTGGTGTCGCAGACCTTCGTGAAGCGCTCGTTGGGGACACAGACTTCGCCGGTGACGAAGCCGGTGCCATAGACGCGGGAGTGGGCCTGAACCATGCCGACCCGACTATTTTGGAAAGGCCGCGCGCTCAATTGGCAACCGCCGACGCACCGCGCGAAGGCGCTTACGCACCGCCGCTACGCAGCACGTCAAAGCCCGCCGGAGTCGAACGGCGCGTACGCCACCACCCGCTCATCACACGCGAACATCGCCACGGCGCGCCCGGCGGCCAGCTTGGGGTCGGGTGACTCCGAGGCGAAGCGCGCGGTGACGCCGGTGGGCACCAGCGAGAGCCGGTACGAGGGCACGGGCTCCTTCGGCGGCGCGGCGCTGGTGATGCGCTCGTAGCCCTGCGCGACGAGCAGCGGCTCTCCCCAGAACACCCCGGGGATGACGGCGTCGCCGGTCTTCACCACGTAGGTCGCGTTGCTCTCGGTGTGCGCCTCGGCGCCGAGCGGCGCGATGGCCGGCGTCACCACCTCGGCGGTGTCCGCCCCCGTGAAGCGCACCAGCGCCAGCACGCACGCCCCGGGCGCCGGCGTGAAGCCCAGCGTCAACGCCCCCGCGGCGTTGAGCTCGTCGCGCTGCCAGTCGGTGAGACCCTGGTGCGCCAACACCAGCGCGGCGACGAGCGACGGGTAGCGCGGGTCCCGGCGCACGGGCTCCAACCACCGCGCGTGCGCGACCGCGCTGATGCTCAGGCGCTTCTGGCGCGCTGATTTCAAGAAGTACGCGAAGGCCTCCTTCTCGTGGCCGTCGTCGAGGCGCACCAGGCCCTCGTAGAGGTCGGCGTCGCGCGAGGTCTCCGGAGACAACGAGAGCGCCACACGCGCCTCCGCCGCGGCCTCCTGCTGGCGGTTGAGCGCGAGGAGCGCGTCGACGATCTGGAAGCGCAGGCGCGCCTCGCCGTCGCTCTGCAGGCCGGCCTTGTTCGCGAGCACCTCCCGGGCGCGCGCGATGGCGGCCTCGTAGCGCCCGTTGTCGGCGAGCAGCCGCACCGAGGCTTCAGCGTCTTCGATGGGCGGAGCGAGGTGCGCGCAGGCGCAGAGCAACAGCAACGGCAGGAGGCGGTGCATCGAGGCCGGCACTTCACCGCAACGCCCGGCGCGACGCCATGCGCACGCGCCGCCGGAAAAGTGCACTGGCTCCACTTTTTCGACGGAGCGCGTGGGAGCGCCCGTCGTTACCGTGCGCGGCATGAGCGAGAACGCGAGTTGGAAGCTCCCGTGGGTCGGGCATTGCCGCTGCGCGCAGGTCAGCTTCCGCGTGACGCTGCCGCCGCTGCTGTCGATGGCGTGTCACTGCACCGGGTGCCAGCGCATGAGCGCCAGCGCGTTCAGCCTCTCGCTCGCGGTGCCGACGCCGGGCTTCGAGGTGCTCACCGGCGAGCCGGTGGTGGGCGGCCTCCACGGCGCGTCGAAGCACCTGTTCTGCGGGTACTGCATGACGTGGCTCTTCACGCGGCCCGACGGCATCGACGCGTTCGTCAACGTGCGCCCGACGATGCTCGACGACGCGCGGTGGGTCGCGCCGTTCATCGAGACGCACACCGCGGAGAAGCTCCCGTGGGCGGTCACCGGCGCGGTGCACTCCTTCGCGAAGCTCCCCGCGATGAGCGACTACGACGGGCTCATCCGCGA
>CAMLFP010000547.1 GCA_946479335.1 uncultured Archangium sp.
CTCTCGGGCTTCGCGGTGCCGGGCCAGAACGTCACCGCGCGCGCGGTGTCAGACGCGAAGACGCGCTTGGCTCCCGGGAAGGTGTAGAGCCGCGGGTGCGTGCCGACGTCGCCTTCGGTGATGAGCACGTACGCGCCGCTCGGCCGCACCGCGACGAGATCTCCATCGGTGAAGCCCAGCTCCGCCAGCTTCACCGGAGGCGCGCCGCTGGCGATGAGCCCGGTGGAGTGCGCGAACTCGCCCGACACCTCCCAGATGTAGACGCGCGCGCCGCCGGCGGCGGTGAAGACCCACGCGCCATCGTCGGCGGTCACCTTCGGCGGGAGCAGCGTGTTCAGCGCGGCGACCTCCGCGTCGTCTGCGGCGTCACCGCCCACTCTGCTCACCGAGAGCTCCGCGCTGCGCGGCCCCAGCGCCTCGAAGGCCTTCAGCGCGCGCACGCCGAGCGCGTAGTCCCACCCGGTGGTGGTGAGCGCCGTCTCCACGCGCGTCCACCGGTCGTGCTCGAAGCGGAACGCACGCGCGATGGCCGGCGCGCCCTCGTGAATCGCGGAGAGGTCGAAGGTCTGCCCGTCGACCGTGAGGCTCGGCTTGCTCGCGGCGTCTTCCTGGAGCGTCTCCGTCATCAACGCGAGGGGAACCCCGTCAGCGCCGAGGCCGAGCTCCGCGAGCTCATCGACGTTGCGCGTGGGCGGCATCGGCAGCGGCGTCACCGCACCCGTGCGCACGTCGACGCGCACCGCGCGCGGCTTCGGCGCCGGGTCATCGGGCTCATCGGGGAAGCCGGGCTTCGACGAGAACTCCGCGGAGTACCCGCTGCGCTGCAGGTGCGACGGGTCGAACCACACCAGCGCCTTCGAGGTGTCGGGCGACCACGCGATGCGCGCGCCGACGCAGCGGCCGGGCATTGTGGCCAGCGTCGTGGTCGCACCGCTCGGCGCCCGGGTGCGCCATTCGCACGCGTCACCCACCGGCTCGAGCAGCGAGAGCGTCGAGGGGGCCGAGGGCAGCGCGCGAACCACCGGCGCGCCCGCGTCGACCACCGGCGGAGCGCTCGGCTTCTTGCAGGACGTCAGCGTCACCAGCACCACCACGAAGAGCCCGCGCATGCGCGCAGGGTAGTGGAGTCAGGGCGCGCGTGGCGTGTCGCTGTGCGGCTCACCCTCGAAGCGCGTGCGCGGCAGGTAGCGGCCGCCTTCGAGCCCGGCGAGCCACACCACCAGCTTCTCGCGCACGAGGCAGCGCAGGTTCCATTGGTCGTCGGCGTTCGCGGCGGAGATGAGCGCGCGCACCTCAAGCACGCGCTCCTTCACGTCGGTCACCACGAGGTTGCAGACGCGCCCGTCCCACGCGGGGTTGTCCTTCACGATGCGGGTCAGCTCGGCGCGCATGGCGTCGAGCGGCACGCGGTGGTCGCAGTACACGAAGATGGTGCCCAGCAGCTCGCGCGACACCTTCGTCCAGTTCTGGAAGGGCTGCTCGAGGAAGCGCGTCATCGGCACGATGAGGCGGCGCTGGTCCCACACGCGCACCACCACGTAGGTCAGGTTGATCTCCTCGATGGTGCCCCACTCGTTCTCGACGATGACGGTGTCGCCGATGCGCACCGGCTGGGTGATGGAGAGCTGGATGCCCGCCAGCAACGCGCCCATCGGCCGCTGCGCCGCGAGGCCCAGCACCACGCCCGCCACGCCGGCCGACGCCAGCAGCGAGAGGCCCACGGTGCGCACCTCGTCGAACTGCAGCATCGCCAGCGCGCAGGCCAGCGCGCCCAGCCCGATGTTGGTGATGCGCCGGAGCACCAGGATCTGCGTGCGCAGCCCGCGCAGCTTGAGCTCCGCGTCCTTCTCTCCGTTGGCGGCGCGCACCGCGCGGTCTTCCATCACCTGCGTCGCCACGCGCACCAGGCGCTGCGCGAGCCAGCCCACCGCGAGAATCAGCGAGACGCTGACGAGGCGCCCGAGGCCGGTGCGCGGCTCCAGCCCCGCGTCGACCAGCTTCGACGCCGGCCACACCAACACCGCCGAGAGGATGACGCGCGCCGGCCCGTGGAGCGCGGCGACGAGCGCGTCGTCCCACGTGACCTCGGTGCGGCGCGCGAGCCGGGTGGCGACGGTGAGCGCCACCCACGCGATGAGCTGACCGGCGGCGACGGCTCCCGCGAGGGCGACCAGCAACCGCAGCCAGCCTCCGAAGAGACCTTCCGCGAGTTCGAGCTGTTGCATGCCCAACGCAGTACGCCGTCTGACACAAAGTGCAACCCGGATGCGCCGGGGGTTGTCTTCACCGCGGAGCTCCTGATGCGCGTGTTGATGCTGATGCTGATTCTCGTGGGGCCCGCGTTCGCGCAGGACGCAGGCGTCGACGCGGTGCTGCTGCGCGCGCGGGCGGCCCGCGACGACGCGGCGAAGCGCGGCCCGCTGCGGGTGCCCGACGGCGACGAGGCCGGGTGCTTCAAGCCGAAGGGCCTCACCGGCGCGGCGTGCGCGAAGGGCTTTCGTCTGTGTCGCGAGGTGGTGGGGCAGGGGAGCTGCGATGGGTACGGGCGCGAAGACGTCACGCTGCGCCCCGAGTACGAAGGCGAGCCCGCGGCGACCTCCCTCGGCGTGAATGGCGCGCGACCGGGCCTGCCGTTCTCACATGAAGAGGGG
>CAMLFP010000548.1 GCA_946479335.1 uncultured Archangium sp.
CGCGTGGGCTTAGCGCAAATGCGAGAGGCCCAGCGGGCCAAGCCGAATCAGAAGCCGGAGATATCGACGGCCGCGACGCCGCCGTCGGTCGCCACCCAGAGCGTCTGCCCGTCGTTGCTGACGGTCTGCACCGGTGCGCTCACCGGCAGCGAGCCCGCGAGCCCGCCATCAGCCACGAAGAAGACCTGGGTCGCCGAGAGCGCGAGGCGCGAGTCGGGCGTCACCGAGAGCACCTTCGCCGGTTGCTGGTAGCGCAACACCGTGAGGTCGCTCCCGTCGATGAAGTAGCTCGCGTAGAAGAAGCCCTCACCGTTGGGCGTCACTGCGAGGCCGCGTGACGGGTAGGGGAAGCCGTAGCCGTTGTCGTACGTCGTCTCGCCGACGGAGGTGAGCTGCCCGCTCGACACGGCGTACTTGGTGGCTGTGGAGCCCGAGAGCCCCGACTCCGCCACGTACAGCACGTCGCCGCTGGCGGTGGTGCCCAGCTGCCCGGAGTAGGCGCCCCACGACAGCGCCGCGAGCTGCGTCCCCGTCGTGCCGTCGAGGAGCGTGGGCGTGGTCCACTGGTCGTAATCGATGACCGCCACCATGCCGCCGGTCAGCGCCTCGACATCAAACGGGACGCGCGCGGTCGGCACGAACTGGTCGAACTGCAGCGTGGTGAGGTCGATGCGCGCCAGCGCCAGCGCGCCGACGTGGCCGACCCACAGGTACTGCCCATTCAACGCGACCGCGAGGTCCGAGGGTTGCGCGCCGACGATCCACTCCGCGAGCACGGTCTGCGAGGCGGTGTCGATGGCGATCACCGACTCTCGCGTGGCGTCGAGCCCGTACACGCGATCGCTGCGCGTCGGGTCGGTCACCAGGCGGCTCAGTCGGTAGCTCGAGAGCGGGCCGGGCGGCGGGCTGCGCTGACCGAGCGCCACGCCGTCGATGAAGTCGGCCACGTTGTTCCAGTGCAGCTTCCCCGTCTGCGGCGTGTAGTACCAGAGCTCGTGGTCAGCCGCGCTCAGCGCCGCCGCGCCCACGGGCTGGGGGAACGTCGCGACCGCGCGCACCAGCTCTGCGTCGAAGACGTGGCCCGCGCCGATGGAGAAGGTGCCCGCGCGATCCTCCGCGAACACCGCCTCACCTGTCTGCCCGCGCACCAGCGCGAGGTTCTCGGCGTCGAGCTGCGCGTGCGCGTAATAGATGTGTCGGCCCGAGGGCGCGAGGTACAGCTGGCGCGCCGGGTAGGGGAAGCCGTAGCCGTCGTCCCAGGTGCTGTGGTCGACCTCCGTCGCGGTGCCGCCCGACACGTTGTACTTGTAGAGCGTCGAGCCTGAGAGCCCGGCCTCGCCGACGTAGAGGAACGCGCCGTCTTCGGAGAGCTCGGCGTCACCCTCGTAGACCGACCAGCTGGCGAGCACGGTATCGTTCGGCGACGGCGCGGTGACGCTCAGCCGATGGATGTCGGTCCACTGGTCGAGCTCCACGTAATACGCGGTGCCCTGCTCGTTGACCTCGATGCTGTACGGGTCGGAGGCCGCGGAGACGGTGGCCACCGTCCACAGCCCGGGCTCGATCCGCGAGACCTGATGGACGGCGTCGTGCGCGAACACCAGCAGCCCGCCGTCGGGAGACAGGTCGAAGTCGGTCGTCGTCTGCGGGAGCTGTACGCGGGTGAGCTCCTGCTTGGTGGAGGTGTTGATGACCACCAGCTCCGAGGGGTTGCCGGTGTTGAGCGCATAGACGTAGCAGCGCTGCGGGTCGGCGATGAGCTTCGAGATGGAGCCCGTCAGGGAGATGGCCCCGCCCGCTCCGGGGCTCGCCGGCGTGCACGTGCAGCCCTCATCGGCGAGGCCGTTGCAGTCGTTGTCCTGGTTGTCGCCGCAGTGCTCGGGCTGCGGGCCGACGAAGGCGCCGCCGCAGCCGCTGAAGGCCTGCCACGCGCAGGTGTTGGAGCAGCTGCGCGACCGGGTGCCCGCCGAGCAGGCCCCGACGTCGGTGCCGCAGGCCTGGGTGTCGACCGAGCCCGCCGCGCACTCGCCTTGCCCGGTGCAGGCGGAGAAGCTGCCCCACGCCCCGTTGAGACAGTGGGATTGCTGCTCGCCGCAGTTACCGCAGAGGCGCGTCAGCACGTCACCCGCGAGGCAGGGCGTAGAAGGCCCGGGGGAGCCGGCGTCTGGTGTGCCCGCGTCTGGCGACCCCGCGTCGGGCACGGCGGTGCATGACGTGGGCTCCCGGCACTCGCCGAAGTCGCCGAACGCTCCGTCGACGCAGGTTGCGAGCCGGGTTCCGCACTCGCCGCAGTGCCGCTGGAGGAGGTCGCCGTCGTTGCACGGCTCGGAGGTCGGGGTGAAACAGCCAACGCCTCCCAGCACCACGAGCCACAACACGACACGTCGCCACCGCCGCCGATTCGAGTTCATGGAGGCGACATACTTCAGTCTCGGCAACGGTGCTCAGCGGTTGGGCTGGTTGGTGCGCGGAGACAGTCACTCTGTGCGCAGGTGCGGCGCCAGCTCGCTGATGGTGTGGATGCCCAGCAGCTTCTCGACGGTCTCGGTCGGAGCTTCTACTCGCGCGCTTCGTGACTCTCGGGCTTCGCGGTGCCGGGCCAGAACGTCACCGCGCGCGCGGTGTCAGACG
>CAMLFP010000549.1 GCA_946479335.1 uncultured Archangium sp.
CACGTGGCTCCACCAGAAGCCCTTGCGCGCGGGGGAGTGGATGTCTTCGGGTTGATCCGAGTACCGGTGGTGGTGGCGGTGGTTCGCGGCCCACCACAGCGCGCCCTTCTGCGCGGAGCTCTGCGCCAGCCACGCGAGGAGGAACTGGAAGACGCGGTTGGTCTTGTAGGTGCGGTGCGAGAAGTAGCGGTGGTAGCCCGCCGTCACGCCGAACATGCGCACGAAGTACGAGGCGGCGGCCAGCGCGACCAGCTGCCACGAGACGCCTGTGACGAACACCAGCAGCACCGCGAGGTGTGTCAGGAAGAAGGGGATGCTCGTGACCAGGTTCGGCCGGTCGAGCTTCGGGTCATAGGGCAGGGCTTCGGTCATCGGTCACTCCTCGCAAGTCGTTTGCTTGCGAGGAGTAAACGCGCCGGGCCGTCACCCGACTGTCAGCGCGCGGCTGAAAGTGACCCGAGCCACGCCTGGAATTCCGGGCGGGCGCGCAGGCTCTTCAGGTCGGCGTCGGTCTCGGCGGTCTCGGTGTCGTGGAAGCCATTCTGCGCGGCGAGCTGCAGCATGCGCAGCGCGTCTTCGGTCTTGCCGGCGAGCGCCCACGCGCAGGCGGCGGTGTACGCGTACTCGGCCCTCGGCTGCTCGCGGAAGGCGCCCTCCGCGGCGCCGGCGGCGGCCACGTAGTCTTTGCGCACGTAGTGCACGCGCTCCGCGGCGATGTAGGCGCGCGCCATGTCGACGCCGGGCACCGCGCGCGCGTCGGCCTCACGCCCCGCGCGGATCAGCGCCGCCGCGTACTCATGGAGGATGGTGGCGTCGTTGTTCTGCTGCACCGCCTGCGCCCAGAGGGGAATCGCGCGGGGCTCGTCGCCGATGAGCGAGAAGGCCGCGGCCAGCGCGTGCACCGGCACCACGAGGCCCTGCACCTGGCTGAAGTGGTCCAACGCGCGGCGGCCGTTGCCCTGCTTGAGCGAGATCCACCCCAGCAGCACGTGCGCCCGGCTGCGCAGCGCGGGAGGCGTGGGCGACGACTCCGCGAGGCTGCGCGCCAGCACGTACGCCTCGTCGAGCTTGCGCTCGCGGTACAGCGCTTCGGCCTTCTCCACGACGGCGGTGAGCGGGTGCGCCGCGGCGCCCAGCGGCAGCTCTCCGCGTTGGAAGGCGCTGATGTTGCCGATGGTGCGGCCGGTCATCATCAACACCACGATGCCCAGCAGCATCTGGTGCGAGAGGAACGCGAGGAAGAGCAGGCCCGCGGCGAACGCCAGCGCCACCAGCTGCGCGATGAGGAAGCCGTTCCGCCCGAGGAAGCGCGTCAGGAACAGCTCCGTCAGCCGCCCGCCGTCGAAGGAGCTGATGGGCAGCAGGTTCAGCACGGTCCAGAAGAGGTTCGCCTGGAAGATGCCCACCGCGAAGTAGCGCACGGCGTCGGGCAACGCCTCACCGCCCACCAGCGCCAGCGCGCCCGCCAGCACGCCGAAGAAGAGGCCTGCGGCCGGCCCGGCCAGCGTGATGAGCGCCTGCTTCCACCACTCGAAGCTGCCGCCGTCGGGGTACACGGTGAGGCCGCCGAGGCCGACGAAGTGAATCGACGGGCGCGAGCCGAACGCGCGCGCGACGACGGCGTGGCCCAGCTCGTGCGCGAAGACCGACAGCGAGATGAGCGCCATCCACCCCGCGAGCACCAGCCCGAACGTCATCGGGCGGCTCGCGCTGGTCGGGTCATTGAGGATGACGCCGGGCCACGACGTGCCGGAGGGGATGCTGACGAAGCTGTACGCCACGAAGGCGTTGATCAGCAGGTGACCGAAGTGGACCTCGACGGGGAAGGGCCCGAAGCGAAAGCGAAACACAGTGGTCGAAATAACACCCCACCTCGGCCTGCGCTTCCCTCGCGTTCGGGAACCCGGCGCCCTGACCGGTGTCGGGGAGTCCATGCCCGCCCTCGCGCTGTTGTTGCTCGCCGCCGCTCCGACGCCGTCTCGCCTGCCGCTCAAGACGCTGGTGCTCTACGAGAACGGCGTGGGGTACTTCGAGCGCCGCGGCACCGTGTCGAAGGGCGCCGAGGCCGAGATTCCACTCGAGCCCGGGCAGCTCGACGACGCGCTCAAGTCGCTGGTGGTGATGTCGTCGCAGGGCGTGGCGTCGGTGGAGTTCGCGCCGCCGCTCTCCGCCGAGGCCGCGCGCGCGCTGGCCGGGTTGCCTGAACGTGAAGCGCAGGCGTCGTTGACCAACCTCTGCCGCAGCCTCACCGGCGTGGAGGTCGAGGTGCGGCACGGCGCGGCGCTGGTCAAGGGGCGCGTCATCGAGGTCGGTGAGGAGAAGCTGGGCCTCGTCGACAAAGAAGGGCAGCCGCTCCCCGAGCCGACGCTGCTGGTGTTCGGCGACGCGGGGCTGGCGAAGGTGCCGCTGCGCGCCATCGACTCCATCCGCCCCACGGGGAGTCAGGTGTCGCTCGCTTGGAACCGCGCCGTCGGGGCGCGCGCGCTGCAACCGGAGCGCGAGCGGCTGGTGGTGCGTGGCGCGTCGGGCGGTGGCGCGGTGGCGGTCGGCTACACGACGGAGGCGCCGGTGTGGCGCACCACGTACCGCCTGGTGATGGGGAAGGCCG
>CAMLFP010000550.1 GCA_946479335.1 uncultured Archangium sp.
GCCGCGAAGCCCTTCGTGAAGGCCACCGTCGGCCTCGACTACACCTTCACCAAGTGGCTCTACGCGAACGTGATGTACCTGCGCGGGTTCTTCGATGAGTTCAACGACCGCTACGGCATTCACAACTACGTGGTGGCCGCTGCGGAGCTCAAGTTCCGCAACGACTCGCTGATGCTGCGCCTCTCGGGCATCTTGAACGTCGACGACCTCTCGAACGTGGCCAACCCGCAGCTGACCTGGGTCATCGCGCCCGGCCTCGAGGCCCTCGCTGGCGCGTACATCTTCGGCGGCAGCCCGACGCCGAGAGACAACTTCGACTACGCCGCGCGCTCCAAGTTCGGCCAGCGCGCCGTGGGCCGCAGCTTCGCGTATCTCAAGATGCGCATGACGTTCTGAAAGGGGCCCGCCATGAACCGACTCCTCATTGTCTCGTTCACGCTGGTGTTCGCCTCGTCGTGCTACCAGCCGTCTGACGGCCTTGCGCGCCTCGAGGAGCTGTACCCGACGCCTCCGCCGCCGGCCCCCGTCGACCCCGGCGCCCCCGACGACCTCGGCACGCCGATGTGCGCCGGCCTCGGCGGCAGCTGGGCGGTGCGTCTGGTGCAGCCCGCCACCATCTCGCCGCTCGGCCAGCCGTGGGACCTGCAGCTCTACGACCTCTTCCTCGCGAAGCTGTCGACCGACGGCGCCCGCATGGAGCTGCGCTTCTGCAACCAGGACGTGAGCATCTTCGCCGACGGAGAGCCGCTCACCCTCGGGCAGCCCAAGACACCGCAGGCGCTCAAAGACGCGCTGTACGCTACGCCCTTCGAGGTGCCCGTCACCGGCAGCAGCCTCGACAGCACGCAGCTCGCCTGGCTGTGGGGCGTGCAGAACCTCGCCGACCCGCTCAACGACGCGCTCCCCACCAAGCAGGACTTCGCGACCAGCGACAAAGACTTCGACCAGGACAACGACGGCAACCCCGGCGTCACCGTCGACGTCGTGACGCCCGCGGGCAAGCGGTACATGGTGCGCCGCGCGAAGCTCAGCTTCGGCGCCGGCGCGATGACCATCGACAACAAGTGGCTCACCGGGAAGCTATCGAGCCAGGTCGAGGAGATCGCGCTGGGCGCCACCAACTCGCAGCTCGAGACCGCCGCGCCGCTGACCATGAAGGACGACCAGGTCGTCTTCCAGTTCCGCTGCGTGGGCGCGACGTACACCTGCGCGTCGCACACCAAGGATCACCGCATCATCTTCAAAGACGCGCCGAAGTAGCGCGCGCGGGAGTCTCACATGTGGAATCGCTTCGTCGCCGCGCTCGCCGCGCGCAAGGCCGTCTCGCTCGTCGTGGGCGTCGCGTTGGTGGTGGGCAGCGGCGCGTTCGCGCGGAAGCTCGTCGTCTCGTCTGACGTCACCGACGCGATGCCGCCGCTCACGCCGGAGGTGCAGGCGTGGCTCGAGCTCTCGAAGCGCTTCGACGCGTTCAACTCCTTCATCATCGGCCTCGAAGAACCGAACGCGCCGATGACCGCGGAGGGCCTGGAGGCCGTCACGCGCGTCACGAAAGCGCTCGTCGCGAAGAAGGCCGAGGGCGTGCTGAACGTCGCCAGCGTCACCAATGTCGACTCCATTCACGAGAGCGACGACGGCTCGCTGGTGACGGAGACGCTCATCACCTCGATCCCCAAAGACGAAGCGGGGCTCGCTGCGCTGCGCGCGAAGGTGAAGGCCGACACCAAGGTGACCGGCGCGCTCATCTCCGGAGACCAGCGCGGCTACATGGTGCTCGCGCGCGTCGACGGCAGCAAAGACGGCGCGGCGCTCGCGACGCTGGTGCGCCACACGGTCGAAGAGAACAAGGGCCCGCTGACCGCCCACTACTTCGGCGCGACGTTCATCACCGGGCTCATCGCGCAGCGCCTCGCGGAGAGGGGCACGCTGCTGGGCATCGCGTTCATCGTGCTGCTGCTCATCGTGCTCGCGGTGCTGGTGCGCCGCGCGCAGCGCATCGTGGTGGTGTTGCTGTGCGCCGCGTTGACGCTGGTGGTGTGGGCCGGGCTCGCGGGCGCGCTCGGCGTGACCGTCAGCGCCACGGTGCTCACCGCGTTGCTCGGCGTCGCCGGCGTCTCGATGGCGGCCTTCGCGCGCGGGCTCGAGGGCAGCGCGAAGTCGCTGGTGGCGGTGGGCTTCGCCGCGCTCGCCCTCACGCGCATTCCCGTGCCGTACGTGGCGGCGACGGGCGCGGTGCTGGCGCTGGGCGCGCTCGCCGCGCTGCTGGTGGGGCTCTTCATCTTCACGCCCCTCGCGCCGCCCGCCGAGGAAGAGCCCGCGGGTGAGAAGAACCTGCTGGTGCCCGCGCTCGTGCTGCTGGCGCTGTTCGGCTTCGCCGCGTCGCGCGCGCACTTCCGCGCCACGCCGCAGGAGATGTTCAGCGGAGGTGACGAGGTCGGTCGCGCGCTGCACTTCTTCGACGAGCACTTCAAGGGCGCCGACATCATCCAGATCGACTTCAAGGGCGACCTCCGCGAGCCGGCCATCGCCGCGCGGTTGATGCGCATGACCGACCTGCTGGAGGGCACGAAGGAGCTCCCCGACGTGCGCTCGGTGACGCAGATCCT
>CAMLFP010000551.1 GCA_946479335.1 uncultured Archangium sp.
CGCGTAGAACACCGGCCGCACCGTCTGCGTGGTGACGTTCGCGCCGCCGAAGTGCCGCAGCTTGGCGTGCATGTACACCGCTGAACCTTGCGGGAGCTCCAGCGCGACCTCGTCGTCGCCGTCGGTGAACGGCACGCGGTGCGAGCCGGGGCGCACCACCAACGCGCCCGCATCGCGCGTCGTCGGCGCGAGGTTGACGAACACCGAGATGAGCTGCCGGTCCTCCGTCGACTCATCGCGGTGGAGCCGCTGCGCCTTCGCGCCGGGGAACACGGTGATGGAGCTCAGCTCCGCCAGCGCGCGCTCCCGCGTCAGCGCCTGCGACAACAACCCATCGGCGCCCTGCGCGAGCCGGCACAGCGCTCCGCGCACCTCGCCGGTCAACGGCAACGGCTGGTGCCGCCGCAGCGCGGAGGCGTGCACGTACGACGACGCACTCTCACCGAACGACGCGACGACCAGCGCCAGCAACGCCTCGCACTCCGCCCGCGAGAAGAGCTCCGGCACCACGAAGTAGCCATCGCGCGCGAAGCGCTCCACCGGCGTCACGCGGCCGAGGCCCACGTGTCGGCGCTGGCCGCGGCCATCGGGCGCGCGAAAGACTCGGGCACGTCCTTCGAGAGCAGCGACCCCTCGGGGATGAACTCGAACAGCTCGCCGTAGTGGCGGATCTCCGCGAGCCCGGTGCGCTTCATCACGTGCCACGGCCGCAGCTGCGCCGGCGATGAGAGTCCCATCGCGCCCACCATCTCCGCCACGGTCTTCATCGTCTCGCGGTGGTAGTTCGCGACGCGCACCTCCTTGTGCGCGACGTCGAGGCCCTTCACCAGCTCCGGCCGCTGCGTGGCGACGCCGGTGGGGCACTCGTTGGTGTTGCAGCGCAGCGCCTGGATGCAGCCCAGCGCCATCATCATCGCGCGCGCGGAGTTGCACGCGTCGGCGCCCGTCGCCAGCCGCGTCACCACGTCGAAGCCCGTCACCACGCGCCCCGAGGCGATGACGCGGATCTCCTTGCGCACGCCGAAGCCGGTCAGCGCGTTGTGCACGAAGATGAGCGCCTCGCGCAGCGGCGAGCCCACGGAGTTGCTGAACTCCAGCGGCGCCGCGCCGGTGCCGCCCTCGCCGCCGTCGACGGTGATGAAGTCGGGCACCACGCCGGTGGTCTTCATCGCCTTGCAGATGGCGAGGAACTCGCGGCGCTTGCCGAGGCACAGCTTGAAGCCCACCGGCTTGCCGCCCGACAGCTCGCGCAGCTTCGCGATGAACTCCATCATCTGCGTGGGCGTCGAGAACGCGGAGTGCGCCGGCGGCGAGAGCACGTCTTCACCCATGCGCACGCCGCGGATTTCTGAAATCTCCTTCGTCACCTTCGCCGCGGGGAGGATGCCGCCGTGCCCCGGCTTCGCGCCCTGGCTCAGCTTCACCTCAATCATCTTCACCTGGGGTTTGAGCGCGTTGACCTTGAACTTCTCGGGGTCGAAGTGGCCATCCAACGTGCGGGCCGAGAAGTAGCCGGTGCCCAATTGCCAGATGACGTCGCCGCCCTTCTCGAGGTGGTACGGCGAGAGCCCGCCTTCACCGGTGTCGTGCGCGAACTCGCCCAGCTTCGCGCCGCCGTTGAGCGCCAGCACCGCGTTCTTCGACAGCGAGCCGTAGCTCATCGCCGAGATGTTGAAGATGGACGCCGAGTACGGCTGCGTGCACTGCGAGCTGCCCACCGTCATGCGCAGCGACTTCGGGCTGACGTGCACCGGCGCCAGCGAGTGGTTCACCCACTCGTAGCCGATGGCGTTGACGTCGAGGCGCGTGCCGAAGGGCACGGTGTCGGGCTCCAGCTTCGCGCGCTGGTACACGAGGCTGCGCGTGTCGCGGTTGAAGGGCACGCCGTCGGTGTTCGACTCGACGAAGTACTGGTTGATCTCCGGGCGGATGACCTCGAACAGGTACCGGAAGTTGCCGATGACGGGGAAGTTGCGGCGCACCGCCTGCTTCGTCTGCACCATGTCGGCGATGCCGCGCGCGATGACCGGCCCGACCAGCACGAAGGCCCACGCCACGTGCGGGCTCCAGAAGTACGCGCCGGCGAGCAGCGCCAGCGTCACCACGACCGAGAAGACGACGAAGAGGGAGCGCATGGGCGCGCGAGGCTACCAGACGCCCCGCGCCGGCTACTTCTTGCCGAGGTACGCGCGCTCGAAGTTCTCGAGGTTGGTCTGCAGCTTGAGGCGTTCTGCCGGTTGGTCGGCCGACGCGAGCGCCTTGCGGTAGCCCGACAACTTCGCGCGCACCTTCGCTGACAGCTTCTTCCGCTTCGCGAGCTGCTCGTCCTTCGAGATGCGCAGCCGCAGCTCCGCCAACGTCGGCGCGGCGGGCTCCACCGGCGCGGGCGTCGGCGTCGGCGCTGCGGTCGGCGTCGGCGTGGCGAGCTCCGGAGCCGGCGTGCCGGCATCGACGGGCTCCACCGGCGTGGGCGTCGGGAGCGGCTGCGGCGTGACGACCGCCGGCGGCGTCTCCTCGGCGGGCGGCTGCAGCGCGACGTACGCGACGACCGGCGCCACCACCACCAGCGCCAGCAGCAAGAACGGCCACA
>CAMLFP010000552.1 GCA_946479335.1 uncultured Archangium sp.
GCTTCGTGGTCTCGAGGCTGACGCGCAGCGCGACAGTGCCGCCCGGCTCGAGCGTGACCTCTCGCGTCTCGCGCACACCTTCCGCGTCAAAGCGCACCGGCACGCGCTGGCCGCTGCTCGTGAAATTCCCCACGCGCACCGTCACCTGGGCGATGCCGCGCTCGTCATGCCGTTGCGCCGAGAGGAACGCGAGGTTGTCGCGCGCGGCGCCCACGGAGCGCCCATCGATGAAGTCAGGCACGTTCTCTACCGGCCCATCGGTGATGAAGAAGACCTTGCGGTCGCGCGAACCGGCGAGCTCGCGCGCTAGCGTGAAGGCCGTCGCGAAGTCGTGCGCGGGGTGTGCGGGCTCCCACTTCTCCAACGCAGCCAGCGCGCGGTCGGTCTCCAATTGCGGGCCCGCGAGGAGCGACGGTTTCAGCCCGCTCTCCACCAGCGTCAGCACGCCAGCGTTCTCCGCGTGAGCGAGGCGCGCGACCTCCGTCTTGGCCTTGTCGGCCACCCCCTCGGCGCTCATCGAGAGACTGCCATCGAGGATGATGACCACGTGTTGCTTCGTCGCCGCTTCGCCGCACCGCACGTCGGCGAGGAAGAAGGCGGCGAACAACACCGCCAGCAACTCCAGCACCAGCGAGCGCTCGCGAGAGAAGCGCTGCAGGCGAGGGCCCGCTTCTGCGCGTTGCTCCGGCGTGCGCCACAGGAACAGCGCCGACACCGTGCGCGGAGGCTGCCGGCGGCGCAGGAAGTACGCGGCGATGATGGCCGGCACCGCCAACAACGCGAGCAACCCGAGCGGCGCGCCGAAGCTCATCTCGCGCCTCCGCGACCTGATCCGCCGACACGCGGAGACGCGGCTTCCTCACGCGCCGTCGAAAAACCGCGCCGGCCGCACATCTTTGACGGCGCGCGGGCGACGCGGCGGTTCGCGACTCCCGCGCTCCGATGCACCGCCGTCATGCGCGCGATGCGCCGAACGCCTGCATCAGCTCGCGTGACCCCGCGCATCGCGTGCGTCATGCGAACTCCACCAGCGGCGCGAGTTCGCCGCGCGCCAGCGTCGAGAGCGGCTTGTCGGCGACGGCTTGCACCCACGTCGCGCGCGCGCGACGCGCAGCGGCCTCCCACAACCCGACGTGCGCGCGGAGGCGTTGCGCGTAGTGCGCCAGCACGCCCGGCGTCAGCACGCGCTCCAGCACCTCACCCGACTCGGAGTCGGTCAGCCGCGCGCCGGCGCCGCCCGACGGCGAGACGTCTTCGACATCGAGCACCTGCACCAACACTAACCCCGAGGCGCCGCGCGAGAGGCGCTCCACGAAGGGCCCCGGCGGCGCCTCGAAGAGAAAATCAGACACCACCACGCGCAGCCCGCAGGGCAGCAGCGGCGGAGCGCGGCGCAGCGCCTCGTCGAAGGGCTCGCGGCCCTCGAAGGTGACGGCCTCGAGCAACGCGCGCGCCGCCGGCCCGCCGGCCTTCTGCGTCTTCTCCCCCGTGGTGATGAGCGTCGGGTCGAGCCCTCCGCGCCGCGCGAGCGTCACCACCCACGCGGCGAGTTCCGCGGCGCGCGCGGCCTTCTCGGGCGACACGGCCATCGACGCGGAGCCATCGAGCACCACCTCGACCCGGGGGCTGACCTCGTCTTGCCGGACGCGCAGGTACAGCTCGCCGGTGCGGGCCACCGCGTTCCAGTCGACGTGGCGCAGGTCATCACCCGGCGCGTACTGACGGAAGTCGTGCAGCTCGAGGCTCGCGCCCACCGACGACGCGCGCACCTCGCCCAGCTTTCCCCGGTGCGGCACGCGCGGGAGCCGCAGCACACAGCCGCTCGCGGCCTTCTCCACGGCTGCGGCGTCGAACCTCACAGACGCGCGACCTCCACCACCGCAGGGCCGGGCTTCACGCGCGCACCTCGTCGCGGCTGCGCAGCACGCCGATCGCGATGAGCGTGGCGAGCGCCGACGCGACGCCCAGCAGCACCGCGGCGACGTTCATGTCGGAGTTGCTGCGGTCGATGAAGTTCACGACTCCGATGAAGGGGTTGAGCGCGTTGATGACGCGATGGTCCGCGTGGCCCTCGATGAAGAGCGCCGCGAGCACCGACACGCCGGTCCCGACGGCGACGGCGCCGAGAAAGGCCGCGAGCGTGGCCATCGACCGCTCCGCGTGGCGCAGCGGCGAGAGCCGGGTCAGCAGCACCGTCAGCGACCAGTACAGCGCCGGGTACAGCGGCGTCGCGAGGATGGAGCGCAGGTACTTGTTCGCGCCGCCATCGACCGACAGCAACAACGCGAGCCACGTCGCGGTCGACAACCCCAGCAGCCCCAGCATCAACCAGAAGCTGCGCAGCGCGCCGGGGCGAACGCCGCGCCCCGCCAGCTCCCGGGGCCAGCCGTCGCGCTCGGCCAACGCGCCGACGCCCGCGAGCGTCAGGAAGAGACACGTGAGGATCGGCCCGACCGCCGCGTCTTGCTTGCTCCCGTGCGTCGCGAGAAAGACGCCGGCGCCGAACACCAACGCGCCGAGCGTCACCG
>CAMLFP010000553.1 GCA_946479335.1 uncultured Archangium sp.
GGGCACGTAGAGTACTTCAATTACATGATCGATCTGCTCCGCCAGGCCAACGCGACAATCAAGTTGTTCGGCGGCGGCGGCGGAACGATCCTCCCCAGCGAGATCGAGGAGCTGCACACGTACGGCGTGGCGCGCATCTATTCGCCTGACGACGGCCGCGCGATGGGCCTGCAGGGCATGATCGACGACCTGCTCAAGCAGTGCGACTTCGAGAAGCGCCCGCCGGAGTTCAGCAAGGAGCTCAAGGCCCTCGACGCGAAGGCGCCGGGCACCATCGGCGCGCTGATCACCATCGCTGAGAACTTCCCCGAGACCGAGAGCGCGCTGCGCAAGGAGCTCAAGAAGCTGGAGGCGAAGAAGCCCCCGGTGCTGGGCATCACCGGCACGGGCGGCGCGGGCAAGTCGAGCCTCGTCGACGAGCTGGTGCGGCGCTTCCTCATCGACTTCAAGGACAAGACGCTCGCGGTGATCTCCGTTGATCCGTCGAAGCGCAAGACCGGCGGCGCGCTGCTGGGCGATCGCATCCGCATGAACGCCATCGACGACAAGCGCGTGTACATGCGCAGTCTCGCGACGCGGCAGTCGAACCTCGCGCTCTCGCGCCACGTGCAGGAGTCGATCGATATCTGCCGCGCGGCGGGCTTCGACCTGGTGATCGTCGAGACCTCCGGCATCGGCCAGTCAGACACCGAGATCACCGAGCACGCGGACGTGTCGCTCTACGTGATGACCGCCGAGTACGGCGCCGCGACGCAGCTCGAGAAGATCGACATGATCGACTTCGCGGACCTGATCGCCATCAACAAGTTCGACAAGCGCGGCTCGCTCGATGCGCTGCGCGACGTGCGCAAGCAGTGGAAGCGCGCGCACAACCAGTTCGCGCTCGATGACGAGAAGACGCCGGTGCACGGCACCATCGCCTCGCAGTTCAACGACCCGGGCATGAACAAGCTGTACCGCGCGGTGATGGACAGGCTCGCCGAGAAGACCGGCGCACCGCTCAAGTCGACGAACGCACTCGCCGCGGGCGCCAGCGAGAAGCGCTGGGTGATCCCTCCGGAGCGCACGCGCTACCTCGCGGAGATCTGCGAGACCTCCGACGCGGCCGATGCGTTCGTGAAGCAGCAGTCGGCGATCGCGCGGCGCATGTACCAACTGCAGGGCACCATCGAGGCGCTGCGCGCCAACGTCGGCAAGAAGAAGCTCGAGGTCGTCGAGTCGCGCGGCACGGTGCAGGTCACGCAGACGGTGGAAGGCGAGCCCGCGTACCTCACCGAGCTGGTCGCGCTGTACCAGGAGCTCGAAGCGCGCCTCGACCCCGAGTGCCGCAAGCTGCTCGCCGACTGGCCCGCGACCAAGCGCCGCTACGCCGCCGAGAAGTACCAGTTCCAGGTGCGCGATCGCGTCATCGAGTTGGATCTCACCACCGAGACGCTCTCGCACTTGAAGATCCCCAAGGTCTCGCTGCCGAAATACGAAGACTGGGGCGACGTGCTGACGTGGTTGTTGCGCGAGGCGCCTCCCGGGCAGTTTCCCTTCACCGCGGGCGTCTTCCCGCTCAAGCGTGAGAATGAAGACCCGGCGCGCATGTTCGCGGGCGAGGGCGGCCCGGAGCGCACCAACCGCCGCTTCCATTACGTCTCGCGCGGCCTGCCGGCGAAGCGGCTCTCGACGGCGTTCGACTCGGTGACGCTGTACGGAGAGGATCCCGATCACCGCCCCGACATCTACGGGAAGGTCGGCAACTCCGGCGTGTCGATCGCCAACGTGGACGACGCGAAGAAGCTCTACTCGGGCTTCGATCTCGCCGACCCGACGACGTCGGTGTCGATGACCATCAACGGCCCCGCGCCGATGGTGCTCGGCTTCTATTTGAACGCGGCGATCGATCAGCAGTGCGAGAAGTGGATCCGCGCGAACGGCAAGGTCGAAGAGGTCGAGAAGAAGATCGCCGAGATCTACCGCGGCAAGGGCGTGGCGCGGCCGACGTACCAGGGGCAGTTGCCGGAGGGGAATGACGGGCTCGGGCTGTTGCTGCTCGGCGTCTCGGGTGACGAGGTGTTGCCGCCGGAGGTCTACGCGAAGATCCGCGCGCAGACGTTGTCAGCGGTGCGCGGCACGGTGCAGGCCGACATCCTGAAAGAGGACCAGGCCCAGAACACCTGCATCTTCTCCACCGAGTTCGCGCTGCGGATGATGGGCGACATCCAGCAGCACTTCATCGACCACAAGGTGCGCAACTTCTATTCGGTGTCGATCAGCGGGTACCACATCGCCGAAGCCGGGGCGAACCCGGTGAGCCAGCTCGCCTTCACGCTCGCGAACGGCTTCACCTTCGTCGAGTACTACCTGTCGCGCGGCATGCACATCGACGACTTCGCGCCGAACCTGTCGTTCTTCTTCTCGAACGGGATGGACCCTGAGTACACGGTGCTCGGGCGCGTGGCGCGGCGCATCTGGGCGCGCGCGATGCGCGACAAGTACGGCGCGAACGAGCGCAGCCAGAAG
>CAMLFP010000554.1 GCA_946479335.1 uncultured Archangium sp.
CCTGTTCATCGTCGCCACGCCCATCGGCAACCTCGCCGATGTCTCCGAGCGCGCGCTCACCACGCTGCGCGAGGTGAAGCTGATCGCCTGCGAAGACACGCGCCACACGCGCGTGCTCCTCGACAAGTTCGGCGTGGCGACCCCGGTCACCAGCCTCCCGGCCTTCGCGGAGGGGCAGCGGGCGGGGGCGATCCTGGAGCGGCTCCTCGCGGGTGACGACGTCGCGCTCGTCACCGACGCGGGCACCCCGGCCATCAGCGACCCCGGCGAGCGGCTGGTGGTGGAGGCGGTGGCCGCGGGGGTGACGGTGTCTCCGGTGCCGGGCCCGGCGGCGATCATCGCGGCGCTGTCGGCGGGCGGGTTGCCCACCGGGCGCTTCCATTTCCTCGGGTTCCTCCCGCGGCAACAGTCGGAGGCGCGCGCGATGCTGGAGGAGGTACGGCAGCTCTCGGCGACGCTGGTGCTCTACGAGTCTCCGCGGCGCGTGGCCGACACCCTGGTGCTGCTGCGCGACGTGCTGGGCGCGCGGCGCGCGGTGGTGGCGCGGGAGCTGACCAAGCTCCACGAAGAGTTCGTGCGCGGCCCGTTGGACGAGCTCGCGGCGCGCTACGCGGGCGCGGAGGTGCTGGGGGAGGTGGTGGTGTTGGTGGAGGGGCGCGTGGGCGAGACGCGCTGGAGTGAAGAAGAAGTGCGCGCGGCGTTGACCCGCGGGCTCGAGGAGGGAGAACGCCTCAAGGCGCTCACCACCGAGCTGTCGAAGCGCGCCGGGTGGAGCGCGCAGGAGCTGTATCGTCTGGGGTTGTCACTCAAAGCGTGAGGGATGGAGGGCGTATGCACGGCAAATGGTGGGTTGGGCTGGTGATGGTGGGGCTGGTGGCGTGCGGAACGCCGCCGCCGTCTCGCGACTGCACGGAAGATCGGCAGTGCTACCCCGATGAGTACTGCGACCTCTCGGTGATGCTGTGCACGAACTTCACCGACGGTGGCGTTGATGGTGGGCGTGGCGATGGAGGCGCGGTCGACGGCGGGCGTGTCGATGGCGGCCTGACCGACGCGGGTCACTCCGATGCGGGGGCGGCCGACGCGGGTGAAGATGACGCCGGCGTCGACGCCGGGTGCACGCCCTTTGTGCTCTGCCGTGCACTCGCTGGCCCCTGCGACCTCGAAGAAGTCTGCACGACGGAAGGCGTGTGCCCGCCAGACGAGTTTGAGATGAACACGACGGTGTGCCGCCCGGCGGATGCGGGCGTCGCCTGTGACGCGCCGGAGTTCTGCACCGGGAGCTCGCCCCAGTGCCCTGTTGATCTCCCGGCCGCCGCGAGTGTGCCGTGCCGTGCGAGCGCCGGAATGTGTGACGTCGCCGAGGCGTGCGACGGCGTGTCGTTCGATTGCCCGGCAGATCTGAAGGCGTCGGTGTCCACCTCGTGTCGGCTCCCCGCCGGGGTGTGCGATGCGGAGGAGTTCTGCACGGGCGCCAGCAACGACTGCCCCGCAGACATGATGTTGAGCGCCGCGACGGTGTGCCGTGGCGACGCCGGCGTGTGTGATCTCGCCGAGCGCTGCACGGGCTCCTCGGCGCAATGCCCGGCAGATGCGCTCGTCGATGCCGGCGTGACGTGTCGCACGTCGGCCGACCTCTGCGACGCCGTCGAGGCGTGTACCGGCGCGAGCGTCGACTGTCCGGCCGACGGCTTCCTGCCGTCGACCACCCCGTGCCGCAACGCCGTCAACACCTGCGACCTCGCGGAGTCGTGCACCGGCAGTGGCGCGGCATGCCCGGCCGACGTGTTCCAATCGTCGAGCGTCTCGTGCGAGCCACAGACCTGCTCCAGCGGCACCGTGGCCCCCGCGCGCATGTGCGCCGGGAACGCGGCCTCCTGCAACCCGGCAGGGGCGAACGTCTCGTGCGGCGGGTACGCGTGCAACGGCAGCGCATGCCGGACGACGTGTTCGAGCAACAACGACTGCATCACGTCGACGCACTTCTGCGACGTCTCAACCTGCACCGCCAAGTGGCCCGACGGGCACATCTGCACCAGCGCTGCGACTGGTTACCAGTGCAGCAGCGGGAGCTGCACGCAGGTGTACACGGACAACGACCTCGACGGCTACGGCGCCGGGAGCCCGGTGTTCCACTGCGGCATGGCCGCGACGAGCGGCTTCTCGACCAACAACAGCGACTGCTGCGACACCGACGGCAACGCGAAGCCCGGGCAGACCGCGTACTTCACGAGCGCGCGCACCGGCTGCGGCGGCTACGACTACGACTGCGTCGGCGGAGAAGTGAAACAGGCCGCTCTCTACAGCGTGTGCCAGACGACGGGCTCATGTGGCACCAGCGACTGCGCGAGTGTTGGAGACGTCGGCTGGGCGGCTTCTGCGGTCGCCTGCGGCACGACAGCCACGTGGGTGACCAACTGCGCGGGGAACAGCCTCGGTGGTGGTTGTTCCGGTGGCCTGGCGTGTGATCTGCGGGCGAGCATCCAAAAGCCCCAGGCCTG